>JBBRBX010000032.1:0-48157 GCA_038205395.1 Caldilineales bacterium
CTGTCGGGGGGGGGCAACTTGTGCGGCGCCTCCATCATTACACCCGCCCCGCGGGGGGCGGCCGCCCCGGCCGCCCGCCCCCCCCGCCGCCGCTGTTTCGCCGCGTGCCCGTCACCTTGCCGAGCGCAAAGGCATTGACACCCACAGTGTAGCCGGTAGCGGCCCTGCTGGGCGTGTGATCGAGCGCGATATCCAGGCCGCCGTCGCTTCCCAGCCCAAGCTGACGCCGGTTGCCAAAGCAATGGTGGCTGAGGGGGGCTATGCTGTTCCCGGCCAGGGCAGCGGGCCTGGCGGGCGCGTAATGAGCAAAGACCTGGTCAGAGGCGGAGCAGCGCACACGCTGGAAGCGCCGGAACCGGCTGCAACTGCTCGGCTTAAGGCGGTCCCACTGCCTGCCGTGGACGACGAAAGCGAAGTGATCCCTGTCAAGGGCGTGCGCAAGGTGATTGCCGACCGCATGTTGCAGTCGCTGCAGAGCACTGCGCAGTTGACGCTGCATGCCTCCGCTGACGCCCGCGCGCTGCAGGCGCTGCGTGCGCGCCTCAAGACCAGCCCAGAGGCAATGGGATTGCGTGGAATTACGATCAACGATCTGCTGCTGCTGGCCGTGGCGCGCACGCTGCCGCAACATCCGGTTCTCAATGCTCTCTTTAGCGGTGAAGCCATCCAGCGGTATCAGCACGTCCATTTGGGAATCGCTGTCGATACGCCGCGTGGGCTGATGGTTCCTGTTGTGCGCCAGGCTGACACGCTCAGTCTGCGCCAGCTTGCGTCCGAAGCCAAGCGGCTGGCCGGCGTCTGCCTGGAGGGCAAGGTGCTGCCCGATGAGCTGAACGGCGGCACCTTTACCGTGACCAATTTAGGCGCTTTTGGCGTAGAAATGTTTACGCCTGTACTCAACCCGCCACAGGTCGCCATCCTGGGCGTTTGCAACATCCAGCCTAAAGCAGTGGATGTGGATGGTCAGACGCAGTTTATCCCGCACATTGGGCTGTCACTCACCATCAATCACCAAGTAGTGGACGGTGCGCCCGCCGCTCGTTTCCTGCAGGCGCTGGGCCAGGCTGTTGCGGCTATTGACTTGCTGATGGCGGGGTGATTCCGCCCATCAAGGGCTGGCGACCAGCCGGCCACGACAAAATGCCGATTTAATGCGAACATATCGCTGGAAAGAACAAACGAATTATGCCAAAAACAATCCTGATCGATCCCACTGAACAGCGCCGGCCTGCCAGCCTGGTAGCCCCCGAAATCCCGATCAATGCGTACCGAGCTGATGCGGCAGCAGAGAGCAAAAAGTACGGTCGCGACAACTTAGTGCGCATTTACCGAGACATGGTGTACATCCGCGAGTTTGAGACTATGCTCGACCGCATCAAACGCGAAGGCTCCTATGAAGGCATCGAGTACCAGCACAAGGGGCCGGCTCACCTCTCCATTGGTCAGGAATCGGCCGCAGTGGGCATGGCCTACAACCTGAGCGCCGAAGATTTTATCTTTGGTTCGCATCGCTCTCACGGCGAAATTCTGGCCAAGTCGCTCTCCGCCATCGCCAAGCTGAGCGAAGATGATTTGCTGGCCATTATGCGCACTTATATGGATGGCGCAACGCTGGCTGTGGTTGAGCGCTTTGCTAAGACAAGCGATATGAAACAGCTTGCCATCAGCTATGTGCTTTACGGGGCGCTGGCCGAAATCTTCGGTAAGATCACAGGTTTTAACAAAGGATTAGGCGGCTCTATGCACGCCTTCTTCCCTCCCTTTGGCGTTATGCCCAACAACGCCATTGTCGGCGGATCGGGCGATATCGCCACCGGTGCAGCGCTTTTCAAGCGCATCAACCGCCTGCCCGGCATCGTCATTGCCAACATCGGCGACGCCTCAATGGGCTGTGGCCCCGTGTGGGAAGGCATGATGATAGCCGCCATGGACCAATATCGCACGCTGTGGCCTGAGGACGTGGGCGGGGCGCCGCCGATTCTTTTTAACTTTATGAACAACTTCTACGGCATGGGTGGCCAACCGTTGGGGGAGACGATGAGCTTCCGCGTGCTGGCGCGTGTGGGGCTGGGCGTTAATGCCGAAGCAATGCACGCGGAGCGGGTGGATGGGTACAGCCCCCTGGCCGTGGCGGACGCCATCGAGCGTAAGCGCGCCGTGTTGGTCGCAGGTCGCGGCCCGGCGCTGCTCGACACCATCACCTACCGTTTTTCGGGCCACTCTCCTTCCGACGCCTCGGCCTATCGCACCAAGGAAGAGGTTGATCTGTGGCGCGCCAATGACGCCATCATCGGCTACCGTGAGTACCTGGTCGCCAATGGCCACGCCGGTGAGGGCGAATTGGATGACATGGTGCAGAGCGCAGTCGAACAGCTCAAGCAGGTTTTGACCGCGGCGATCTCACCCGAATTGTCACCGCGTATGACGCTGGACAGCGAGGAGATTGCTGAGGTGATGTTCAGCAATCGGCAGCGTGAGCGGTATGCCGAGCGCGAGCCGGAGGTGCTGCTGCCGAAAGAGCAGACGCGCTGGAAGCAAACACAAGAGAAATTTCGCTTTGGGTTGGATGCGCAGGGCAAGCCGACACCCAAACTCAAAACGTTGACCTACACTGAGGCGCTCTTTGAGGCGATGGTGCACCGTTTCTACGCCGACCCCACTATGGTGGCTTTTGGCGAAGAGAATCGCGACTGGGGTGGGGCGTTTGGCGTCTATCGTGGCTTGACGGAAGCGCTGCCTTATCAGCGGCTGTTCAATACCTCCATCTCCGAAGGCGCCATCGTCGGCGCAGCCACCGGCTATGCGCTCTGCGGCGGGCGCGTGGTGGCTGAACTGATGTATGCTGATTTCATGGGGCGCGCCGGCGACGAGATCTTTAATCAAATGGCCAAATGGCAGTCGATGTCGGGCGGCCTGCTCGAAATGCCGCTGGTGCTGCGCATCTCTGTGGGCGCTAAGTACGGCGCGCAGCATTCGCAGGATTGGAGCACCATGGTTGCGCACGTGCCGGGACTAAAGGTTTTCTTCCCTGCCACGGCCTATGACGCCAAAGGGATGCTGAATCTGGCCCTGGCCGGCAGTGACCCCGTCATTTTCTTTGAAAGTCAGCGTCTTTATCCGGAAACCGAGACACTGGTTGAAGGCGGCGTCCCCACCGGCTACTACGAAGTGCCTTTGGGCGAACCGGCTGTACGGCGCAGTGGCAGCGACGTCACTATTATCACAATTGGCGCCACCCTTTATCGTGCGTTGGAAGCGGCCAAACTGCTGCAGGAGCGGCATAACGTCTCCGCCGAAGTGATCGACGTTCGTTTCCTCAACCCGCTGAATTACGCTCCACTGGTTGAGTCAGTCAAAAAGACAGGCAAACTCGTCGTAGCCAGCGATGCCTGCGAGCGCGGCTCCTTTGCCCACACGATTGCCAATAACCTCACCCAGTTGGCCTTTGACTACCTCGATGGCCCGCCTGCCGTGGTCGGTTCCCGCAACTGGATCACGCCGGCAGCCGAATTGGAAGATATGTTCTTTCCCACTGCTGCTTGGATTGTCGACACCATCCATGAGCGCATTCTGCCGCTGGAGGGCCACCAGGTCACCACGCGTCAAGGAACAGGCGAAATTCTGACCCGGAACCGGCTGGGCGCGTAAGAGTTGAATCGACTTCCGGGAAGTGGCAGATCTTTCTGGCCACTTCCCGGAACTATTTGCTTTCCTGCGTGTACGGTGTGCGCTAGGGGTAGAAGCCGCGCACATGCATAGCCTCGCTGATGCGTTCAATGGCGATCATGTAGGCTGCGGTGCGCATCGTGCACTTGTGGCGCGTCGTGGTGCCAATCACCACTTCTAAGTTGTCGAGCAGTGTTGTCTCCATCCGGCGCCGTACTTCTCCCTCGTTCCAAAAGAAAGATTGCAGGCTCTGCACCCATTCAAAGTAGGAGACGACGACACCCCCCGCATTGCAGATGATGTCGGGAATGACCAGCACGCCCTTGTCGAGAAGAATGTCGTCCGCTTCCGGTGTGGTAGGGCCGTTGGCGCCTTCGGCGACAATAGTGGCGCGCACAGCATGGGCATTGTTCTTGGTGATCTGCCCTTCCAGTGCAGCGGGCACAAGCACGTCTACGTCAAGCGTCAACAGTTCCTCATTCGTCAAGGTGTCTGCGCCTTCAAAGCCGAGTACCGCACCCGTATCGGCTACATGGCGCTGCAAGCTGCGTAGATCAATCCCGCGGCTGTTGTAGATACCACCAAATTTGTCGCTGATGGCAATAATGCGTCCGCCCCGTTCGTGCATTGTACGCGCTGTCCAACTACCGACGTTGCCGAAGCCTTGGACGGCAATCGTGGCATCGTCCAGCCCACGCCCCAGGCGCTGTTTCATGACGGAGCGCGTCATATAGGTAATGCCGAGACCGGTGGCTGACTCACGACCGACTGTGCCGCCGATGGAGACAGGCTTGCCGGTGACGACGGCAGGGCTTGAATAGCCGCGATGCATGGAGAGCGTGTCCATAATCCAAGCCATTACTTGCGCATTGGTGCCTACATCGGGTGCAGGGATGTCACGTTCGGGGCCGAGCAGTGGGCTAATCTCGGTGACAAAGCGCCGCGTCATCTTTTCTAACTCGCGCGTGCTCAACGCGCTCGGCTCCACAATCACGCCGCCCTTGGCTCCGCCATAGGGCAGATTCATTAGCGCGCACTTCCAGGTCATCCACATTGCCAGTGCGCGGCATTCGTCCAGGGTGACATTGGGATGGTAGCGGAGGCCGCCCTTGACAGGGCCTTTGGTGGCGTTGTGGTGAACGCGGAAGCCGGTAAACATGCGCACCTTGCCGTCGTCCATCTGGACGGGGAAGTGGACGATCAGTTCGCGCTGGCAGGTGCGGAGATAGACACGCATGTCATCGTCCAGATGCATAAAGTCCGCCACACGGTCGAGCTGGCCGAGGGCAACCGCATAGGCGCTGGCATGGCGGTCTGCCGGCGGATCGTAGGGCGTGTCGCCAGGTGGGTTATTTTCGTCTAAGACGGGCGCTATGGAAACTGGTTGTACAAGCGAAGGGGAAGTCGACAGCGCGCCATTTGTGCCGCTGGGCGCAACAGAAATCTCAGCCGCTTCCGGCAGTTGCACGTTTTTCGCCATTGAAAAACTCCTTGATATGTTCTAGTCACCTCTGTACCAGTCCAGAGCGACTGGACATAGCGCCATTGTAGCCCATATGGGGCTGAAAGGAAAGAGGCGCGCGTCTGCTGCTTTCCGGGCAGGCAGTCTACGCTTCCGCCCCGGCGATCACAACGATATACTCCCCTTTGAGTTTGGCCTGGTCGGCAACGGAGGCGTGCAACTGCGAGAGCGAACCGCGTTCGACTTTTTCGTAGAGCTTGGTCAGGTCATTGGCGAGGGCGGCGAGGCGGTCGCCATAAATGGCGAGGGCGTCAGCTAAAAAGGCAGCCAGACGATAAGGGCTTTCGTAAAAGATCAGCGTGTGCGGCGAGTGCAGGTCCACTTCCAGAAAGCGGCGGCGCTGACCGGACTTGCGCGGGGGAAAGCCGCGAAAGGTGAAGCTGTGCAGCGGCAGACCGGACAAAACCACCGCCATGATCAGCGCTGCTGGCCCCGGCAGCATGGTGACGGGGATGCCGGCGTCAATCGCCCGCCGCACCAGTGAATAGCCGGGGTCGGAAATGCCGGGCGTTCCGGCATCGGTCACCAAGGCTATGGATTTTCCCTCACGCAGCAGACCCAGAATACGCCCGCCGGCTTTGTCCTCGTTGTGTTCGTGAAAGGCTATCTGCGGGCGGCTGATCTCAAAATGCTTGAGCAGCCGCCCGGTGTTGCGTGTATCCTCACTGGCGACATAATCCACACTGCGCAAGGTTTCCAACCCGCGCAACGTAATATCGCCTAAGTTGCCGATTGGGGTGGCGATGAGATAGAGCATTGCTTCACACATGGCTGACTTACGCCAACGCCTGCATCGTCCAGCCGATACCCAACTCCTCCAGCCGCTCGGCTGTCGGGTTGCCGGTTTCCACATCCCAGCCGGCCAGACGGTAGTAGAGATCTTTGGCTGTCTCCAACTCCTCAACGGTCATCTGCAGGCCATCGCTGGCACCGCCTTGGAGCGGTTGATGCAGGCGCGGGGAGAGTTTGTCGTCGTCGCGCGTAAAGCCTTCACGCATGTTAAAAATTTTCATCAGGTTGACACGTCGCGCACCCACCTTCATCAGTTCCTGGGTGTTTACCTCCCAGCCGGTCACGGCCTGCACCACTCGCGATGCGGCCGATGGACCATATAATTGCCAGGTGGCCCCCCAGTCAAACTGGCAGAGGTTGAGCGTATCCATCAGGCTGGCCCAATATTGGGTGATCAGCGTAAACTCGACCTTTTCCGCGCCCAGGCTGGTCGCAGGAACGGGGCGAGTCAGACCCAGTTCGGCCAGCCAGCCCAAGCTGCGCTCGCCCGAACTCTCTTCGTAGGAGGTGTCATGTTCGCTGGACTGGTGGTCAGCCCCAAATGGGTTGACGGCGTAGATCAGCCCCATACTGCGCTTGACCTGCGGCATGTGCGCCGGCGCCTCGCTGCCTTTGGCGGTGATCAGTCGCGCCTGTGCTGCCTTACCCAGCGTCGCCGCTGCGCGCGCCGAGCCTTCGGCCAGCAGATTCCCAAAATATCCGCGACGCCAGGCGAGCGCTTCCAGCGCCTCCAGCATGGCCTCTGCGCTGCCCCAGCGCAGGTCAATGCCGCCGGTGTCTTCAATGCTCAGGATGCCGTCCATATAGCATTCCATAGCCCAAGCGATGGTGGCGCCGGCGCTGATCGTGTCGATTCCGTAGTCATTGCAGAGCGCATTGGCCTTGGACACCGCCGCCAGATCATCCACGGCGCAGTAAGAGCCAAACGTGGCAATGGTTTCGTACTCCGGGCCGCCCAGTTCGCGCGCCACACCGTATTTTTCGCTCTCCACCTCACGCTTGCAGCGCACGACGCAGGCATAGCAAGTGTCACGCGCCACAAGCAGCGTTTCCGCCAGCCGTTCCCCGGTAATGGCCTCAAACTGTTCAAAGGTTCCGCTCTGGTAGTTGCGGGTGGGCAGCCCACCCGCGAACTCCTGCCCCGCCACGACACCGGCTGTGCCTAGCTCACCTAACTCCTGCATACCGCGGTTGGTCTTCAACTCGCTGGCGCCCAGTGCCGCAATACTTTTGACCGCTTTGGGGTCGGCCACGGGCGGGCGCTGTGTCCCGCGCACGGCGATTGCCTTGAGATTCTTTGATCCCATGACAGCGCCCAACCCGGTGCGGCCGCAGGCGCGGTTGCGCATGTTCATGATCGCGGCGTACCGTACAAGCTTTTCGCCTGCCGGCCCACAGCAAGCAACTTCTACTTTGTTGTCGTCTAGTTCCGCCCGCAGGCACGTTTCGGTCTCCCACGCCCCCAGCCCCCACAGGTGGCCGGCATTCCGCAGTTCAACGACGCCGTCGTGGATCCACAGGTAGACTGGGTGGTCGGCCTTGCCCAGCACGACGAGGCCGTCAAAACCGGCGTACTTTAATTCGGCAGGAAAAAAGCCGCCTGCCTGTGAGTCGCCGATGGCGCCCGTCAGCGGTGACTTAGCATTGGCCGTCATGCGGCTTTGGCCCGAAAAGGGAGCGCCAGTCAACACACTGAGCATCAGCGTGAGCACATTGTCCGGTCCCAGCGGATCGGCGCCGGGCGGCATATTGCGTAGAATATAGTACAGCCCAAAGCTGCTGCCGCCCATGTAGGTGCGGTACCAGTTCGGGTCGGGCTGGTCAATGCTGATGCGCTGATTGGTGAGATCCACAATCAGGATTTTTCCGTGGTATCCATGCGGCATGGCGCGGCTCCATAAATGATCAAATCGACGCGTGTGAGATTATTTCTTATTTGATTACACTTGCCAGCCGCGGCGCCTTACCGGAACCGGCAGGAGCGTCCAGGTCAAAGCGTTGCACCAGGGCGGCTGTTTCGCGTGAGACTGCACGCACGACGGCGTCGCCGTAGCGATCTTCCAGCACAACAGCGACAACAAAGCTTTCCGGCGGCACTTTAGCCATAATGTGCTTCAACTCGTAGTCAGGCAGCAGCAGCGGCTCATCCGCCATATGGTTGACTTTGTTGCCGACCGACAGATCGCTGGCTGCCAGCACGCCCACTGTCTGATCGGACCCTTTCACCAGCACGGTAGCGTTGACGATATGATAGTGGCCATCAATAATGCCGTCCTGAATCAAGTCCAGCACATTGTCGAGACGCTCATACTCAGAGAAGGCAATCGTCAACAAATCCAGCTTGATTGACCCAGGTGCGCGTGGGCTGGGGACGGAGCCATGCGTGCCCAATAGCCGCCTGACACGCTTTCCGGACAGCCAGCGCTCGATGCGGCCGATGATGAAATCGTTCTGCTCGGCGCGCCAGGCGTAGATGACGCAGGTGTTCGCCAGCTTATCATGCCAGGCTTGACGACGGTCATCGATCAGCACCCACAAAAAGCCCAGACCAAGCGGCAGCGTTGATATAAACAGCCCCGCCCAACGCAGGATGCTGCCGGCGAGCGTCATATGCTTGCCATCCAGCCGTACGACGCGGATGCCCAGCACGTACATCCCGACCGTCTGTCCAGTGGAGGAATAAAAGAGAATAAAGTAGATCGGCGCGGCAAAGAGGGCAAGCAATCTCCAGATATAGTCAACTACCGCGCACATCCAATCGGGTGTGATGCCGTCAGTGTTCAATAGGGTGGAATTGCTGGTGCACGTATTGAGGTCGAGGTTGAGAAAGAAGGCAAAAGGCAGCCGTACGCCCCAGAACAGGACAAAGACAATGCCCGTTACAATCAGAATGTCAAGGATCAGCGCTGCGGCGCGTGTAAAGAAGCCGGCATACTGGCCGAGCAGTCCGTGGTCACGCATGGCCACTGTCTCGATTTACTGGATTCCCGTTCGCAGAGGAGGGAAGCGGTGTGTTGACAAAATCCGATGGCAAGCGTGCCGTTTGCGCGCGACGCTGTACGTAAGGCGGCGGCGGCTCCAACTGTTCGCGCTGCTTGCGCCCTAAAATGCGGCGCACTATCATCTCAGCCACCGAATCAGCGGTCACAGTGCGCTCGCGGACTTCGTCCATGACTTCGCCCGCCAGGCTCATACTTTGGCCTTGCACCAAGTTCTTGACGCTCTGCGGGTTTGCATTGAGATAGTCGATATAGGCGTCGCCCTGCTGGCGGATCAATCCCTGCAAATTCGCATCGAGTGTGCCTTGCAGGGTAGCCAAATACAGTGTCGCCTGTGTCTGGATCAACTGCTGGATGGTTGGATCGCCGGCCAGCGTCGGCAAGATTGCGTCCACCTGTTTGCGCACGAGCTTCTGCACCTCGACATTGTTGGCCAGCAGTGGTAGCACCTGGTCGATCTTATCGTGGATCAACTTGTCTACCTGTGGATTGGTGCGCAGATACTCGATAATGGCGTCGATTGTCCCACTGATCGTTTGAATGGTGAAACTGCTTGTTTGTGCCAGCCCGGCGCGGCCTTTCTCTTCGAGCTGCGCCACTCGCTCTTCAACGTTGGTGACCACTGCCTCTACCGGCTGGCGCACAAACTCGCTTACGCCCAACACGTCGAGCGGCCTGCGCAGCGGCGCCGTAATTTCTCCGGCTGTGTGAAGAACGGACTTGTTAAAGTTCCATAGGGCGGAAATACCGTTGTTTACGTTCTCCAGCCCCTCGAAGGCCGCGCCAGCTAACCCGCTCACCACCCGTTCGACGGTTTCGCCACCGGTTTCGCCACCAGTTTTACGACCGGTCTCAATGCTGGGTTTTTCTTGTTCATCCATCATTTTCATCCTTCACTGGCGTACTCGTCCCGCTTCCGTCTGTGGTATAAAGTGCGCAAAACCTCTGCCATTCGTTCCAACCGGATTGGCTTGGTAATATAGGCATCCATGCCGGCCGCCAAACATGCCTGCTCATCTTCACGTAGGGCCGCAGCCGTCACGGCTACAATCAGCGGCTGGCGCTCAGCCGGCAACAGTTGGCGGATGATGCGTGTCGCCTCCAGTCCATCCATTTCCGGCATATGCAAGTCCATCAAGAGGAAGTCGAAAGGCTCGCTCTGCAGCGCGGCGATTGCCTCTTTACCATTCGCAGCTACCCTGGCGTCATAGCCCATGCGGCCCAGTATACGCAGGGCGACCTTCTGGTTGACGATATTATCTTCCACCAACAAAATGCGGCAAGGGAAAGTTGTTGCCAGATTGGCGATAAACGGCGACTGCGCCTGCTTCTGCGCGGCTGGCGGCAGGTCAGTGACCGGTGCGGTGGTGATGGTAAAATGAAAGGTGGATCCTTGTTGGGGTGCGCTTTCCACCCACATGCTGCCACCCATCAACTCAGTCAGGCGGCGGCTGATCGCCAAACCAAGACCTGTGCCACCATACCGCCGTGTCGTCGAAACGTCAAGTTGCGAAAATGAATGGAACAGTTGTGAGATACGTTCGGGCGCAATGCCGATTCCACTGTCGCATACGGCAAAGTGCAATACCAGTGGATGCGCTGTCTGTACATTCACTGCCACCGCGACTTTACCGTGATGGGTGAATTTGACGCCATTGCTTATAGACAAATCAATTGAATTTGGCACAAACCTCCAGTCTACTCGAGCGTGCAATTGTGCCACCTAAATGTGATTTGTCTATTAGCAGGTTGAGCAACACTTGATGAACTCGTACCGTGTCGCCGAGAATATAGTCCGGCACGCCATCTGCAACGGTATACGCTAGCGCCAGCCCTCGCTCATCTGCCGCGTGCGCCATCAAGTGAAGCGCCTTGTCCAGACAAGCGCGCAGGCTGAAAGGTTGCACATCCAGTTCCAGTCGTCCCGACTCGATCTTGGAGAAGTCGAGCACGTCGTTGATGACGCTCATCAGCGCGTCGCTGCTTTTGTGGATTGTCTGCACAAACTCCTGCTGCTCTGCGGTCAGCCAGGTGTCTTGCACTACGTGGTGCACATTCGCCAGGATACGGTCAAGCACTTCATCAAGGTTGAGGGTGCTCGTCAGCACGGCGAGTGTGTCACGCAGTGCTGTAGTGTAAGCCATTTGGTCGCGCGCAGCCGCGCCAGGAGGTCGTTTCATCAATTCCATGCCGCTGCTGCGGCTGTCGCTTTATATAGTCAAGGTGCCCTTCGTGCTGGGCACCCCTTGACGGCGCGGGTCGATTTGCGTTGCTGTCGCCAAGGCACGCGCCAGCGCTTTGAACAGAGCCTCAATTTTATGATGGTCATTGCGTCCATACTCAATCTTGGCATGCAAATTCATACGCGCATGCACAGCCAGCGTTTCAAATAAGTGAAAGATTAGATCCGTGCCCAACTGTCCCACACGCGGCGTTACAAACCGTGCATCAAACACACAATAGGCGCGCCCGCCCAAATCGACGGCGACTAAGGCCAAGGCTTCATCCATCGGCACATAGCTGTGGGCTGTGCGCACCAGGCCGCGTCGGTCGCCCAGCGCCTGGTCAAAAGCCTTGCCCAGGCAGATAAAAAGATCCTCGGCGCAGTGGTGGTCGTCTATTTCTAAATCTCCCTGCGCCTTCACTGTCAGGTCAAACAGACCATGATTGGCGAAGAGCGTGAGCATATGATCCAAAAAGCCAATGCCGGTGTCGACCTGGCTGCTGCCGCTGCCGTCGATGTTGAGCGTTAAATGGATCTCGGTTTCTCCCGTCTTGCGATCAATGGTTGCGCTGCGCGCCATAAGCAATGCGTCCGTTCGTTAGCTAAATTTAAGGTTGGTGCTACTCTATCATATTCGCCCGCGCGCTGCAATCTCGCAGGTGAGGCCCGCCGGCCTGTTATCAGCCGCTCGATTGCATGGCCGGCTGCCACAACAACACAATCCCATCCTCTGCCGCCAAAACGACCTCGCCGTCCGCTCCACATACAATCTCTGTCCCACTCCAAAGGTCGCGATATTGCCCCGCCATGGTATGCAGACGGAGAGGTCGTCCGTTGCGCTCCAGTTGGTCGGGCGCCAGAATCACAGTGAGCGCACCCTGTTCTACCTGCACGGGGACAACTGCTGTCGCCCAGTGGCTGCCTACCGCATATGTGGCGTGACGAATGTTGGCGCCGGCGCGGGCAAGAATGTAGCGCGCCGCTGCACTGCTGCGCATGTGCACTTCTGAAGGGCCAAGCATACCACGCACCACGATGATGCGGCCCTGCCCATACGCCCTCTCCCACACGCATGGCTCGCTGTCGTCCGCATAACGCAGTTCTTCCCATGCCTGCCAACCCGCCGCCGGATCAAGCTCTGCCTTGAGCCGCGCCAGCAGCCAGTGGCCGGCGGGTTGACCGTGCAGCGCCAGCGTATATCCCTCTGGACGTGTTTCCAGATCGGTGGCATACAAGCCGATTGCTTGCGCCAGGCCGCCTGGCCACGGCCGCTGTAGACTGGCGTCCAGCGTCTTGCGGCCGCAGGTGGCATCAATTATGACGCAGCCGCCGCTGTCGGCAAAGGACAACAGGCGCGCTGCCGACTCCTCCTCCCAGGCCACGATGTGCGACAGCATGATCAGATCGCCTGGCGTGGCGGCGTGTGTCGGGATTGCTTCCAGCGGAATCATTGCCGCTGCGATGCCTGTCTCCATCAGCCGCACCGTCAACAGCGCTGCGCCATGTGCGCCGTCGTGCGCCAATCGCCCTTTCACCTCTGTCCCGCGTGCTTCCACGGACTCAAGCGCCTGGGCGTAAGGCGAAACGGCCACCCAGCCGTGCGCAGGCGCGGCAGACCAGGCGCCAGTCTGTGTGTAGACCGCATCCAACTGTTGGCCCAGACGCGCCAGCATCCGGCTGCGCACGCTCGGCTGGTCCTGATTATCCAGCAAGCCCCAGTCTCCTGCTTCAAAGTCATGGCTGCGAACGTTCAGGCACCAGCCCGTGACTGATTCGGCTCCTGCCGCCAGCCCCGCCAAGTAAAAGCGAGCCAGTTCGGCGGGCGTCACATTGGATGGACGATTGGACGAGTTCAAGGTGTTGCCGGACTGCACTTCCGTGACTTCGACGCGCCCGGCGCTGGGTTGCGCTGCCTCCAGCCGTACACCCGCCACCATCAGGCCGGGGAATTCCAGCCGGTCGGCAAAGGTAAAGTGCCAGGCCGGGTGGTAGGAGGCGCCAATGACTTCCACCAGACGCGCCATGCCGTCGAGATCTGTGCCTCCTAATGCTTGATTGCGCAGCACTTCGGTTGGATTGACGCACAAATCGGTTTTCGGGTCGATGCTGCGCACGATGCTTTTGATCCAGGCCAACTCATCAATCAGCCAATCGGCGCGGCGCCGCCAATCCAGCAGCCACGGCGCATAGCTGTTCCAAAACTGCCCGCGATGCGCTGGATGGGAAATTTCTTCGGGGAATTGTACTGTTGAAAATGAGCGGTAGCCGGTGCGCCAGCGCCGGTTGAGGGATCCAATGTCGCCGGCATAGTGCTGTTCGAGCCACTTCTGCCAATGCACTAACGTCTCAGGGGTGCGTTCGCTGCCGCCGTTCGGCTCGTTCCACAGAATCCACTGGCCCAAGCCGGAGTGACCTGCGTAGCGTTCGACGCAGGCGCGGATGTAGTGCGCCATCGGTTCGCGCTGCTCCGGCGCAAAAAAGCCGGTGTGCGAGTGGAGCATCGATGGTGTGCCCAGCCACCAGGGGCCGGAGTTGGCTGTCAAGGTGGCCTTGATGCGCAGACCGTGGCGCACCGCAGCGTCAAACGCCCGGTCAAAGACCCCAAAGTCCCAGATTCCCGGCTGGTCTTCAATCCAAGGCCACATCAGAAAGAGACGCGCCCACCCCAGACCGCTCTCGGCAGCGCGCGCAAAAAGCATATCGACCCTTTGTTCCGTATCGTCCGGCTCAAGCCAGATCTGGCAGCCGAGTTGGGTGCGAGCAGGTGGCATGGCTGCCGGTATGGCCACAGGCACAGTGGTAGCGGACATTTCGTTCTGCCTTTATTATCTGTTTGTTTATATTTGTTGCAGCACCTGCATCAAGCGGTCGGTCTGCTCAGGGCGGCCTACGGAAATACGGATGCAGTTGCGCAGGCCGCTTTTGTTATAGTGGCGCACGAGAATGCCCTGGCTTTGCAATGCCAGCTTCAACTCCTTGGCATCGCGCCCGACGACATCGCACAGCACAAAGTTGGCATGCGAAGGGTGGGGGCATAAATAAGGAATCGTTTGAAGGCAGTTCAGCAGCCGCTCTCGCTCCGCTTTGATCCGCTCCACTACATCGCGTATCTGCTCCACATGGCGCAAACTGGCCAACCCGGCTACTGAGGCTGCCACGTTGACATTGTATGGCTGTTTGAACTGCCACAACTGTGTCATCAACCAGTTGGGGCAGATGCCATAGCCCATGCGCAGGCCTGCCATCCCCGCTGCTTTGCTGAAAGTGCGCAAAACAACCAGGTTTTCGTGCTGCTGCACCCAATCGGCGCGGCTGGGCCGGCCGGCAAATTCGACATAGGCTTCATCCAGCACAACCAGCAGCGGCAGGGGCAGAAGTTGGCGCAAATCTTCGTCGTCCAACCAGTTGCCGCTGGGGTTATTGGGCGAAGTCAGAAACAGCAGTTTGGGTGTTGCGCCCGAAGGCGCCGGCTGGGCGGCCGCAGCCGTGATAGCCGCCACATCCACGCTGAAGTCAGCCTTGCGCCGGATTTCGACCACTTTTGCGCCTTGCAGTTGGGCGTCAAAGCTGTACATGCCAAAGGTAGGTGGGCAATCGATGATGGCGTCGCTCGGCTGCAGCAGGAGGCGGCTCAGATAGTCCAGCATTTCATCGGCGCCGTGTGTGGGCAAGATATTCTCAGCCGGCACGCCTGCAAAGCCGGCCAGCGCCTCGCGCAGTTCCGTCTGCTGGGGATCAGGGTAGATATGATAGTAGTTGTAGTCAGCCAGCGCCTCCAGCACGGCAGGCAGCGGCCCGTAGGGGTTCTCGTTGGCGTCAAGTTTGATAATCTGCTCAGCGGCAATTCCGAGACGCCGGCTTAATACTTCAAATGGGAGGATCGGCGTATATTCTTCTAAGTTGGCGATTTCGGGGCGCAGCAGGCTGCGCGGGTCAAAGCGGCTCATAGAGGAATATTGTACCACGCAAGCCTTCTGGGAGGTGGCTTCTGGGAGGCGGTCGACGACCGCCTCCCAGAAGCCAAATTTTTTACGCACCGCGCTTGTTGCGGCGACGGGTGGCATCTGCAGCGGCCAGTGCGGACACTGCGGCCACGGCGCCGGCGATCACCAGCCAACTGCTTGTTTCGCCGCCGGTGGTGGGCAGCTTTTCGGGCGTGGCGTCGGCTGCAGGCATCGGTGTGGCTTCCATCGTGGCTTCCGTTGTGACCGCCACTGTGGCCTCCACTGTGGCGGTGGTTTCAGCAGCAGCCTCCGTCGCCGGCTCGCTGGTGGCAGTCATCATTTCGGTAGCCGTCATCATTTCCGTGCCGGTCATTGCCTCGGTAGCAGCCATTTCCTCCGTGGCGGTCATGGTTGCTGTGGCCGCCGGTTCCGGCGTTTGTTCGGCGGCGGCGTTGCCTGCGGTGTCCACGCGAGTGATGCGCCCTTGCAATTCAACATTTAGGGGCGAATTGGCCTGTACATATTCGGCCATGACATCGCTCAGCGTAGGGCCAAAGTCGTAAGGGTTGATGGCATTTTCTGCAAAGACGCTGTAGCCGTCGCCGCCATTGCGCACAAAGTTGTTGGTCGCCACTTGATAGGTGGCAGCGGGGTCGATGGGGCTGAAACTGCCATCGGCGTTCTCGACTTCGGCGCTGACTATGCGTTCGCCTACCGGCTGGCTGCCGTCCCATGTGTAGCGCAGGCCGGAAACCTGGGCGAAGCGACCAGTGCCTTCGTTGTCCGGGTTCTCAGCGCGGCTGACGCCGTTCTCCAGGGCAGCCAGCAAATCACTCCCGCTCAGGCCAAAGGTGGCCACGGTGTTGTTGAATGGCAGCACCTCAAGTACACCGCCTACGGTGATGTCACCGGCATTGAGGCTGCTGCGAATGCCGCCGCCGTTGGTCAGCGCTACTTGCACCCCTTCCTGTTGGGTGGCGGCGCGAATGGCATCGGCCACCAAGTTGCCCATCGTGCATTCGCCAAAGCGGCAGACTGTGCGGTCGCCGTTAAGATCGGTGGCGCTGCTGCCGATCATCTGTGTGCGCAGCGCCTCCACCGGCTTAGCCAATTCCTGCACCTGCGCCAGTATACCGGGGTCTTGTTCGATTGAGGCGTCCAACAAGATCGGCTCACCATCCCAACTGGCCGGTACACCCGCGGCGTCAAAGGTGACGTTCAGTTGTCCCAGGTACTTGCCATACGCTTCCGACTGGACGATCAGCACTGGGTCGCCGCTGGGTGAATCGACGACAGTGGGGTACAAGCCGGACGCTGCCTCGTCTGTATTTGACAGCAGGGTGTGGCTGTGGCCACCAACGATCACGTCTATACCGTCAACAGCCGCGGCCAGCGCCTGGTCAGCGACATAGCCGATGTGTGAAAGCAGCACGATTTTGTTGATGCCCTGATCCATCAAATCGGCAATCACCGGCTGGATCGACTCGCCATAATCATTGAATTTGAGGTCTGGGCCAGGTGATGAATTAATCGATGTCTCATTGGTGATGAGGCCAACAACGGCTATCTGTTCAACCGTTGACGTCGAGGATAGTGTAAGGTTGGAACTGCCCTTTGAGATCGGCTTGATTGGAAGCGTCAATGTTAGCGCTCAGCAGCGGGAACTGGATTTCGCCTATAAAGTTGGCCAGGTTGGCGGGGCCATCGTCAAATTCATGGTTGCCAATCGCCATTGCTTGATAGCCCAGTTCGTTCATAAACTGGGCGGCTTCCTTGCCCTTGTATTGGGTGTAGAAAAGCGTACCCTGAAACTGGTCGCCCGCATCGAGAAGGATGGTGTTGGCGCCATTCTCCTCGATGCGCAAGCGGTTGATCTCGGTCGCTCGTCGCGCTACACCACCGATGCACTCACCGGCTGCATCTTGCTCGCGCTGCAAGAAGTCGTCGAGCCGTCGTATTGCTCGATGTGGGCGTGCGTGTCATTGGTGTGCAGGATGGTCAGCGTAAAGCTACTGTCACTCTGTGCAGCGGCAGGCGCAGCGCCCGCCAAAAGAGTCAAGACCAGCAAAAAAGTGGCCAGGCCATACAACGTTTTGTACCGATGCATTTTCATGAGGCGTGTTCCCTTCATCTGTTGCAGTAGGCAATCGAGAGATAGTTTGATCCGCCGGTGCTGCATTCTGCTAGGGAGCAGAGAGAAGAAGCGGCTGCCGGCGAACGTAAACACAAAACGTAGCTAGCTGAGGCGGCGGCGCACTGCGGCGGCGTGTGCAGTCAGCCCTTCTGCCTCGGCCAGCGTAACGGCGGCCGGCCCGACAGCTTGCAGCGCCTTTTCATTGAGGCCGATGACGCTGATGATTTTGGTGAAATCGTTGACGTTGACGGGGCTGGCAAAGCGCGCAGTGCCGCCGGTCGGCATGACATGGCTGGGGCCTGCGACATAATCGCCCAGCACTTCAAAGCTGCGTTCGCCCAGAAAAACGCCGCCTGCATTGCGGATTTCACCCAGCCACTGCCAGGGGTCGGCTACCAACAGGCAGAGATGTTCGGGGGCATACACGTTGGCCAATGCTACAGCCTGCGCCAGACTGTCGGTGACGACAATGCCGCTGCCGCGCGCCAGGGAGCCGGCAATCACCTCGGAGCGTCCCAACTCCTCCAACTGCGCCATAACCGCCGCCTGCACGGCGCTGGCCAGGGCTGCCGACGGCGTGAGCAGGATAGCGCAAGCCAAAATGTCATGCTCGGCTTGCGCCAGCAGGTCGGCTGCGGCCAGCGCCGGATCAGCTCCTTCGTCGGCAATCACCACTGTTTCGGTCGGTCCAGGCAGCCCGTCAATACCGACAATGCCGTAGACCTGGCGTTTGGCTAGTGTCGTAAAGAGGCTGCCGGGGCCGCAAATTTTGTCGACGCGTTTGATGCTCTCGCTGCCGTAGGTCAGCGCAGCGACCGCCTGCGCCCCGCCCGCCACATAAACGGCGTCGACGCCGACAATGGCCGCCGCCGCCAGAATTGTGGGATGCGGCAAACCGCTGTCGCGCTGCGGCGGCGAAATGATGCTGATGTGCGGCACGCCTGCCACGCGTGCAGGCACAGCGGTCATGATTAGAGAGGAAGGCAGCGGAGCAGTGCCGCCGGGGATGTAAATGCCCACGCGCGCGATGGGTCGTACAATTTGGCCCAACGTGCCCTCGTCGTCATTGTGAATCCAACTCAGGCTGGGCTGGCGGCGGTGAAAACGTTCCACACGTGCTGCGGAATAGCGGATCGCCGCAACCACGTCCGGATCGACGGCAGCTACAGCGGCCTCAACTGCCGCTCGTTCCATTACCAATGTAGGTGGTCGCACGCCATCCACTTTGGCCGACCAGTCTAGTACAGCCGCATCGCCACGGCCGCGCACATCTGCCAGAATACGGCGCACTGCTTCATCCGGTGTCACGCGCTCGCCAAACGTGACCTCTAGCCGTTCCATCAATGGGTCGGGAATGGCCAATTCATCCCAGGCCGGGCGGCGCAGAATCGTGGATACCGCGGTGGAGACATCATATATGCGCATCATATGCACTTGGTTACATTCACCCTGCAAACTAACGCTGTTGGTAAGTTGTTTGACACCGCATACATTACCGCATCTGACAAGAGATGCCAAAGTGCCGGCGTGCAACGGTGCGTGTAGCGCCGGTTGGAGATGTTGGCGCAGGGCCGGCGCAAACTTTGCCGCAAGGCCTGTTGTACCGTACACTAGCGTCCAGTATGGTTTTATTTGCAGAGACGTGGACCTACTTTATCGGCGACCAGGAGCGGTTTGTCCGCCTGCTTACCCAGCACCTGGTGCTCAGCCTGAGCGCGCTCGCTATTGCTTTGCTGCTTTGTGTGCCGCTGGGCATCTGGATCGCACAGCGGCCGCGGCTGGCGCAGGGGGTGATCAATGGCGTCAACTCGCTGCGTGTGTTGCCCAGCCTGGTTATTCTGTTTTTGGCGCTGCCTTATCTAGGCCTTGGTTTCCGCCCATCCTTGGTTGCGCTCACCGTTTTGGCTTGTCCGCCCATCCTGATCAACACCTATGCCGGTCTGCGCAATGTAGAGCCTGCCACGCGTGAGGCGGCGCTGGGCGTCGGCATGTCCGCCTGGCAGTCGCTGCTGCGCATTGAACTGCCGCTGGCGCTTCCCGTAATTCTCACCGGCGTGCGCATTGCTACCGTCGAAGTGATTGCCAGCGCCACGCTGGCAGCCTTTATCGCCGGTGGTGGACTGGGCGACTACATCATTCGTGGCTTTGCGCTCAACGATCCTACTGTTATGCTTGTGGGGGCCGTCGCCGTGGCTCTACTCGCGCTGACAGCCGATGTGTTATTTGTGCTGGCTGGGCAAGCAGCCGCGCTCCGCACCCGTTCTACCTGACAACCGCCGCCATTTGTGTTCTAGTTCTGAAAGGAAATGACTGATGACGACGATTCGCAAGCAATCAAACAGAAAGCCCGCCCTCTGGCTGGCTCTGCTCGCAATCTTCCTGCCCCTGCTTTTTGCGGCCTGCGCTGCCCCTGCCGCGCCAGCGCCTGCCGCTGGTGATGCCGCTGCGGAGTCAGCCGCAACCCCAATTGACGCGGCTGCGACCGAGGCTGGTAGCCCGATCAAGATCGGCTCGAAAGATTTTACCGAAGCGATCCTTGTGGCCGAACTCTATGCCCAGGTGCTGGAGCAGGCCGGTTTTACCGTCGAGCGCAAGTTTAATCTTGGCGCAACGCCCATTGCCCAAGAGGCGCTGGTTAAGGGTGACATCGATCTCTACCCTGAGTACACCTCCACCGGCCTGCAGGAAGTGCTCAAAGACACCGAGCGCTATGCTGACGCCGCCGCCATCCTTGCTGCGGTGCGCACAGGGTATGAAGAACAGTTTCAACTGACCTGGCTGGATGCGTCGCCCTTTAACAATACCAACGTCTTTGCTACGACGCAGGCCATTGCCGAACAGTACGGGCTGAAGACTTACAGCGACCTGGCCGCCAATGCCGCCGAACTGCGGTTGGGCGGCCCTGCCGAGTTCCCTGATCGCGTTGATACGCAGGGACTGGATGAAGCATACGGTGGTTTTGTCCCCAACTTCAAAGAGTTCAAAGCGTTGGGTACAGGTGCGCTGCGCTATGATGCGCTCAAGAATGGCGAGGTGGATGTAATCGTCGCTTTTGGCACCGATGGCCGCATCGCCGGTGATAACTTGGTTGTGCTTGAGGACGACAAGAGCTTCTACCCGATCTACAATATTGCTCCCGTCGTGCGTATGGACACCTTGGCAGCCAACTCCGGCATTGCCGACGCGCTCAATGCCGTCGCTCCGCTGCTGACCAACGAAGTAATGGCAGGTCTCAATTACCAGGTGGATGGCCCCGACAAGGCTGAACCTGGCGATGTCATCCGCTCCTTCCTGGAGCAAAATGCCCCGGCGCAGTAGGTTGCCGGTCTACGTCTGCGGGACGCAAACGTCCCGCAGACGTATCACCCAATTATGAAGCTGATCGAGATCGAGCAAGTCACCCGCACATTTGCCCATGCGCCGCGTCCGGCTGTGGACGGCGTCAGCTTGTCTGTGGCTGCGGGCGCCTTTATTACCTTGCTGGGGCCGTCCGGCTGCGGCAAAACGACGCTGCTCAAGATGGTCAACCGTCTCTACGAACCCAGCAGCGGGCGCATTGTCGTCAACGGCGAAGATACCGCCACCGTATCGCCGACCACCTTGCGCCGCCACATTGGCTATGTGATTCAGCAAACCGGCCTATTTCCCCATCTGCGCATTGAGGATAACATCGCTACCGTACCGCGTCTTTTGGGTTGGGAAAAGGCCCGTGTTGACGCGCGCGTGGACGAGATGTTGGCGCTGGTCAATCTGCCGCTCGCTTACCGCAGTCGATTTCCGCGCCAGCTTTCGGGCGGTGAGCAGCAGCGTGTGGGCGTGGCGCGGGCTTTGGCCGCCGACCCACCCATCGTGCTGATGGATGAACCGTTTGGCGCCATCGACGCCATCAACCGCACGCGTCTGCAGGACGAGCTGCTGCAGATACAGACGCGGCTGCACAAGACTATCTTGTTTGTTACGCATGATGTGGAAGAAGCCTTCAAACTGGGCGACCGCATTGTGGTGATGCGGGAGGGAAAAGTTGTACAGGAGGACACACCGCTGGCGCTCGCCACTGCGCCGGCGGATGCGTTTGTGGCCAGCCTGGTCGGGGCCGATGATATGCTGCGCCGGCTGAGCCTGCTGCCGGTCTCTTTGGCCCCCTTATCCCCACCGGCGTCGCCGGATACGCTCAGTAGTGAGCTTCCCACGGTTGCTGCCACACAGGAACTGCGGGCTGCGCTGGGGCTGCTGCTGCAGAGCGGCGCGCCGGCGCTGCTTGTCGTGGATGAAGACGGCAAGTCATTGGGTCAACTGAACTTTGGCGGTATTCGCCATGCATTACTGCATTAACCATGCTTTATCTTACATATGCTTTACCTTGTCAATAACATAGGGCGTGTGGCCGAGCTTTTTGGCCAGCACCTCTATCTCACACTGGTTTCGCTGGGGCTGGCCATGCTGATCGGTCTGCCGCTGGGCGTACTGGTTCATCGCCTGCGCTGGCTGCGTGGTCCGCTGCTTTTTCTGTTTGGTGTACTCTACACCATTCCCAGCCTGTCGCTGTTGGTGTTGTTAATTCCTGTCACCGGTCTTTCTGCCACCACGGCGATCATCGCTTTGGTGATCTATGCCCAGCTTGTGCTGGTGCGCAACACGCTGGCCGGGTTGGAGGGCGTGGATGCGCGCATTGTTGAAGCGGCCACCGGTATGGGCATGAGCAGTTGGCAGCGGCTGTGGCAGGTGGAACTGCCGCTTGCCTCCCCTGTGATCTTGGCCGGTGTGCGCATTGCCACCGTCGCTACAATCGGGATCGGCACTATTGCCGCCTTTATCAATGCCGGCGGTCTGGGCGTGCTGTTGTTTGAGGGAGTGCGCACCAGCAACTACGACAAAATTGTGGTTGGAGCAGTTGCCGTGTCGCTGTTGGCGATTGCCATCAATTGGGGGCTGCGGGTGGTGGAACAGCGGCTGGAGGTGCGGATGCGTGGGACTACATCTGGGGCTTGACAAGAGCGTCCCCGTAAAGAGCCGTTGACGCGCACAAAAACCGGGGTTCCGCCAGAACTCCGGTTTTCTTATGGGCTTATGCGGTTGCTCTACAGAGAACTTTTTACCTATATGGAACGCGCTGCGGGCGGCCAACGTATAGAATAATGTATGCGCACCCATCTGTTTCACCTTATTCGTTCGCGCCGGCTGCATGTGGCGGCCTTGGTGCTGGCTCTTGTGCTCCTGATGGCAGGTGTGGCCGTTTATCAGTGGCTGCTGGCCGATCTGCCGCCGGTTGCCAGTGTACAGTTGCGGGCGACGCGGCCGACAAGCCAGATTCTTGACCGCAACGGTAAGCTGCTGTATGAGGTGGTAGATCAGCAGGCAGGCAAGCAGATTGATCTGTCGCTTGCCAATATTCCACCGGCTTGTGTGCAGGCGACGATTGCCACTGAAGATGAGCGCTTCTTCTCCCACTTCGGCGTTGACCCTATCGCGATTGCGCGCGCGGTCTGGCAAAATGTCAGCGGGCGCGCCGTCGTCAGCGGTGGTTCGACCCTCACGCAGCAACTGGCGCGCACGCTGCTGCTTCCTCCCGATGAACGCTACACCCAGTCGCTGCGCCGCAAGCTGCGCGAAGCATGGCTGGCCTGGCAGTTGGAACGCACCTACTCCAAAGATGAACTGCTGGCCCTCTATCTCAACCAGACGTACTATGGCAACTTCGCCTTTGGCCTGGAGGCTGCTGCGCAGGTCTTTTTTGCCAAACCTGCTGCCCAGTTGAGCACAGCGGAGTGCGCCCTGTTGGCGGGGCTGGTGCAGTATCCAAGCGGCTATAATCCGTTGGCCGATCCGGAAACCGCCAAGAACCGTCAACTGACTGTGCTGCGCCTCATGCAGGAGGCGGGCTACCTGGATGAGGCAGCGTCGGCCCGCGTGGCCGCCGAACCGCTGACCTATCGTTCTCGCTTGTTTGACGTGGAGGCACCCCATTTTGTGATGTATGTGCAGTCGCTGCTGGCTGACCAGCTTGGCGCCGAACGGCTGCGCGACGGCGGATTACGCGTGACGACAACGCTTGATATCGACCTGCAGCATCAGGCCGAAACGGCGGTGCGTCGCCGCCTGGGGGCGCTGACTTGCACAACTGCAGCCGTCTGCGAGGACCCAGCTGGACGCGACCGTCGTGTAGACAATGCCGCCGCGGTCATTCTTGACAGCCGGAGCGGCGCCATCCTGGCAATGGTGGGCAGCCCTGACTATTTTAATCAATCAATCCGCGGCAATGTCAATGCTGCGCTCAGCCTGCGCCAGCCGGGCAGCGCCATCAAACCCTTGACCTATGCGGGCGCAATCGACCCGGCCTGGAGTGGACGGGCAGGAGAGCCGCCGCTGACGGCGGCTTCGATTTTGTCCGACTTACCGACTACCTTTTACGTGGAAAATGCGGATGGGCAGAGCGCCGCCTATCGCCCACAGAACTACGACCGCATTTATCATGGCCCCGTCAGCGTGCGGACGGCGCTGGCCAACAGCTACAATGTTCCGGCGGTCAAGGTGCTTGACCGTATCGGCGTCGAAACGCTGCGCGACCTGGGCGTGCAGGCGGGGATTCGTTCCTTTAGCGGCCGCTATGGGCTGGCGCTCACCTTGGGGGGCGGCGATGTGCGGCTGCTCGAACTGACGGCGGCCTACGCCATCTTTGACGATGGGCGCAGTCTGCCGACACAGGCGATTTTGAGCATTGAAGATACGGATGGCAGCCGCTCTTTTGCGGCCGGCGCAGCGGCTGCCGGCAGTGTGCAGGTGCTTTCCCCGCAGTCTGCCTATTTGATTACCGATATTTTGTCCGACGATGTGGCGCGCCAGCCGGCGTTTGGCCGCAACTCTGTGCTCAATTTACCTTTTGACGCCGCGGTCAAAACCGGCACCACCACCGATTGGCGCGACAACTGGACGGTCGGCTATTCGACCCAACGGCTGGTGGGGGTGTGGGTGGGCAACGCCGACAACAGTCCTATGCTGGATGTCAGCGGTGTAGACGGCGCCGGCCCCATCTGGCACGACCTGATGCTGCTGGCGCATCGGACGCCTCCGCCGCCCTTTGTGCGGCCAGACAAGATCGTGGAGCGCGAAATCTGCACGGCCAGTGGTATGCTGCCCAGCCGGGATTGCCCGCGCACACGCTGGGAACTTTTCCTCGCCGGTACGCAGCCTACGCAGCCCGATAATCAGTTTCAACGCCTAGCGATTGACCTGGCGACGGGGCTGCCGGCGACCGATGTCACCCCTGTCGCCCGTCGCACAGAACGCGTCTATTGGCTGCTGCCGCCTGAATATCATGACTGGATGGTGACCCAGGGCATTGCGATTGCGCCTCCTCATATTTTTGCCAGCGCGCCTGGCAGCGCTTCCGGGTTGACTCCGGCAGGCAATGTGGCGCAAGCCGCACCTGCACCGCTGCAATTGGCCGCCCCTGCTTCCTTTACCACCTATCAACTGCATCCAGGGCTGCCGCAGAGCAATCAGCAGTTGGAAGCGGCCGGCTACACGGCGGATGGCCACGCTTGGAGCAACCTGCGTCTGCTGGTGGATGGTCAGGTCATCGCCGAGACGACGGACAGCGCTCGCCTGCACGCCTGGTGGCCTATGATGCTGGGGTCTCACACTTTGTGGCTGGAAGGTGAATTGGCCGCAGGCGACACTACGCAGCGCTCTGCTGCGGCCCAGATTCACGTAGACACTTTTAAGCCGGAGGCAATTTCGCTGCAGATGGTGAACTAAAGTTTTTTGCGTTACTTGTTGGATTCGTGTTAAAGATATTGTCAGTAAAGTTCGCGGTTTTGTGTTATTCTTTTTTATTCTGCAACAGCAGTACTCATAGGAGGTCGTTGTGTCGCAAAGGATGCAACTCAAACAACTGCATGTGACCATCATCGTCGCCATGTTATTTTTGCTGCTTGCGCCGCTGTTTGGCCCACAAGCCGTGCAGGCGCAGGCGGCCTCGGCGCCGCCGCCCGTTCTGCTCTCCACGACGCCCGCCAGTGGTGCGGCCTGGGATGGAGGCGCAGTCACTTTTACTTTTAACAAGCCGCTCGCAACAGCGGAAATTCTCGTCAGCCCAACATTAGAGGGCGCCACCAGCGTAGAGGGAGACGCAGCCGTTTTCACACCCGCAACCGCGCCCGCGCCCGATACGCGCTATCGTTTTACTTTGACAGCGGCTGCGGCTGAAGATGGAACTGAGTTGACAAGCGCACAGCAGGTCACGCTGCAGGCGACTGGACCGCTAGCCGTGAGCGCTACGCAGCCCAGTGACGGCACGGAAGAGAGTGATCCATCCGCCAACATTACCGTCATTTTTAACCGTCCAGTCGTGCCGCTGACTGGTGTGGCTGAACAGGCGAGCTTGCCGCAGCCGCTCAGCATTACGCCGCCGGTGGCTGGGCAAGGGCAGTGGGTCAGCACCAGTGTCTACCAGTTTACACCTGCCGAGTCGTTGGCGGGGGCCACGCAATACCAGGTGACAGTGGCGGCGCTGACCGATGTGGCGGGTGGCAGGATGGCGGACCCGTACACCTTTTCGTTCAGCACGACGGCGCCTATCGTCACTGCCGCGACTCCTTCCGGCATCTTCGTGGCGCCAACCACTGCCGTGCAGGTCACTTTCAGCCAGCCGATGGATCCAGCCAGCAGCGAGGCCGCATTTGCGCTGGCCCCTGCCGGGGCGGAGGGCGAGCCTGTGGCCGGCACAGCCTCCTGGAACATCACCGGCACAACCCTGATCTTTACTCCCACGGCAGCGCTGAACTATGGGACTGAGTATCAGGTGCAGGTGGCGGATACGGCGCAGCCTGCTTCTCAGCAGGGCGGATTGCGCCAGTCCTTTAGTAGTTCATTCACCGTCGTCCCCCTGCCCACTGTGCTCGACGCCAGTATTTTGAATGAGGCAGAGGCGGTTGACCCTGAAAGCGAGCTGCGCATCCGCTTCAGTGCGCCCGTGAGCGAGACGACGCTTTTAGGGAATATTCAGATTACGCCGCTGGTGATAACCACCAATGTCGTCAGCTACACCTATTCGGACTATTACGAGAACACAAACCAGGGTCAGAACAACATTACCGGCGACATTCCCCTTGGCTATAACACGCACCTGATGCTCAACTGGTATCGTGAGCCGAACACCACCTATACGGTAACTATCCCGGCGGGAGTGACTGACCAGTTTGGCAACAAGCTGGAAGAGCCGTACACGTTGGTCTTCACCACCGGCGACTATCAGCCCTTGCTCCAGCTCGACGTAGATCGCTTCACGCACTACACCACCTTCACGCCTACCGTGGTCGGCGTCAAATACCGTAATATGGATGTGGTGGACGCCGAACTGTTCCGTCTGCCTTTGAGCGAACTCTATCTGTTGGGCGGCGAGAATCAGTGGTCAGTGTGGGACAATTATTATCTGCCCAACCGCGAAGCAAACCGCATCTGGAGCAAGAGTGCCCAGGCGGATGGCTCGCGCAATACTATCAATATGCTCGGTTTTAAGTTGGTGGATGACGATGGTCAACCGCTGCCTCCCGGCGTTTACATGCTTGAAGTGCGCAATCCGCTCGACATGGCGCAGAACAGCAGCCCGAAGGATGCACCCCCCGCTGTGCTGCGCGCTGTGATTGTATTGAGTAAAAACAACATCACCATCAAGCGCGGCGCGCAGGGTGAGAGCCTGGCCTGGCTGACCGACATGAGCACGGGCCAACCGGTTGCCGGCGCCTCCGTCAGCTTCAGTAGAAACAGCGGAGAACTGGCGCAGGGTACAACGGATGCTGACGGCCTTGTGCAGACGGCGCTCAATCTGACGGCAGACAGCCAGTACGCCTCAATCTTTGCCACAAGCGGCCAGCCGGACGACCCGGAGTTTGCCGTGGTTTCCAGCGACTGGAATACGGGTATTGAGCCGTGGTCCTTTAACTTCACTTCCGGTGGTTCCAGCGACCCGGCGCTCTTCAACCTCTACACCGAGCGCCCCATCTACCAGCCAGGGCAGACGGTCTATTGGAAAGGGATCGTGCGCCTGCTGCAGAACGATGAGTGGACGCTGCCGGCGGAAGGAGAGCAGTTCCAGATCCGCATCAACGACAACCTGGGCAATCAGGTGCTCGACCGCAGCTACACCGCCGACAAGTTCGGCACGCTCAACGGCGAGTTTGCGCTGGCGCCCGATGCCCCCACGGGTTGGTACAGCATCAACACCGAATTGAAGCAGATGGGAGCCAGTGTCGGCTATGGCAGCGCCAACTTTGTGGTGGCCGCCTATCGCAAGCCTGAGTTCCAGATCGATGTGAAGAGTGATCAGCCGGAGTACGTCCAGGGTGACCAGATCAAGGTCAGTGTGGATGCCGCCTATTTCAGCGGCGGGCCATTGGTCGCTGCACCGGTGGAGTGGCGGCTGATCGCCAACAACTACAGCTTTACCTGGGCGGATGCCCCTGAGGGCCGCTTCTTTTCGTTTGATCCTTATGACCCCGACTCCACCAACTATAACCCCTATGCCGGTAACTATCTGGGGCTGGTGCAGGAGGGCAAAGGTGTAACCGACAGCCAAGGGCGCTTCAGCATTGACCTGCCTGCCGACCTGGGAGCGTCGCTGGCGTCGCAGTTGTGGTCGCTGGATGTCATAATCACCAGCCCGACCAGCCAGCAGGTCTATAACAATGTCACTTTCCCTGTCCATCGCGGTGACTACTACATCGGCCTTAGCCCGCAATCCTATGTGGTTCAGGCGGGTGATGCCGCGCAGATGGATGCCGCCACCGTCACGCCGCAGGGCAAACCCTATCCCAACGCCGATCTCGACGTAGTTGTCTATGCGTTCCGTTGGAACAGCGTGTACGAGCAGGCCGAGGATGGCAACTTTTACTGGAAGAGTGTCGCCGACCGCACGCCCGTTTACACGACAACCGTGAGCAGTGGTGGCGATGGTATGGCTTCGTTCAGCTTTACACCGGAACAGGGAGGACAGTACCAGATCACCGCGTTGGGGACGGATGCCGCCGGCAATCAGATCCGCAGCGCCGGCTATGTCTGGGCTTCCGCTTCTGGTTACGTTGCCTGGCCGCGCGAGAACAACGACCGGCTTGAGTTGGTAGCCGATAAAAAGCTGTATGCGCCGGGGGAAACGGCCAAGATTCTAGTTCCCAATCCCTTCACCGGCACGGTGACGGCACTGGTTACGCTGGAGCGCGGCGGTGTCATGGATGCCCGCGTGATCGACTTGACTGGCAGCAGCCAGACCATCGATGTGCCGATCACCAGCGACATGATCCCCAATGTCTATGTGGGGGTGGTGCTGGTCAAAGGTTTGGATGAAAGCAACCCATTTGTGGCCACACGCGTGGGCTATGCGGCCCTGGCCGTGGATACAAGTGAGAAGGAATTGGCGATCGACATCCAGCCTTCGGCTGACGCCGTTGTGCCGGGTGACACTGTGACCTACACTCTGGCTATCCGTGACAGCCAAGGCAATCCAGCGCCCAATGTGTCGACAAGTGTGGCGCTGGTGGACAAGGCTGTACTCGTGATGGGCGCCGCTTATCTGGATACACGCTCGCTGATCGATGTTTTCTATTATGAACGGCCATTAGGCGTCACCACCGGCTCTCTGATCGTCATCAACAAGGATCGCATCAGCGCCCAACTTGCTGAAGGCGGCAAGGGCGGCGGCGGCGGCGGCGGTGGCGGCGGGCCGGAGGTGCGCGAGAATTTCCCCGACACCGCTTTCTGGCGCGCTGACTTTGTCAGCGATGAAAACGGCCTGATCGAGTTTGCGGTCAAGCTGCCTGACAACCTGACGACCTGGGTGCTGACGGCCAAAGGCGTCAATGCAGCGACACAGGTCGGCCAGACCAACAACGAGATTGTAGCCAGCAAGCAGTTGCAGGTGCGCCCGGCGCTGCCGCGCTTCCTGACGGCCGGCGATCGCGCCGTAATCGGCGGCATGGTGCTCAATGGGGGTGACTCGCCCATCGACGGCGGTGAATTCAGCGTCGAGGCGAGCGGCGGTGCACTGCAAGATGCGCCCGCCGGCGAGCCGTTCAGCCTGGCGGCGCCCGGTGATTTTGCCTCGTTCTCCTATCCGTTTGTGGTAGATGCGGCGGCGCGCACCGTGGTCGTCACCATGACTGCGGCTGCCGGCGACCTCAGCGACGGCGTGCGCATCGAAATTCCGGTGCAGCAGTATCAGACGCCGGAGACGGTGGGAACGAGCGGGGTGGTTGGCCCCCAAGGCACAACCGAAGCGGTGTATGTGCCGCAGGGTGCGACACAGGACGGTGGGCTGCGCATCACGCTCGACCCCAGCCTGGCCGCCGGATTAGTGGATGGGTTGACGTATTTGGAGCACTTCCCCTACGAGTGCAACGAGCAGACGGTCAGCCGCTTCCTGCCCAACCTCTTCAGTGTGCGTGCGCTGCGCAATCTTGGCATCGACGACAACCAGTTGGAAGCGCAGCTTTCTTATCAGCTGGGCATCGGCGTGCAGAGCCTGCTCAGCCGGCAGAATCCGGACGGTGGTTGGGGCTACTGGCCGCAGGAGCAAAGCTCGGACTTTATCACCGCCTATGTGCTGTGGGGGCTGTGGAACGCCAATGAGATGGGTTACAAGGTGGACCCCAACGTCTTTGACCGCGCGGCCCAGTACCTGGACAGCCGGTTCCAAGCGCCCGATCAGGTGACGGATGATTGGCATCTCAACAAGATGGCTTTTGTCCATTATGTGCTGGCGCAGATGGATCGCGGCGACGCTGGGCGCATGAGCACGCTGTATGATGTGCGCGAGCGGATGGAGCCGTATGGCAAGGCATTCCTGGCGATGGCCATGCACAGGATGAACGCAGACGACGAGCGGGTGGCCACGCTGATCGACGATCTGCTGGGCAGCGCTGTCGTCACCGCTACCGGCGCTTTCTGGCAGGATCGCACAACCGACTATCAGACCATGAGCACAGATGTGCGAACCACCGCTGTCGTGCTCGCTGCTCTACTGCAGATTCGGCCCGACCAACCGCTGCTGCCCAACGTCGTACGCTGGCTGATGGCCGTGCGCCAAGATGGGCGCTGGCAGACCACGCAGGAAAACGCTTGGAGCATTATTGCCCTGACGGATTGGATGGTGTATACGGGTGAACTGCAGGCCGACTATGACTGGAATGTGACGCTGAACGACAGCGAGCTGGGCAGCGGGCGCTTCAGCGACCCGCGCACGCAAGAAGAACTGCGCGTTGCAATCACCGATCTGCTGGCGAATCAGGCCAACCTGCTGCACTTCAGCCGCAGCGATGAGCCGGGGCAAATGTACTACAGCACCTATCTGACCTACAATCTGGACGCCGCCTCGGTGCAGCCGCTGGATCGCGGTATGGTCATCGAGCGCCGCTTCTTTGTTGATGGCCAGCCGGTGACGCAGGCGAAGGTCGGCGATGTGATCAGCGTTACGGTCACAATTGTGGCGCCTACTGACCTGTGGCATGTGCTGGTGGAGGCGCCGGTGCCTGCAGGCGCCGAACCGCTCGACCCCAACTTGCCGACGGGTCTGCAGTATGACCAGCAAGGTGAGCCGGTGCTCAAGCCGGTCGACGCAGCAGGTGGCTGGTATAACTGGACGCCGGCTTCGCTTGACTATCGGGCCGACAAGGTCGCGCTGTTTGCCACCTTCCTCCCTGCTGGTTCCTACCAGTACACCTTTACCATGCGCGCCGCCTTCGCCGGCGATTATAATGTGCTGCCGGCGCAAGGGGAGATGATGTACTTCCCGGAGGTGTGGGGTAGAAGTGGCGGCGCCACATTTACGATCAGCGGCCAGTAGCCGGCCAGGTAGGTAGTAGATACCAAAACCGCGTGCGGGAAGTGGACTACACTTCCCGCACGCCGTTTGTTTTTAGCTTAGCGACCCAACTGGTCGCGCGTTGGCTCTGCTCAACAGAACCAGTGTTCACTCAAGCGCGGAGGCGCTACAGCGTCCACCGGCATGGGCTGGGGCGGAGGGGGTGTCAGCCCCGCCAGCTTGTAACTTGCCCGTTCGACGGCGGCAAAGGCGGGATAGGGATCGTCATCTGCCGCCTGCTCGGCGATGCACGTCACCTGGCGCTGAAGCTCATCCATGCGCGGGTCGGGATGTGTCCAGCGGTAGGTAAAGTTTGGTTTGTCCAGTTCGCCCAGCCAGGCGGCGCCGCTGTTGTCGGCGAGCAGGGCGCTGGCGGGCGGGATCAACATGCGGATCGACAACTGCACGGCAGGCACGTGCGCGATCAGGCCGCGTGCCCGCACCCAGTGCAGCAAGTGAAGATAATCAGCGAGCGTGGTCCAGGGTGTAAATGGCATCCAGGTCGGCTGGGGCGCTAAGCCGGCTGCCGCCAATACGGCCAGCGCCGCCTCCATATCGGCCAGCGTATGCCCCTTGTTGAGCCTGGCCAAGACAGTGTCACTGGTGGATTCAAAAGCGGAGACGACAAAGGTCGCCCCACAGCCGGCCAGTTCGGGCAGCAGCTCTTGCTGTTCGAGAATGTGCTCGACTTTGGTCGTGAAGTCAAAGGTCACATGCGGAAATTGTGCGTGCAGTTGGCGGGCCAGCGCGCGGGCATGGCCAGGGCCGTTGAGAAAATCGGGGTCACCAAAGGTGATATGGCAGGCGCCCGCCTCCACCTGGCGGCGTATATCTTCGAGCACGGTAGCCGTGGGCACGATAAAAAAGCGGCCATTATAAACCGGTACGACAGGACAGTGGCGGCAGGTGTGCAGGCAGCCGCGTGAGGCTTCCACATAACCGCTGGGTCTGCCGCCCGACGAATCGATATAAAACGCATAGCGGTCGAGTTCGGGCAAGCCGGCGCGGGCCGGCGCCGGCAGCGCCAGCCGCACCAGCTGCGGCTTTGATACAGCGCCACGGGTAGTAACACCGTCTACCTGCGTTATCTCCGCGCTGCACAGCAGGGCGCCGGCCAGGCCAACCAGCGCCGCTTCATATTCGCCGGCCAGCACCGAATCTGCCAGAGCAGCAGCGGCCGGTTCTTCGTCCATGCCCAGCAGGTAATCACGGTTGAGCCAGGCGTAGAGGCCATAAAAGGCAATGTGCGCCTGTGGGTTGAGGCTGCGCACACGCCGGGCGGCTTCCACACCCAACCGCATAGCTGTGTGCATGGGTGCAGAGATGGCGACCAGGCGGGCGCCGGCTGCGAGGTCGGTGGGAAACGGATCGACTGCCAGATCGACAGCCGCGGCCGGCAGATCAGCCGCTTGCAGCGCAGCCAGCGGCCAGGCCAGGCTCAACGGCTGGTGGCCAAGTTCATAACAAGAGAGCAGCAGGATGGGAGTGTCGCTCATCGTAGCAGCTTCAGTTGGCGGTTGATGGCTTCCATGTCAAATGCCTCGGCGTCAAAAATCTCCAGCAGTTCGCGGAAATTCTCATATTCCGGGTGGCGGGGATTATCCTTGGCTTCGAGCAGCGCCTGATAGCCCCACGGGCCGCCGATGTCTTCGGGGGGTGCGGCGCGTTTGCCCTTGAGGCAGACCGGCAGCACCTGGCCAGGTTGCGGCGGCAGGATCGCCTCCACCACAATATCGTGCTGCCAGTCATCGCCAAAGTCGTAGGTGTAACGAAACTTGGACTTGGCGTCAAGAGCCAGGTCACTCAGGCGAAAGCGCCGTTCGTCGCGCAGCGTTAGATAGCTGTCTATTAACGGTTCGCCATATTCCACCCCTCTGATCAAAAACGAATGCAAGTGGCAGTTCTCCCACCCCATAACCACCTGCAGGATATCATGCAGCTTGGGCAGCGTTGTTGTGTCCGCCACCAACACACGGCGCCAGATGGGCGGGCGAATGTTGCCCAGCGTCACTTTGAGTTGATAGACTGCCGACGGCTGCACCGCCGCATTTTTGGTAGCCATGTTTCTCTCCTTTCGCCACTTCCAAAATGTGGCCTGCCTTTAGTACGCTGTCAGCGTACGCGCCGCACGCTCGATGGCGGCGGCATCCGGGCGGTGCGCTGCCTCCAGCGGCGGGCTGAAGGGAATCGGCGTGTCGAGACTGCCGATGCGCTGCACCGGGGCGTCCAGCCATTCAAACGCTTCTTCGGCCACCAACGCCGCCACTTCAGCCCCTACACCGGCCAGCTTGTTGGCGGCATGCACCACCAGCACCTTGCCTGTCTTGCGCGCCGTCGCCAGGATCGCCGCTGTGTCCAGTGGTTTGAGCGTGCGCAAATCCAGCACCTCCGCTTCAATGCCGTCCGCGGCCAGCCGCTGGGCAGCTGTCAGCGCAGCGTGCAGCATAGCGCCGTAGGTAATCAGCGACAGGTCACAGCCGGCGCGCACCGTATGCGCCACACCCAGCGGCACCACGTATTCTCCTGGCGGCACATGGCCCTTGAGCGAGCGGTAGAGCGGTTTGCTTTCAAAATAGATCACTGGATTGTTGTCGCGGATGGCGGCAGTCAGCAGCCCTTTGGCATCGGCGGGTGTGGCTGGGGCCACCACCTTGAGGCCGGGCGTGTGCACAAACCAGGCTTCGGGATTCTGGCTGTGAAACGGGCCGGAGCCGATGCCCCCATCTGCCGGCGCGCGGATCACCCAGGGCACGGCGCCACCCCAGCGGTAATGGGTGGTGGCGGCAAACTGCACAATCGAGTCAAAGGCCGAGGAGATAAAATCGGCAAACTGCAGTTCAATCACCGGACGCAGCCCCATGAGCGCCATGCCGGTGGCTGCGCCGACAAAGCCCAGTTCGGCCAGTGGCGTATTGATCACCCGCCGCGCGCCGAACTCCGCCTCAAAGTCTTTCGTCACCTTAAAGGCCCCGCCAAAGCTGCCGGCGATATCCTCGCCCAACAGCAGCACATCAGGGTCGCGCCGCATCTCCTCGCGCAGCGCTTCGCTGATGGCTGCAATATAGGTGAGCGTGCGGTCGCCGGTGGCTTCCTCGACGCCGGCAAAGCCAAAATTGCTGCCGATAGTGGTCACTGCCGTTTTTCTATCGTCACTGCGCATAGACTCTTTTGCCTACCTCCTCTGCATCCGGCAGGGGGCCGGCTTCGGCAAGCGCAATGGCTGCTGCAATCTCTTCTTCACAGCGCACACGCAGCGCTGCCAGCTCCTCCTCGTCCGCTGCTGCCGTGTGCAGCAGCTTTTCAGCATAGAGCCGCAGCGGGTCGCGCGCTTCCCACTGCGCCAGCAGTTCACGCGGGACATACTCGAAGCCATCGTGGATGGCATGGCCCAACATGCGCATGGTTTTGGCCTCGATCAGCGTGGGGCCGCCGCCGCTGCGGGCGCGCTCGACCGCCTTACTTGTCACGGCATAGACCGCCTCCACATCATTGCCGTCCACGGTCTCACCGGGAATGCCGTAGCCGGCGGCGCGACAGGCGATGTCGGGCAGCTTCATCTGCTGCTGCAGCGGGGTGGAGTAGGCATACTGGTTGTTTTCGACGATGATCACCAGCGGGGCGTGAAATACGGCTGCCAGATTGAGCGACTCGTGAAACAGCCCGGCGCTGCTGGCCCCGTCGCCGGTAAAGGTCATGGCTACGCATGGTTGGCTGCGATAGGTGAAGTTCATGGCCATGCCCAATGCCACCGGCAGCGAGTGCGGCAGGTGGCTGATAAAGCCGACGAGACCCAGCGCCATATCGCCCATGCCGTGTAAGTTGGCATCGCGTCCGGCGCTGACGCCGCCGGCGCGGCCCAACAGGTTGCCGAAGATGCGCGCCGGCGTCAGGCCGCGCAGCAGATAGCAGCCGAGATCGCGGTGCATGGGGGCCACCACGTCATCCGCCGCCAGCGCATAGCCGGCGCCCACGCTGATGGCCTCGTGGCCGCGCTGGCTGAATGTGCCGCCCATCCCGCGGCCTTGCTTCCACAGCGCCACCATATTCTCATCTAAGATGCGCGTCAACTGCATCCAGTAGAAGAGTTCATGTTGTTGGTCGCGTGTCAGCATCCCTGCTCCTCCAGCCTGCGCTGAATCACGGCCATGACTGCGACAACGACCGCCGGCGGTTCTAAGCCCGTCGTATCGACCAAAACGGCATCATCCGCCGCCCGTAAAGGGGCGACCGCTCGCTGCGAATCGATCTCATCCCGCCGTATAATATCGCGCAGGACATGCGCAAACGCAACCTCTTGTCCGCGCGCTGCCAATTCCACATGGCGGCGGCGCGCCCGTTCTTCGGCGGCGGCGTCCATATAAATCTTGACTGCCGCCTCAGGCGCTATGATCGTACCGGTGTCGCGGCCCACCAGCACGATGCCCGGCTTGTCAGCGTCGCCGCGCCCGTAGCGATGAACCACCCGCCGCTGCTGCAGTGTCAGCGCTGCCCGCACACCGGCATACGCCGCCACTGGCGACACATAGCGGTCTACGGCAGGCGTGCGGATCGTCCAGGTGACGTCGTTGCGGTCGAGCAGGACAGTCGTTTGCCGTCCATCCGTATGCGCCGGCAGGGCGGCGGCCAGATCGATTTCCACCGTTTCGGCCAGGGCCGTGACGCCGGCCTCGTTTTCGATAGGCACGGCGCGCTGGATTGCCGCCAGGGTTACGGCGCGGTACATGATGCCGGTGTCAAAAAAGAGAAAATCGAGCAACCCCGCCACTGCAAAGCCGATTGTGCTTTTGCCCGACCCGGCAGGGCCATCGATGGCGACCATCGCTGGGCGCAGACAACGCCCCCAACTGCTGGGCGGCACAGCATCAGCCACGGCTTGACCCTTTCTTGGTTGGGCGAAAACGGCGGCGGTCGACGGGGCCGCTGTCGGCCGCCGAATGGCTGTCTGAGCGGCTGCCTGGGCGTTTGCCGGCAGAGCGGCCTGTGGTGGTGGAGCGGCCGCCCGTTGCCCTGTTGCGCACCGCCGGTCTGGGCGGCTTGACCGTCGGCAGCCCTGCGAGTTCAAGCAGGGCGTTCACCTCATCCGGCGTCAGTACAGCGCATTGGCCGAGTTCCAAGTTGCCCAACGTCAACGGCCCGATGGACCAGCGCAGCAAGCGCAGCGTAGGGTAGCCGACGGCAGCGGTCATGTGGCGAATCTGCCGCTTTTTACCCTCACGCAGCACCACGCGCAGCCAGACGCCTTCACTAGGGCCTTTGCTCAGCTTGAGCGTAGCCGGCAGGTGGCTGATGATCATTGCCTCCGCCGGTGCGCTGCGCCCTTCGGGCAGATCGACGCCGTTGCGCAGCTGCACCAGTGCCTCCTGCGCAGGCTGTTCGCCCAGCAGCACATAGTAGGTTTTGGGGTGCTGATAGCGCGGGTGGGTGAGGCGGTTAGCCAGTTCTCCATTGTCGGTCAGCAGCACCAAGCCTTCGCTGTGCAGGTCGAGCCGGCCAACGGGGAAGACGCGCGGGTGGCCGGGCGGCAGCAGGTCGTCTACTGTTCTGCGCAGTTCGCCTGTGCGCAGGTCGATCTCGTCGCCCCCGATATCGCTGATCACACCGCGCGGTTTGTGCACTTTGTAGTAGACATGCTGTGGCTGAAATTCAAGCTTTTTCCCATCCACTAGAATACGGTCGTGGCCGGCATCGGCCTTGACGCCGAGTTCGGTGACAACTTTGCCGTTGACCTGGACGCGTCCCTCTGTGATCAGCGTTTCACACAGCCGGCGGCTGCCGATTCCAGCGGATGCCATAATTTTTTGCAATCGTTCGGCGGGCATGTCTGCTCCTCGTTATACAAGTACGCGGCAACGCAAGATGTCAGCCGTTTTGTGGATCAATCAGCACTTTGAGCACACCCGTCTGGGCGGCATGTGCAAAGGCGCGCAGACCATCGCTGAGTGGGTAGCGCGCCGTGATGAGCGGCAGCACATCGACTGATTGCGCCGCCAGCGCCGCCAGCGCCTTGTCAAACGGGCCACAGCGGCTGCCAACCACAGTGATCTCATCTACCACAAGCCTGCTGACATCCAGTTCGTGCAGCTGCTCGGCAAAGGTGCTCTTGAGCACGAGCACGCCTTGCGGGCGCACCAGATCGAGCGCACTGGCAAAGCCTGCCGGCGAGCCAGTGACTTCCACCACAACATCGGCCGGCTGTTGACGCAAGCATGCATAGCTCTCGGGTGTGTTGAGCACTGTATGGCAGCGAGCGGTCTGGGGCGCCAGCGCCAATTTTTGCGGGTAGCGCCCGATGACGGTCAAATCACAGCCGGTCGTTGCCAGCACCCAGACGCACAAAAGCCCCAGCCTGCCATCTCCCTGGACATACACGCGCGTATCGGCGCCGATGTGCGTCTGCTGCAGAATCTCAAAGGCAGCCGCCAGCGGCTCGCTAAAGACTGCTTCCTCGTCACTGACCGCCGCCGGCACACGGTGCAAGTTGGCGACCGGCAGCGCAACGTACTCGGCAAAGACGCCGTCGCGGCCTATAATACCGCAGCTCGTGCGCCGGCGGCAGTGCTTCGACAGTCCACGGCGACAGAGGTCACACTCGCCGCAGCCGATATTGATGTCGCTGACCACGCGCTGCCCCAGCCACTCTTCCGCGGCGGGCGCCTGCACCACGTGGCCGACAAACTCGTGCCCCAGTATACCGCGAAAACCACCCTTGTAGCCACGTGTCAGTTCGATGTCGGTGGCGCAAATGCCGGCCAGCTGCACGGCAATCAATACTTCCCCTGCGCCGGGGATCGGCGTGGGCCGGGCCGGCTGCAGTTCCAGCCCTGCGGCTGTCAATACCAAGGCCTGCATCGTCGACGGCAGGCGCACTCCGTTTTGCATGAGAAAATACACACCTGATAAGGTCAAAAAAGAGACGGCGAAGCGCGCAGCTTCGCCGTCTCTGTCTGAGTACGAAAGATAGTTAAGCGGCAACCACTCGTTCCGGGCCGGCGGAAGGCATAGGCCCATGATAGAGCAGCGCCTTTTCATCCCACGCCACGAGAATGGGGGTGGCATTAAAAATCGAGCTGTACATACCGGAAATAAAGCCTACGATCAGCGTGGCGACAAACTGCTGCAGCGTCGCGCCGCCGAGCACCAGCAGCGCCGTCAGCACCAGCAGCGCTGTAATCTGCGTCGCGATGGAGCGGGTGGCTGTTTCCAGGATGCTGCGGTTGGTGACGGAGGCCAGCCCTTCGCCCCGGTGGCGGCGCAAGTTTTCGCGTATGCGGTCAAACACCACGACCGTATCGGTGACACTAAAGCCGATGATCGTTAAAATCGCCGTCAACGTCAAAGAGTCAAACTCCCAGCCTGCGATCCAGTTCATGATGCAGACAAACGAGATCACCACGAATACATCGTGGATCAGGGCAATCACGGCTGCCGTGCCAAATCGGAACGGATGGGGCACCTGGCGGAAGGCCCAGGCGATGTAGAGCAGAATCAGCGCCGAGGCGATTGCCACCGCCACCACAGCCGCCCGCCCTGTCTCGCCGCCGATCGTGGGGCCGAGGCTGCGGTAGGCAAGTTCTTCAAAAGGGCCGACCTGGTCGATGACGGTCTGTCTTAGTTGTTCCTTGGCCGCCGCGTCCACCGGTTTGAACTTGACTTCAATCGCGCGCCCTTCTTCAAAGGTAAAGGCGGAGGTGTCGTCATACCCAGCGTCGACAAAAATCTGGCGCACCGCACCCGGCTCGACCGGCTGCTCAAAGCGCATGTCCCACACGGTGCCGCCGGTGTAGTCGATGCTCAGCGGCAGCGGTGTGCCCTGCGTCGCCATAGACCAGATCATATAGATGATGCCGGGCAGAATCGCCAGGATTGTAATGCCAAACCACCAGTTGCGTCTCTCAACGATATGCATGGCGCCTCCTAATTAATAACCAACAATCGTATGCGCCGTCTCACTCTGCATCTTGATGCTCAATAAAGTGCGCATAAAGACGCGTGTGAGGAACACAGCGGTAAACAGCGACAACGCAACACCGATGGCCAGCGTAAGTGCATAGCCCTTGACGATACTGGCGCCAAAGGTGTTGCCAAAGGTGAAGAGCACGAGACAGCTAATCAAAGTGGTGATGTGGCTGTCTATAATGGCCGACCAGGCACGGCTGAAGCCGGCTTCGATGGCCAGACGCGGTGAGCGTCCCGAGCGCAGTTCTTCTTTAGTGCGCTCAAAGATCAAAATATTGGCGTCCACCGCAATCCCAATCGACAAAATGAAACCGGCAATACCGGCCAGCGTCAGCGTTACCGGCACAAATTTGTAAATGGCAACGTTGAAGATGATGTAGCAGATCAGCGCTACATCGGCGATGATGCCCGGCACTCGGTACATCGCCACCATAAAGATCATCACCGCCAGCACACCGATCATACCGGCAAAGAGGCTGCTGCGCACGGAATCTTGACCCAGGGTGGCGCCAATCGTGCGGATGTCGACCACCTTCAGCGGTACAGGCAGCGCACCATACTGCATTTGCACAGCCAGCGACTCCGCTTCATCCTTGCTGAACTGGCCGGTGATAACGCCCTGGTCGCGGATGGCGGCGTTGATGACCGGCGCCGACAGCACCAGGCCGTCCAACACAATGGCCATCGGCTGGCCAATGTGCGTGCTGGTAAAGTTGTAGAATTTGTCTGCGCCATCCCCGGTCAGCAGAAAGGCGATCTCCCACTGGCCGAATTGATCGGCGCGTGCCGTCGCCGTCTCCAGTACATCACCCGTCATGGCAGTCTCAAAGACTTGATCCGGATAGGGCATCGGCGCCGCCGTGCGTGTGCCGGCGTCGATGGCCGCCTGGGCCGTCTGCACGGCGTTGGGGCGGATGGTCGTATTGATGATCATGCCCTGCTGCAGTGTCGAGCCTTTGGGGTCGACAAATTCAAGCTGGCCGGTCGAACGGATCGTTTCCACAGCCTGGTCGGGGTTGTTGACCCCCGGCAGTTCGGCGATGATGCGGTTGTCGCCCTGCTTCTGCACGATGGATTCAGTGACGCCCAAGCCATTGACGCGGTTTTCGACAATGCGCTTGGCCGTGTCGATTGCGCCGCTTGCCAGCGTCTGGCCTTCGGCCACATCGGCTTCCAACATCACCTGGGTGCCGCCCTGCAGATCCAGACCCAGCTTGAGGTCGAAGAGATTGCCGGCGCTGCCGGCGGCTTCCGAACGCACCAGCCAGGTGGGGTGAGGAAGCGGCAGGACAATGTACAGCGCCAGCGCCACCAAAAGGAGGATCGCTATTAAAGAAAATGTGTTATTTCGCATACGTTCCTTATCTACTCCATCAAAGATCGGGACCCTACTCTGGGGCGGGGATGGATCGTCCGCGACAGATTGCGGCGTATAGAAGTTCGTGCTGAATCCGCGCGAAATTCACTGCGTGCAACCGTGCTATTATACGCACAGTGCGGAATGCAACACAAATTTTCTATGTGCGTATGGGCGATCAGCGCCGGTAATCTTGATTGGCGGCGCCTCTTGTTGCTGTGTATGGCTGAGATGTGGTGCTCCGGCCCCTTGGTTTGACCGGTTGTGCGGTAGATCATAGGCAGCCAAAGCACTACCCTTGTATACTATTTTGCGCTAGGGTTTCGGTTGATCCGGTTGAGAGATTTCTGCATATAAGGGAGAACGTCATGATCGCATTTGTATTGAGTGGGGCCGGCAATCGCGGGCCGCTGGAAGTGGGGGCGCTGCGTGCGCTGCTCGAACAAGGAATCGTGCCCGATCTGCTGGTCGGCACCTCAGCCGGCGCGATCAACGCCAGCTATCTGGCGGCATGGGGCGCGACAGTGGAGACTACGCAAAACATGCAAAAGATGTGGGCGAGCGTCGACGCCGGCGACGTCTATCCCGAAAATCTCATCGAGATTTTGTGGCGCGTCAAATCCAAAAACAACAGCGTCTACAGCAGCAGCGGTATGCGCCGTGTGGTTACAAAAGCATTCCCGCCCAACGTCAAGCATTTCGGCGACCTCAAGATCAAGCTCTACACCACCGCTACCGACCTGCGCAGCAGCCGCTTGATTCTCTTTGGCGACGATCCGCAGGCTCCGCTGGTGGAGGCGGTGCTGGCCAGCGCCGCCATCCCCGCCATCCATCCGCCCGTCGCCTATCAAAATCTGCAGTTGGTGGATGGGGGCGTGGTGGCCAATGTGGCCGCCAGTGTGGCGATGGATCGGGGAGCCACGGTCATCTATGTCATCAACGCCGGCTACGCTGGCGGGACAATCGAGGCGGCGGAAGGGGTGGTCGAAGTGCTGGGCAACACGCTGAATACGATGATGGCGCAGAGTCTGCTGGCCGATATCGACCGTGCGCGCCGCGACACGGCGGTGGACCTGCACCACATCGCTGTCAGCGGTTTCCAGAAGCTTTCCTTCCGCGATTTCAGCAAGACCAAGGAGATGGTGCAGTTCGGCTACGAGCGGGCCAAAGCCTATCTGGCCGCGCCGGCCCCGCAGATCGTTGCGCTCGCGCCGGCCCCCGCAGCAGAGCCGCTGCCGCCCGGCGTCACTGAATATGTGCCGCCCTTTATGCGCCGCTAAATCGGTGGCGGGCCTGGTCAGCCGAAGTGCTCGCCAAAGCCGCGGATCACCAGGTCGTTCTGGTCGGGTGTGCCGACGGAGATGCGCACGCACTCTTTGAGTTCGGAATAGGCGGCCAGGTCGGAGAGCAGCAGGTTGTGCCGCTGCCGCAGATGGTCGAGCAGCGGGCCTTTGGGCCGATCCAACTGCACCAGCAGAAAGTTCGTGCCGCTGGGATAGACGCACAGGCCGGGCAGCGCCGCCAGCGCGGCGGCCAGCCGCTCCCGTTCGCCGATAATCTGTTCGCGCACGGGGGCGAAGCGCTCGTTGTGTTCGAGCGCCACCTCCGCCGCCAGTTCGGCAAAGACGCTGAGAGGGAAGTCGCTGACAGCCTTCTGCAGCTCGCCGGCCAGGTGGGCGGGGGCCAGCAGATAGCCGACGCGCACACCCGCCAGCGCATAGAGCTTGCTGAAGGTGCGCAGCAGCAAAACGTTGCCGCGCGCCAGCAGGGGCGTAAAGTCTTGCCCGCTGAACTCGGAATAGGCTTCGTCCACCAGCAGCAGGCCCGGACAGCCCGCCGCCAGCCGATCCAGTTCGGCAAAGCTGTAGACCGTGCCGGTGGGGTTGTTGGGTGCGCACACAACCACAAGGCGCGCATCTTCCACCTGCGCCGCTTCGATCAGCGCGTCCACCGGCAGGGCAAAACCGTCTGCTGCGTGCAGCGGGATTTCGATGTTGTTGGCCTGCTGCATGTGGATGGCAGGGCGGTAGAGTAAAAATGTGGGGCAGGGCATGACCACGTTGTCGCCGGCGTGCAGGACGCTGCTCATCACGATCTTGATCAGGTCGGACGAGCCGGCGCCCACGACAATCTGGCCGGCATCGAGACCGGTGTGGGAGGCGATGCGTTCGATCAGCGCCCACGGCCGCAGCCCCAACGGGTAGTGCGCCCAGCCCGCCTGCGCCAGCCGCTCCAGCACAATCTCCTTCAAATCAGCCGGAAATTCCAGCGGGTTCTCGTTCCACTGCAGACGGTGCAGCCGCGGGTCGACGCGCCCGCTCCTTGCCGCAGATAGACTGCGGATGCCGGGTTTGATCCACTGCTCATGTGAGTGCTCTGTCATGGTTGGTCACTATACCACACGGTTGGCGCTTGGGCGCAGCGCCTCCTTTGCGGTACACTGTTCTTTCTAATGGAGCAGCCGCGTGCTGCGGATGAACGCAAGACATAAAGCAAGACATAAAGGACAAACAGCTCTTATGAGTGGAATACTTTTACCCGGCCAGGACAAGCGCCCGCAGGGCGGCGGCAGCGCCAGCGGCGGCAGCAGCAGCGGGATTGAACTGCCCAAAGGCTATGCGCGCAAGCGCTCCGAAGAGGAAACTGCCGCCGAAGCGCCGCAGACGGAAGCCGCCGCTGACGTCGTCGCCGCTCCCGATGCCGGCGCCGCTGCCCCAGGCGGGCGCGGGCGCGGCCAGGAGTTTCTCTTCCCCCCCACCGGCGCACAGGTGCAGTGTCCCAACTGCGGCAACCCCTTTGTCGTGCCGATCTTTTCCATCATCGACCTCGGCGCCAACCCGGAACTGCTGGGTGCGCTGCTGGGCGGCCAGGTCAACGTGGCGCAGTGCCCGCAGTGCGGCGCCGGCGGCGCACTCAACGCGCCGCTGATGGTGCACGATCAGGGCCATGACTTCCTGGGCGTCTACACACCGCCCACCGGCATGGACGACATCCAGCGTCAGAAGCTGATCGGCGATCTGACCCAGGCGCTGATGCGCCGTCTACCGCAGGAGCAGCGGCGCGGCTATATGCTCCAGCCCAAGCAGTATATGGACTGGCAGCGTTTTATGGAAAAGCTGTGGGAGTTCCAGGGGGTGACGCCGGAAATGCTGCGCCGCCAGCGCCAGCAGACCGACGCGCTGCAGAATCTTGTGCGCCTGACGGATGATGAGCAGGCGCTGGATATTGCCCTGGAGCGCTCTAAAGATTTGATCGACCGCCAGTTCTTCGGCCTGCTTGACCGGCTGGCCGTCATGATCGGCACGCAGGGCGACCCGCAGGCGGCGCAGCAGGTGATGGCGCTGCGCACGATTCTGCTGGAGAAGACCGAGGCGGGCCGCGAGATCAAAGTGCTGCAGGACAAAATCCGCGCGCTGCTGGAATCGATCCGCCCGGCGGCCTCGCGTGACGAGGTGATCGATCTGCTGCTGGCGGCCTGGCAGGGCGAGGACGGCCACGATATCGTCACGTCGGCGGCCCTATCGCTGGGGCCTGTGCTGGATTACCAGTTCTTGCTGGCGCTCTCCGAACGAATTGAGCAGGCGAGCGATGACGAGCAGCGCCAAAAGTTGGAAGAGCTGCGCAGCCTGGTCACTGAGGTGCAGGAGCAGGAGCAGCAGAGCCGGCAGTCGTCTGCGGCCCAGGTGCAGGAAATGCTGCAGGCCGTGCTGGAGGCGCCCGACGCCATTGAAGCGCTGCGCCAGTACGGCGACGCCATTGACGAGACTTTTCTGGGGCTGCTGGCAAACCAGATCGAGCGGGCCGAGCAGAAGAACGCCACCGCGGCTGTGCATCGGCTGCGCGCCATCTATGACGGCGCGCTCGATATTTTGCAGGAGCGCATGCCGCCGGAAATGCGGATTATCAACCAACTGGTCAATGCGCCCGACAATGGTGCAGTGCGCAAGCTGCTGGAAGAGAACCGCAGCCTGCTCAACCGCGAGTTTGTCGATGCGCTGCGCCAACTGGAAGAAGACTTCCGCGCGCGTGATGCCGCCGATGTGGCCGACAAGCTCAAGTCGGTGCGCGCCCAAGCCCAGTTGATGATGTAGCCCGATGACAGCCATCAGCGCAGAAATCGTCACGACCGGCACCGAGATTCTGCTGGGCGACATCGTCGACACCAATGCGGCGTGGATTGCCCAGCAGCTGCGCGAGGCCGGCGTCAACCTCTATTACAAAACCACCGTCGGCGACAACGAAGAGCGGCTGCGCGGGGTGCTGGCCCAGAGCATGGCCCGCTGTGATGTGATCATCGTCACCGGCGGGCTGGGACCCACCGTCGACGACATCACCCGCCAGGCCATTGCCGCCGCCACCGGCCGCCCGCTGCTGCTGCACGAGGGGGCGCTGGCGACGCTCAAGGAACGCTTCGTCCGTTTCGGCGCGCAAATGACCGGCAATAACGAGCAGCAGGCGTATGTGCCGCAGGATTCCATCCTGATCGAAAACCCCGTGGGCACGGCGCCGGGCTTTATCGTCGAGACCGAGCGCTGCGCCGTGATTGCGCTGCCCGGTGTGCCGCGCGAGATGAAACAGCTGATGCACGATTCGGTGCTGCCCTATCTGCGGCGCAAGGCAGGCGAGAGCGGTGTCATCCGCCGCCGTATCCTGCGCACCTTCGGCATCGGCGAGAGCACGATTGATGTGCTGTTGGATGAGTTGATGCGCGCCGCCAATCCGACGGCGGGGCTGGCCGCGCACACGGGCCAGTGTGATGTGCGCATCGCCGCCCGCGCCGAGACGGTTGAGGAAGCCGAAGCCATGCTGGATGCGGCGGAGGCGACGGTGCGCAGCCAGATCGGCGACTACATCTATTCGACCACACCGGGCGAAAGCTATGAGAGTGTGTTGGTCTGCCGCCTGCTGCCCGCCGCCGAACGACCCGCCGTCAGCATCGCCGTCGTGGAAAGCAACACGCGCGGCGCGCTGGGCGAGCGGCTGGCCAAAGCGGACCCCGCCTACAATCCTGTCCTCTTGCAGCAGGTCGTCGATCTGGAACAGGTGCGCGCGCTCTACACGGCAGCCGGCCAGGAGCAGCTTTCGGATAGTCAAATCATGCAGAAGGCGGCGGCGGCGGCAGCGCAGGAGGCGCGGCAGCAGGCAAACGCCACCATTGGTCTGGCCATCATCGGTACATCTGGGGCGGATGAAGGAGTCTACGGCGCGCAGAGCGGCGAGAGCTGGCTGGCGCTGGCGGATGAGACACGGCTGGAAACCAGCCAACTGCGCTTTGGCGGCCAGGATGACTATACGATTGTCAGCATCGGCAATGACGCCCTGCGCCAGCTGTGGCAATTTGCTGCCTGATTTCGTGATTTTTCTATAGACATGGCAGCAATTTTTGAGTATCTTGAGCATGTAAACGTCCTCAAGCGGCTGCCCCGCACAGGTTGGCTGCTAAACGGCGTGTTACCTTGTGAATCGGTTGCCGACCATTCGTGTGCGGTGGCGCTGCTGGCGATTGCGCTGGCGGAAGCGGTCAACGCCGAGTGGGCGGCAGAGGGTCTGGAGTATCCGCTGGATATCGGCCGGGTCGTCACCATCGCAGTGGTGCATGATCTGGCCGAAAGTCTCCTCACCGACCTGCCCAAGCGCAGCACGGATCTGCTGGGCAAGGCGGTGAAGCATAGGGCGGAAGCGACGGCTCTGGCGGCTGTCCTGGAGGGAGTCGCCCACGGGGAGAGGTACGCACGTCTGTGGGAGGAATACAACAGCGCAGCTTCGCCGGAGGCCCGGCTTGTTCGTGACGCCGACAAGCTGGAGATGGTGCACCAGGCCTTGGTGTACGAACGAGCCGGGCATCGCACGCTGGAGGAATTTTGGACGGCGGTCGATTGGCATTACGCCGCCACCGCCCATACGTATGAGGAACTGCGCCGGCAGCGCAGTTGATGTGCAATCGCTATGATATTGACATAACCAACAGACAAGCACCATTCGCCAAGCTGGGGGGCCAGTAGGGCAGAAAGAGAATGACCATGCACACGCGCACGCGCTCCCCACGAACTTTGCTGTTTTCAGCACTGCTGATTTTGTCGCTGCTGCCGGCCGGTCTGTTAACAGGGCTGCTGGCCGGGCCGGGCAGGGCGCTGGCTGCGCCGCCGCCGGCGCTCGAACAGCAGACGCCGCCCAACCAGCCGCCGGCCAAAGACGCCGCCCCGGCTGCGGCTTCCGTCAGCCCTTCGCTGCAAAAGACCACCAACATCCTGCTGCTGGGCAGCGACCGCCGCCCCAATACGCCCAACTGGCGCACCGATGTGATGATGATCCTGGCCATCGACGAGGCGACCAAGCAGGTGGGCGTCATCTCGCTGCCGCGCGACATCTATGTGGACGAAATTCCCAACCACCGCGGCAACAAGATCAACGTCATCGACTATGTGGGAGAGCAGGACGAACCCAACGGCGGCGGCCCCAAGCTGCTGGGGCAGATCATCGAGAACAAAATCGGCGTGCCGATCGACCACTACATTCGCTTTGATTTTGAAGCCTTCAAAGAACTGGTGGACACCATGGGCGGCGTCGATATCGAGATCGACTGCCCGCTCTACGACCCCTACGGCTATGACCAGGGCGGGCTGCCGCTGGCGCTGGACAAGGGTGTACACCGTCTCAACGGCGGCCAGGCGCTAAGCTATGTACGCAGCCGGCTGGTGGGCGGCGATCTGGAGCGCGAGCGGCGGCAGCAGCGCTTTGCCTGGGCCGTGCGCAGCCAGATTCTCAACGAGAATTTGCTGGCGCGTGTGCCTGCGCTCTATGCCGCGCTCAACGACCATGTGCAGACTGATCTGGGGCTGCGCGACACCATCAAGCTGGTGCGCTTTGCGCTGACGCTGGACGCCAAAAATGTGCACGGTTTCGTCGTCAACGACCCCAGCATGATCAAGCAGGGCTATGCCGGACAGATGTGGGTCTGGTATCCCAACTGGGCCAACATCGCCGCCGCCGCCGCCGAGCTGTTCGACACGCCGCCGCTGCTGGACACCAACACGCAGGACGAAAAGTGCCCCGGCTAACGCTTCCGGGTTAGCGCCTGCCTCTTTTCCGTCGCCCAACCAGGCCTGGACACCCTCCGTCCAGGCCTCCCTATTCGCCCAAACCGCCCGCCCGTCCAGTCCGTATGCCCACGCTTACTTTTACCCACAAGTCGGCAGCCTGTAGGTCACGCTTGCAGCGTGACGGGCCAGCGCGAGCATTGATCGGCGCGATTGGCGAACGTTCGTCGCGCGCGACCGCCGGTGAATCATAAACATTAAGAATTTAATTCGGTTGTTGGCGACGTTCGTGTACGGCGACCGCCACCGATTCAAATCGGTGGCTAGCGGGATGCGAAACCCACCGAGGTGGGTTGTGGTGTGGCGAACGTCTCGTTGCGCGGCAACCGGTTTTCAACCGGTTTCGCATGGGATAGCCGGTGAATTGATTCACCGGCGGGGGTGGTCGACACGTGACGTCGCCAATTGCCGAACTAAATTTTTAACATTCATAATTCACCGGCTGCCCCAATGCGAAACCCACCTTGGTGGGTTTCCTGGAGTTTGGCTTTTTTTGGTCTCGTTTGGCACGCCCAAGCAGTAAGGAAAGGCGCCAGGGACAGGTTCAAGCCCTGGCGGCAGCGGTAATGGCGTTCCAAAGGGCGGTGGCGGCGGTCTCCTTATCGAGCCAGTTGTTG
>JBBRBX010000033.1:0-47124 GCA_038205395.1 Caldilineales bacterium
CGATCCTCAGGTCAGGGAGAAGTTTGCCCAGGTAGCATCGTCTTTGCAGTTCGACAGTGACAAACTGGCTGCGATACGGGCAAAGGCACGTTTTTCCGGTGATGAGCAGCAGATCAAGGCCAGCATAGAACTGCTGCGTCCTCAGCCGGCGCCGGAATGCGACATCGTCTGCCGTGACCAGAAAACACTTGAAGAGATGCAGTCCAGCCAGGGCAACCAGGCGGATGAAGAATCTACAGGAGAACCTTCGCCGCTGCCAACACCGTAGACAATGTTCTTTATCTTTCAGGAATGGCGCTGGTATTGGCGCTAGGCATCTACAAATAAACTGACCTGCGCAAACTGTTCGACATCCACCAAACCGTGGTCGGTCAATTTCAGCTTGGGGATCACCTCCAACGCCATAAAGCTCATCGCCATAAACGGGTCATGCAGCGGAGACCCCAGCGCGGCGGCGGCGGCGCGCAAGGCGTCATAGGCGGCCTGCACTTCGACGATGGGCCGGCTGCTCATCAGCCCAGCCACCGGCAGCGCCAGTTCGGCGCGCACCTCGCCGTCCGCCACTACGGCCAACCCGCCGCCCAAAGCGGCCACCGTGCGCGCTGCCAGCAGCATGGATTCGTCGTCGGCCCCAATCACGACCAGATTATGGTGGTCGTGCGCCACCGTCCCGGCAATGGCGCCGCGTGTGAGGCCGATCCCTTGGATAAACCCCAGACCAATCCTGCCGGTGGCGTGATGACGCTCGATCACCGCCATTTTGAGCAGGTCGCGGCGTGGATCAGCGACGGCGGCGCCGTCCACGATGGCAGCCGGCAGAATGCGTTCCTCCGTCACCAACTGGTCAGGCAGCGCACCGATCACGCGCAACTGCCGCCCGCGCGCCGGGATACGCAGATCGACACGCGCCCAGTCTACGTTGATCGAGCCGCCGACCGCGGCGGGCAAGGGTGCAGTGGGCAGGGAAACCGACGGCAGCAGCTTGCCGGCTTCGGCCACCAGCCGCCCGCCGGCATAGACCTGGCGCGGCTGCAGCTGCCGCAGATCGTCGCACACCAGCAGATCAGCGCGGCGACCGGGCGCAACAGCCCCGCGGTCGGCCAGCCCGTACCACTCGGCTGTATTCAGCGTCGCCATTTGCAGCGCGACCAGCGGGTCGATGCCGTAGGCAATGGCCTCGCGCAGCATATAGTCGATGCTGCCTTGCGTGAGCAGATCCGCCGGCACGCGATCATCAGTGCAGAAACAGATGCGCCGGCTGTTGGCCGGCGTCACCAACGGCAGCAGCGCGTGCAGATTCTGGGCGTTGGTCGCCTGGCGGATCAAAATATAGAGGCCGCGGCTGAGCTTCTCGGCGGCTTCCTCCACGCTGGTGCATTCGTGCTCGCTGCCGATGCCCGCCGCCACATAGGCGTTCAACTGCTTGCCTAGCCAGGCAGGCGCATGGCCATCGATAGGATGGCCGGCAAACGCGGCCAGCTTGGCCAGCACAGCGCCGTCACCATAGGTGACGCCCGGATAGTTCATCACCTCAGCCAGCCCGTGCACGATGCCTTCCGCCAACAGCGGTTCCAGATCAGCCGCTTCGAGCTGTGCGCCGTTGGATTCCATGCGCGTGGCCGGCACACAGGAAGGCGCCATCATAATGACGCTGAGCGGCAAGCCGCGGCTGGCCTCCGCCATATAGCGGATACCGGCGACGCCGGCCACGTTGGCGATTTCATGCGGGTCGGTAATGACGGTGGTGACGCCATGCGGCAGCACTGCCGCAGCAAACTGGCTGGGGACGCAGAGGCTGCTCTCGATATGTACATGGGCGTCGATCAAGCCGGGCGTCACGTAGGCTCCCTCCAGATCGACCGTTTGTATGGCAGTATAGCCTGGCCCCAGGCCGGCGATGCGGTCGCCGGCAATGGCGATATCGGTCAGCTCGATCTGCGCCGAGAAGACATTGGCCAGGCGCGCATTGCGCAGCATCAGCTCTGCCGGGCGTTCGCCGCGAGCTACAGCCAAAAGCGTCGTGACATCCATCCTGCGCTCCTTTCCTTGAATCAGTAAGGTGCATTATAGCATAGGCGACTGCCACCGCTCCGGCAGGGAAACAGTGGGGAATGCAGCAATTACGGCATTCATCCCACATTCGTCTAATAAAAATGGCAACTTTTCTGTAGGAATGACGTATTCTTGCAAACTCGCACAAATTAGGGATTGAAATATTCTCAAAATGCATTACAATATGCAAAGAGAATAACAAGGGGAGTGGCAAAATCAGTTGCACCCCTCCTTCTCGCCACAACATGGCGGCGCCTTTGCAAGGTTGGCGCAGCCTTATAAGGACAACAGCGAACTATGCGGATCACTTTTCTGGGTGCGGCTCGAGAGGTGACCGGTTCAATGCACTTAATTGAGGTCAACGATCGGCGCGTGCTGCTCGAATGTGGCCTCTTTCAAGGGCGGCGCGCCGAAACGTACGAGCGCAATCTCAATTTTCCCTTTGACCCGGCCTCGATTGATGCGGTGGTGTTAAGTCACGCCCATATCGATCACAGCGGCAATATTCCCAATCTCGCTAAAAACGGCTATCGCGGCAACATTTGGTGCACCCTCGCCACGCGCAATCTGTGCACCTTCATGCTCATGGACAGCGGCCACATCCAAGAGCAGGATGTTGAGTATGTCAACAAAAAGCGCCGGCGCGATGGTGAGCCGCCGCTGGAGCCGCTCTACACACAGAGCGACGTGCAAGCCTGTCTCAACCAATTTGTCGGCATTGGCTTTAACCGCACGATCACGGTGGCGGACGGCGTAGACATTACATTTGTGGAAGCCGGCCACATCCTGGGTGCGGCCTCGGTGCAGATCGACATTCGCGAGTTCAAGACGGGCAAGCAGTGGCGGGTTGCCTTCAGCGGCGACATCGGGCGTCCTGCCAGCCCCATCCTGCGCCCACCGCAGCGCTTCAGCGCCGCCGACATTGTGATCATGGAAAGCACCTACGGCAATCGGCTGCACGAAGACTACGCCGATGCGCGCAAGAAGCTGCGCGATGTGGTCAACCAGACCGTGCGCAAGCGCGGCAAGATTATCATCCCCGCCTTTGCCGTAGGCCGCACGCAGGAACTGGTCTATGCCCTGCACCAACTGGACGCCGGCGGCGATATTCCCGACATCAAGGTGTATGTCGACAGCCCGCTGGCGGTCAACGCCACTGATGTCTTTCGGATGCACCCCGAGGCTTGGAATGCGGAAGTGCAGGCGTTCCTTTCCGGCGAAAAGATTCGCAGCCCCTTCGACTATCCCGAACTCGAATACGTTCGTGATGTGCGGCGCAGCAAGCAGCTCAACAACCGCACCGAATCAGCCATCATCATCAGCGCCAGCGGCATGGCGGAAAGCGGCCGCATCCTGCACCATCTCAAAAACAATATTGAAGATGCGCGCAACACCATCCTGCTGGTGAGCTTTATGGCGGAGAATACGTTGGGGCGCAAACTGGCGGACGGCGACAAGCAGGTGCGCATTTTCGGCGAAAGTTATACTGTGCAGGCCGACGTCACCAAAATCGGCGGCTACAGCGCTCATGCCGATCAAGCGGAACTGCTCGCTTGGGCGGAGCCGCTTGACCGCAAACGGCTGCAGCAGCTCTTTATCGTGCACGGCGAACCGGAGGCCGCCGACACCTTCCTGCAACTGCTGCAGGAGCACGATTTCGGCGCAGTCAAGGCGCCGGAACGGGGCCAGGTCTTTGAATTTTGAACAGGGTTACCAGGATTGGTTCACCCCGAGGGGGAAGTTTTGTGCGGTGCAGAAGTTGCGGGTCTCATCGCACGCCGGCTTCATTTTCGGTTGGACATAGAGTTATCCCAAACAACAGGTCATTCGTCAAGCATTTTATGAAAGGAGCTTGGTCATGAAGAAATTTCCAGCCGGCGTGCGCCACCTGCGTCGCGCGGCGCTGGCCTTCATGCTGGCCCTCACATTGCTTGGTGCGTTGCTACCCGGTGCGGCGTTGGCTGCGCCGTCAAGGGAAGCGGCGCCCTCAGCAGTCAACAAGCCAGCAGAATGGGGCGGCGGCGGTAATTGCAGCGCCTATTACACCGTGCGCTTTGGTGACAACCTCAGCAGCATCGCCGTCCACTTCGGTACATCCGTTCAAGCATTGATGCAGGCCAACGGCATTTGGAACCCCAATCGTGTATTGGTGGGCCAGACGCTTTGCATCCCCGGCGGCTGGCATCCCGCACCGCCGCCACAACCGCCTTCCGGCCAGTGTGTTGCCTGGCACTGGGTGCGCCCAGGTCAGACGCTGGACGGCATCGCCGCCTGGTATGGCGTCAGCGGCTGGGCAATTGCCCAGGCCAACGGCCTCTGGAATCCTAACTTAATCTATGTGGGGCAGCAGCTCTGCATTCCGGGTGGCTGGGCCCCACAACCGCCGCCGCCACCGCCACCACCACCGCCACCGCCACCGCCGCCGCCACCACCACCGCCACCGCCGTGCCTGCCAAATCCGTGTGCGCAGCCCTGCGGCAATCCATGCCCACCGGCATGGGGCGCCTGGACAGGGGAATACTTCAATAATCGGGATCTGGCCGGTTCACCCAACTTTGTGCGGCAGGATAACGCGATCGCCTTTGATTGGGGCACCTGGGGGCCGGGGGACGGCATCGGCGGCTCAAACTTCAGTGTGCGCTGGACACGCACTGAAAACTTTGATGGCGGCACCTATCGCTTCTGGGCAACTGCCGACGACGGCGTGCGCGTCTTTGTCGATGGGCAGTTGGTGATCGATTTCTGGCGGATCGGGCCGGCCACTACGGTCGCCTGTGACCACTATCTCTCGCCTGGCCAACACACCATTCGCGTCGAGTATTTCCAGGCCGATGGTGTTGCGGTGATGTACATGAAGTACGCTCGGTTGTAGCCTGTTGTTGGGAGTGGATTACACAATCCAAGAAAACGGGTGGCCCGCAAGCCACCCGTTTTCTGGTTTTAGGCGATCTCTTCATCCGGCGTGTGCTGCAAAGCTGCACCGCCGTCGTTAACACCGCCGTCGTTAACACCGCCGTCGTTAACACTGTCGTCGTTAACACTGTCGTCGTTAGCCAGCGCGGCCTGTAGAAGCTGCACGGCAGCTTCTAAGCCAATGGCTTGCACATAGGTCAGCACGGAGGTGATGAGCAGTGCGATCGGTGCACCCTGCGGGCGGAAACGCGCTACAGCTAGCACAGCCGCCATATACTCTTCCAACAGGCTGCGCCGCCCGGCGAAACGCAGCGCTTGGCGCAGCAGGCGATCTCGCTCGGCGATCTGCCCATCGATTTGCGCAATACGCGCCAGCCCCAGCAGCGCATGGACATGGGTATAAGGATACAGATGATTTGCATCAACCAAAGCGTCAGTCAGCAGGCAGCGCGCTTCTTCCCGGTTGTCCCGCGCCAGTGCAACCAGTCCCAAGCCGATATTGGCGCTGTTGAAGTAGTTGCGAAAAGAGCGCCTGTCGTTCAAAAAATCCGCCACGCGCCGCAGACGGCGCTCGGCCTCGTCCAGCCGGCCGGCATCCAACGACAGAAAGCCGCTGGCAATGCGCGGCCACATGCTGCCCAAGTCGGCGGCTGTACCGGGGCGCGCGCGGTTGATGGCGACGCTTTCGTCATTCAGCAGTTGGCTCTGCTCGAATTCGCCGACAATACGGGCCGTGACAGCCAACTGGTGATAGGCGGCGCTGGCTATCGACGGCTGATTGGTGACGGTTGCCAGATCCACGACAGCCTCCAGCACGCGCGTCGATTCGCCGAGCTGCCCTTGTACAAGCAGTGTCCAGCCATAGTCAAACAAAGGCGGCACCGCATGAACCGGCTCCAGGATCTGCAGCAGGTCCTTCACCGGATCGGCAACCGGCAGTGGGGCCGCCACATACGGCTGCCACACTGCCCCAGGCTCCATCGCATCCTCGTCGCGGCTGTAGATCAGCTCGCGCCGCTCCAGCAGATCGCTCAGCACGCGTGACAGTGCTGCCGGCTGATCATCCGCCTCCAGTGCGCGCAGCAGTTCACGCAGCTGCCGGTTGCTGGCGCCTTGTTGGCCAAACAGCCCAAGCATTGTCGTCAAGCGGCTGTAGGTCGCCACTAGTAGCGAGCGATCCCCTTGCTTGCGCGCCCAGTTTTGCAGTTTGCGATAGGTGTCGGTTACGCCGTCGACCTCAAACAAGCTTTCGTTGGCTAATCCCAGCCCTTCCAGGGCGCGGCGGATATAGACGGGCGACTGATCGGGCATCTCCTGCAAGACCGCCAGGGCACGGTCAAAGGTTTCAATGGCCTGGCGAAAGCCATAGGTGCGCAGCAGCTTCTCAGCGGCCCGCACCTGATATTCGGCAGCCAGATGGCGATAGCTGGCCCCAGATTGGGCATAGTGCAAGGCGACTTCGGAGGGGCTGAGTTCGTCCTGGTGCAGATTAACCAGCGCTTCCGCTACGGCCAGATGCAGCCGCCGCCGCTGCAGGATGTTGAGGCTGTCGTAAACAGCCTGGCGCACCACTTGGTGGCTGAAATCCAGCCGTTCGTCGGGGCGCTCGATCAGGAACTTGCGTTCGAGCAGCACCGCCAGAGCCTCCAGGGGGTCATGCGCGGCCGCTCTCTCCAAAAGGTCCAGGCTGAAGTCGCGCCCGATAACGGCGCACAGGTTCAGAATTGTATGCGCGTCCGCAGGCAGCCGGCCCATCCGTTCGAGGATAATCTCTTGCACGCGCTGATTGCGCCGCAGTTGGAGCGACTGGCGCAAAGCCTCTACTTCCAGACCATCCAGTTCGGTCAGCGGGCGCGCGGCAGTTGACGCTGTCTGCCGCTCTTCAATATCGCGCAGCGTCTCGGTGACAAACAGTGGGTTGCCGTTGGTCGTTTCAAAGAGAACAGCACCCAGCCGCCGGCCGGCCTCCACTTGCGGGCCAATGTGCAGCCTGACAAACTCTTGCACCTGGTCACGATTGAGGCGCTCCAGATGCAGTTGGGCGTGGGGGTGGCTGCGGTTCAGCCCATGCAGCAGCGCGCTGAGCGCCTCGTTGTCGGGTAAATCCTCGCTGCGGTACGAGATCAGCAAAAAGAGCGCTGCTTCCGGCAGCCGCTGCGCCAGCCGGCTGAGTACGGCGAGTGTATCGGGGTCAGCCCAGTGCAGGTCGTCCAGAAAGATCACGAGCGGGCGTTGCGCCGCAAGCGCTGTTAAAAAGGCGACGATGGCGTCGATCAGGCGCAGGCGATTTTCTTCCGCACCAGCCGTCGTTTCTGTTGTGGGGGGAGAGAGGAGCGGCAGCCTGTCTTGCAAGCTGGGAATAATCTGCACCAACTGGGCCAGGCTGGCTGCGGGCATACTGCGCACGACAACATCCGGCAGCCCATACAGATAGCGCCCCAAGCTGTCCGCCAGCGGCGCAAACGGCAAATCCTGTTCCAGCACCTGGCAGGTGGCGCTGATGACGGTGGCGCCACGTTCTGCGGCAGAGCCAAGCACCTGATAGGCCAGGCGCGTCTTGCCTACTCCGGCCTCCCCTTCCAGCAGCAGGAGTGCTCCTTTTCCGGTGAAGATGTGCTGGAGGCGATCCTCCATGCGCGCCAGCTCTGCCTCGCGCCCGACGAAGACGCGTGCATAGTCGCTGTCAAGTATGGGCAGAAGTGTGCGCTGCGGCAGCACAAGCGGCTGGTAGCTAACGTCGGCGTGCACGCTGTCGGCTACCAGACCCTGTCCTGCTGCCGCAGTGTAAGCGGCTCCATGACTTGGGCGCGGCTCGACTTCACCATTCAAAATATGCTGGTGCAACTGCTGTGTCATCGGGCTGGGGTCGGCCCCCAGTTCGTCGGAAAGGAGGGTGCGGCAGCGCTCATAGGTCAGCAGCGCGCCGGCGCTGTCGCCCGATTCCGCCTGATAGCGCATGAGCGCCTGGTAGGCATTTTCGCGCACCTCGTCGCTGGCCAGCAGGCGGCGGCAGGTGGTGATGGCATCGGCGTAATGGCCGGCGTCGGCGTAGTGCTCGGCGGCCTGCAGCAGCGCGTTGAAAAAGCGCTCGCGCAGCCGCTCGCGCTCGGTCTGCAGCCAGTCCGCATAGGGGTCGCTGATCAGATAATCATCCTGGTAGAGGGTGATGGCGCCTTCTAAAAAGTGCAGGCGCAATGCGGGATCGCTGAGGCCATGCGCCTGGTTCAAGCGCCGCTCGAACTCCTCCACATCCAACCAGATGTCTTGTGTGAGGTGAAAGGCATAGCCTGGCGTCTGCGTCACAATATACTTGGAGGGCGCACGGTTGGGACGGTCCGGCTCCAATACATTGCGCAACGCATTGATGGCGCTGCGCAGCGTCGTGGCGGCAGCACTCGGCATACTGTGTGGCCACAAAATTTCGATCAGCACATCGGTGGAAACGGGGCGCGGACGATCCGTGAGCAAAATTTTGAGCAATTGGCGGGCCTGGCGGGTGTGCCAATCGCTTTCCGTGACTGCAACGCCGTCTCGCACCACCTGCAGCGTGCCCAGCGTATAAATCTGAATTTTGGCGCTGGAGGCCTCGATCAGATGCAAACCGGTTGACGATAGTTGTGCCATTGGCCATCCGTGGGAGCGTTGGTAGCTGTGTACCCGCCGGCTCGCCCGCCGACAGGTCGCAGTTCTCTGGCTTTATTTTACCCTACTGCCCTGCGATCTGGCAAGAGCTTATGACGCGCCGCGCCATGAAGGAGGGAGTTCAAAGTTTCCCCACTCCTTCCGTAACCGCCGTTTCCAATGGCATGGTGAGACCTGCTGTCCATTCCCCCGTATAGACGGCATCACCTAATCGGGCGCGCAGGGCGGCGACGTTGCGGGCATGCTCAGGAACGTCGATAGGCTGCAGAAAGGAGCCCATACGCTCCAGTGCTCTCTCCGCCGCAGCAAGCAGCCGCACCGCCTGGCGCGCATCCCCCACAACAGCCAGCGAGCCGGCGAGCACCGTTAATGTGTCCGCCATATCGCGTCGATCTTGCCGCTGTCGCGCCAACTGCAGGCACTGCCGCCCTAACTCTACAGCGCGAACGTGATCGCCCTCATGTTGGGCGATATAGGCGAGGTTGCTGGCCATATAGCAGATGCGCCGCGCCTCACCTGTCTGCTGTGCCACCAGCAGACAGGCTGCGTAGGCGTGTTTGGCGCGGTTATCGTCGCCGCTAAAGCGTGCGATTTCGCCGATGATGTTCAGCGCCTGAGCGATCCCCGGCGGATGATCGAGCGTGCGGAACAGCGCCAGGCTCTCTTCGACGAGCGCCAGGCCTACTTGTGGCTCCTGCATGTGCGTGTAGCCCAGAAACGCCAGCGCCCAGGCTTCCTCCAGTGTTTGCCCCAGCTCGCGAGCTGCCGCTAGCGCCCGTTCAAGCAGCAGCCTGGCATCGTCAAGGGCGTTCAACCAGATCATGTGCGCAGCGCTGATCAGGAAACGGGAATGATAGTCCAAAGGTACAGTGTCGAGCCGTTCCTGCAACTGCTGCATCCAACCGATTCCCTCGACATGGAAGCCCCGTCCGTACCAGAAAAGCCCCAGTGCACTGGCCAAGCGCACCCCCAATGTCGCCTCGCCGGCGGCCAACGTCCACGCCAGCGCCGCACGCACGTTGTCCAGTTCCAGTTCCAGAAGACGGCACCACTCGTCGTAGCGGGACAGGCGCAGTTCCGGCTCAGCCTGTTCCGCAAGTTCGACATAGTAGGCGGCGTGCTGCCGGCGCAGCCTCTCTTCCTCGCCGGCGGCTTCCCAACAGTGGCGCGCATACTCGCCAATCATCTCCAACATACCAAAGCGGGGTGCGCCCTGTGCGGTTTCACGTTGCTGCACCAGGCTTTTGTCCACCAATGATGCCAACGTATCCAAGACCTCTACGTTCAGACCTGGGCTGCAGACTGCTTCGATGGCTTCCAGCGTTGCGCCGCCGCGAAAGACCGCCAGCCGCGCAAACAGGACTTTTTCTTCGGCCTCCAACAGGTTGTAGCTCCAGCTAATTGAATCGTGTAGGGTTTGCTGGCGGCGCGGTGCATTGCGGGCGCCGGTGGGCCGCGCATACAGCGACGATTGACTGCGTGAGGTGTTCAATCGCTCCAGCAGTGCGGCGGGAGGGAGCACCTTGCTGCGCGCCGCCGCCAGTTCAATCGCCAGAGGCAGCCCATCAAGCCGCGCGCATATCTGCACAATCGACGGTATGCTTTCCGCATTGGGCATAAAGTGCGGCAGCGCCATCTGTACACGCTGCACAAAGAGCGCTCCCGCTTCTGAAGCAAGCAGAGCAGCGGTGGAAGTTGTATCGGGAGCGGGCAGGTGTAGGGGCGGCACGGGATACTGCTGCTCCCCGTTTAGATGCAGCGGTGCGCGGCTCGTCACCAGCACGGTCAGGCGTGGCGCCGCCGCCAGCAGATCCGCCACCAGTGGGGCCGCGCCGAGCACATGTTCGAAATTGTCGAGCAGCAGCAAGAGCGCTTGCGGGGCTAGTATGCGCCGCAAAAGGTCAGCCGGCGGTTGTGCTGTCTGTTCGGCTATGTCCAGCACCCGCGCAATGGCAGCGGCAACCTGCGTAGGATCGGTCAGCGGCGCCAGGTCAACAAAGAAGACGCCGTCTGCGTACAATGCCGCCATCTGCGCCGCCAGCCGCAGCGCCAGGCTCGTTTTGCCGATGCCGCCGGGACCGGTGAGTGTCACAAGTCGTTGCGCAACCAGCAGCCGCATGATGTCTTCAAGCGCAGCTTGGCGTCCGATAAACGGATTGGGCGACAGCGGCAAACTGCGGAGAGGCGACTCTTGCGCCCCCAGCCCATACGCATCCGGATCGCGCGCGGCGGAGAGCATGGCGGCAGACGCCAGCCAGCCAAGTTGTTGTGCTTGGGCGATAGCCTGCGTGCGGCTGCCGACCCCCAACTTGGCATAAATCTGGCGGTTGTACCACTTGACTGTATTTAGGCTGAGGTAAAGCTCGCCGGCGATCTGCTGGTCGGACAATCCGGCTGCCAATAGTTCTAAAATGCGCCGCTCCCGTTCCGAAAGTTGGTCCACCGGCGATTCTTCGCTCTGCACGGCTCGTTCCCCCTCCCCCCACGAAAAGCATCGTCCATCTAGTCTGCAGGCCATTATTTTATCCGATTTCACCCCTTATTTCCATTCTTTCGCAGGGTGACATCCTACCACATTGGGTCTACGCTGAGCATCCGTAAGCGTCCAGAGCCGTTGCGTCTGGACTGTGTAGCCGTTTAGAGCGCGTACTATCACAAGGAGAAGCCAGATGTCAGTACAAGTGATACCGGACAAACAACAAGAGCAGGCGGTTGCCGAACTGTGCGACCATCTGCACGGGACGCTGTTACAGCCCCAAGATGAAGGCTATGACGCTGCACGCCAGATATACAACGCCATGATCGACAAAAAGCCGGCGCTGATCGCCCGCTGTGCAGATGTGGCGGATGTGATGGCGGCGGTGAACTTTGTGCGCAGCACGGGGCTGGCGGTTGCCATCCGCGGTGGTGGCCACAATGGCCCGGGTCTGAGCTTGGTGGACGATGGGCTTGTGATTGACTTGTCGGCCATGAAGGAGGTTTCTGTGAATGCGCAGGCCAAAACCGTGCGCGTGGCGGGCGGCTGTGTGTGGGGCGATGTCGACCACGCCACGCATCCCTTTGGCATGGCCGTGCCCAGCGGCTTTATCTCCACCACCGGTGTGGGTGGATTGACCTTGGGCGGCGGCATAGGCTATCTCACGCGCCAGTATGGACTGACGATCGACAATCTGCTGGCGGCGGAGGTGGTGCTGGCGGACGGCAGCATGGTGACGGCCAGCGCCGATGAACACGCCGATCTCTTCTGGGCGCTGCGTGGGGGCGGCGGCAACTTCGGCGTGGTGACCTCTTTTCTATTCAAGCTCAATCCGGTCAGCACCGTGTATGGCGGTCCGATCTTCTGGCCGCTGGAAGAGGGAGAGACCGTCATGCACCGCTGGCGGGACTTTATCCTGCACGCGCCGGAGACGATAAACGGCTGGTTTGGCTTTCATCACGTGCCGCCATCCCCCATGTTTCCCGCGCAGCATCATGGCAAAAAGGTGTGCGCCGTCACCTGGTGCTACAATGGCGACCCGGCCAAAGCCGAGGAAGTGTTCCAACCCATCCGCGCCTGGGCGCCGCCGCTGATGGACTTTGCCGGACCAATCGCCTGGCCGGTGCTGCAAAGTCTGTTTGACGGGCTGTACCCGCCGGGTCTACAGTGGTACTGGCGCAGCGACTTTGTGCGCGATCTCAGCGATGAGGCCATCACTCAGCATCTGCAGCATGCGGCGCACCTGCCGACCGGCCACTCGACCATGCACCTTTATCCCATTAACGGGCGGGCGCAGGCGGTGGAGACAGACGAGACGGCTTGGAGCTACCGCGACGCCAACTTTGTCGAAGTGATCGTAGGCGTCGACCCTGACCCCGCCAACAATCCCGCCATGATGGCGTGGGCCAAGGCGTACTGGGAGGCGCTGCATCCCTATTCGGCGGGCGGCGCCTATGTCAACATGATGATGGAGGAGGGCGAGGAGCGGGTCAAGGCCGCCTATCGCGACAACTATGCCCGCCTGGCCACGGTCAAGGCGCAGTACGACCCGCACAATCTGTTCCATGTGAACCAGAACATCAAGCCGGCTGTAGTATAGTAGCGGCCGTCGGAATACCGCCAGGAAGCAGCCGGTGCGATCTGCGCCGTGTCAAGCAGAGTCAAGCTGGCTGCTTTCCGGCGATCTACGTTTATTAAATACCGTCTATCGAGCAAGGGAAGGAGAGAGCGTGGAAGAACTTTTGCATTCAACCGCACAGCGTGCAGCGCGCTACTTAGCGGGACTGGAAACACGCGCTGCTGCGCCCACGCCGGCGGCGCTGGCGGCGCTGGCCCAGTTGGACGCGCCGTTCCCGCCGCAGCCAACCGAACCCGCAGCGGTGCTGGCGGAACTGGACGCCATTGGTTCGCCGGCCACGCTGGCGACAGCCGGCCCCCGCTATTTCGGCTTTGTCGTCGGCGGCGCACTGCCCGCGGCGCTGGCGGCCAACTGGCTGGCGGGGGCGTGGGATCAAAATGCAGGCATCGTGGCGCTGTCACCGATTGCCGCCAAGTTGGAAGAGGTTGCCACGCGCTGGCTGCTGGACGCGCTGGGGCTGCCGCCCACCTGTGGTGCGGGCTTTGTCACCGGCGCCACAATGGCCAATTTTTCGGGGCTGTCCGCCGCCCGCCATGCTTTGCTCGCTCGCCAGGGTTGGGATGTTGAAGCGCAAGGGTTGTACGGAGCGCCGCCGCTTACGGTCGTGGTGGGCGATGAAGTACATGTGAGCGTGCTCAAGGCACTCAGTATGCTTGGCCTGGGGCACAAGCGGGTGATTCGTGTGCCGGTGGATGGCCAAGGCAGAATGCGCGTAGATGCGCTGCCTGCGCTGGACGAGCGCACTATCGTCTGCCTGCAGGCGGGCAATGTTAACAGCGGTGCGATCGACCCGCTGGAGCCGATCATCGCCCGCGCCAAATCCGCCCGCGCTTGGGTGCATGTGGATGGCGCCTTTGGCTTGTGGGCTGCAGCCGCACCAACGCTTGCCTCGCTGGTGGGCGGCATCGGCGAGGCCGATTCCTGGGCGACGGATGCACACAAGTGGCTCAACGTGCCGTATGACAGCGGTCTCGTCTTTGTGCGGGAAGCACGTCATTTGCAGGAAGCGATGGCACAGAATGCCGCTTATCTGGTGCAGGGAGAAATGCGCGAGCCTAACCACTATACACCCGATTTCTCGCGCCGGGCGCGCGGGGTGGAGGTATGGGCTGCGCTGCGTTCGCTGGGTCGCGCGGGGCTGGCGGATTTGATCGAGCGCACCTGCCGGCACGCTGCCCGTTTCGCCGCCGGGCTGCGCGCCGCCGGCTACACTATACTCAATGATGTCGCGCTCAACCAGGTGCTGGTGAGCTTTGGTGACGATGAAAAAACACGGCGTGTGATTGCATCTATCCAGGCCGACGGAACCTGCTGGTGCGGCGGCACCGTCTGGCAGGGGCGCGCCGCCATGCGCATCAGCATTTCCTCGTGGGCGACCACTGAGGCCGACGTCGAACGCAGCCTGGCAGCCATGATCCGGCTGGCGTCTGAAGCTTGATTTACCCCTGCGAAATAAGGCACAGATTGTATGGCTGCCAAAGCACCGTAAGCAAAAGATCAGCAGGCCGGCACTTGTTGAGAAAGGACAGCCGTGGTATGGTAGCCGTCTGGAACTAATAGACAAATCACATTTAGGTGGCACAATTGCACGCTCGAGTAGACTGGAGGTTTGTGCCAAGTTCAATTGATTTGTCTATAAGAGCGCAGCAGCACCTTACGGAGCAAAATATGTCCTTTATCAATTATTTCGTTCAACCGCGCACACAGCAGCCGATTTGGGGGCTGGCAACTCTCTGTGTTTTGAAAACTGGTCTGCGCCTTACGCTTGCCTTGGCCGTTGCCTGCCTGGTGCTTACGGCTGGAAATACCATACCGGCCCACGCCGCCCCCGAAGCGCAGGCAGTGACGCAGCGCGCCGGCAGCGTCAGCGGCACGCTGCAGCCGGCGGGCTATCATTATCTTGGCTTGGAGCCGTCGCTGCGCGATGGCACCGTTGTTCTCACGATTGCGGTCGAGCCGGCAGATGATGTGGCGCTGCGCAAGGCCATCAACTTTCTCGTGCTGACGGATGATGGGCTGCGCCGCGTGCTGGCGGGGGCCGACCCGTTTGATCTGGATATTGCGGCCAGCGCTCCCTTGCAGTTTGACCCGATCGGTAATAAGTCGCAGGCGGTTTTTCGTCCTTCCGGACGCGGCGAGTACACCGTGGTGGTCTATAACACCGGCGGCAAAATCGGCGGCTACACGCTGACGGCGCTTAACGGTGTGCTGATCGACGACGCCAATCAGATCAGTGTGGTGGCAGCCGCTCCCGCAGCCCTCAACCCGCCGACGCTGGAAGCTGCCACGACGCCGACAGAAACATTGGAAGCGCGCGTCAATTTGAGCAAGGGTTCGCCGCTGGGCGCTGTGACAGGGACCGTCACCCAGCCGGCGCCCAGCGTCAATGCCTTACGGCTCTCCGGTGCACTGGACCCTGCGCTCAGCCGCCACTTTCTCAATGTGCAGCCGAATGTGCGCGACGGGCAAATCGGCATCGGCATGGTGTACGAGCCGCGTGGCCGCCAGACGGATGGTCTGGTCAACTTTTATGTGATGGACGAAGATGCGCTGCGCCGTTTTGTCTACGGCTCTGATTTTGATGCCGTGGAACTGGCCGCTGGTGTGCAGAGACCGTTCAGCCCAGATGAGAATGATCTCGTGGCCGCCTTTACGGCGTCAGGCAGCAGTGAGTATACAGTTGTGCCCTTTAGCGAGTCGCCGTTGACAGTGACGTATGTGATGCAGATCAGCGGCGGTCAACTGATCGACCGCTACGGCCAGACCAACGAGGCGGCCGCCGCCCGTGCTGAATTTGCGGCGCTGAGCGAGGCAGCCGCGGAAACGGCAGCGGTTACGACGACCACTGCCGCCGAGCCGGTCTCTGCCGTGCCCAACCTGCAGCTTACACTGCCGGGTGAACAGGCGCTGACATTGGTTGGCACAGCCCCCAGTGACCCTTCCCTAGCCGGAGCAGCCATCGCCGAGCCGGAAGCCGCCGACAGTGAGCCGCAGAGCAGCGTGCGCGTGACGCAGATCGCCGGCGCGCTGCCCACCCCCTACGCCCACAACTACTGGAGCCTGATCCCGACTATCCGCGATGGTGTCGTCGTGGTCACATTAGACTATGATCCGCGCGACCAGGAAGCACTGCAGGGCGGCCTCAACTTCTGGGTTGTGGACGAAGACGGAATGCGCCGCGTCGTCAGCGGTGCACAGCCGGAAAGCGTGGCGCTGGCGGGTGGCTCTGAAGTGCGCTACGGTGTGGATAAGGGCAAACTGCAGGCCTCGTTTCAGGCGTCGGGCAAAGGCCAGTATGCGGTGATCGTCTACAACGACACAGCCGTGCCCGCCACCTATACGGTGACGGCGCTTGGCGGGCAACTGCTCGCCCCCGCCGCCGGCAACGATCTGGTGCAGATCCTGCCCTAGACATCCGAACGGCTGCGACAGGTAGTGTAGTAAATCAGTAAGCCGTTTCTGCAACAGAGCCATCGGGGGTGGGTATTGACCTCCGGTGGCTTTTGTTATTCAGGCTCAGAGTTGGAGGGCGCAGGCCGGGCGCCGCACGAACGGCGCACGACCAGTTCACATTCCAGCCTGACTTGCTGCACGGGCCGCGCCGGACTGTGGATGCGCGAGAAAAGCAGTTCGGCAGCCACTGCACCGATGTGGTAGGGGTGCTGATCCACTACCGTCAGCGGCGGGTTGTAAGCATCCGTCCAGGGCATTTCATCAAAGCCTACAAAAGCCACATCTTCCGGGATGCGCCACTTTCGTTCGCGCACGGCTTTGAGTGCGGCGGTGGTGGCGTCGTTGTTGACGGTCAACAGCGCCACAGGCGGCTGGATGCGAGCCAGCAGCCGCTGCGCTGCAACATAGAAGCCGCCTAACTGCCACTCTCCATTTTCGATGGTGCACGACTCCGGGCTGTTCTGGGGGGTGATGCCTGCCTCTTCCAGCGCCAGCAGAAAGCCCTGCTGGCGCTCGCGCGCCGTGCCATATTCTTGTGGGCCGCCGACCAGCGCGAAACGACGGTGACCCTGCGCCAGCAGATGGCGGGTTGCCTTTGCCATCGCTGCACAGTTGTCAGTGACCACGCTGTCCATTGCCATTCCGGCAGGCACCTGGTCGATACAGACAACCGGGATGCGGCTTTGCAGCAGAGCCAGATAGTTTTTGGGCCGGTTGGAGGCAAACTGGATGATCACACCGCTGACTTGCTCTTCCAGCATGATCTCCAAATTCAACTGTTCATACTTGAGATCGTCGTTGGAGTTGCCCAACAGCACGGCCACCTGCTGCGGGATCAGCGTCTGTTCCACCCCTTTGAGGACGTCGGTAAAAAAGGGATTCTGGATATTCGAGACGACAAAGCCGATGCGCTTGAACGAACGCCTGCCGCGCAGGTCGCGTGCCGAGCGGTTGGGGCGATAGCCGAGCTGCTCCACAGCCGACTGCACACGCGTGGCCAGTTCGGGGCTGACACTGCTGGGGCTGTTGAGCACACGCGAGACGGTGGCAACCGACACCTTGGCCAGCGCCGCCACTTGATAGACGGTCACGCGCGGCGGGGAGGCGAGACCGGGCGGCGGTTCCTGATTCGACATAGAATCTCCTTGTTGACAGTGCTTGTAACTCATGCTATCTTGTAATTCGATTGTAATCGTTTTCTTAAAAGTTTCAAACAAGCAAATAGGAAAGCTTGCAGGCGCCCTGCTGCGCGCTGCAAGCCAGGCACACAAGGCAACCAAGGAGATTCCATATGCTCAAACAAAGCATGAGACTGCTGGCCATCCTACTGTTCGGTGCGGCGCTGACCGCCTGCGCCGCACCGGCCACCACCAGCGCGCCGGCCGGCGACACAGCCGACACCGCCGCCCAGACCGACACCGCCGCCCAACCGGCTGCCGCCGGCGAAACGCAGACGCTGAATCTGTGGTTCAACAGCGACGACACCTTTAACCAATTCAATGAGAAGGTCATCGCCGATTTTGAAGCCGCTAACCCGGACATCAGCATTGTCTACAGCCCTTACCCCAACGAAGCCTACAAGACCAACTTGCAGGTTGCCATTGGTTCGGATGATCCGCCGGACATCTTCTTTAACTGGGCGGGCGACGATACAGGCCGTCTGGTGCGCGAAGGCCATCTGCTGGATCTGTCCCCCTATGCTGAGCAGTACAACTGGGGCGAGCAGTTGTCGCCGGCGATGTTGGATGCCTTTAGCGCCGACGGCAAGCTGTATGCCGCACCCTATACGCAAGAGGCCAAATTTTTCTACTATCACAAGGATCTGTTTGACCAGTTGGGGCTGACTGTGCCGACCACCTTCAGCGAACTGCTCGACACCTGCCGCAAGATCAGCGACGCCGGTATGACGCCGCTCGCCTTTGGCAATCAAGAGCGCTGGGAAGGCGTGCACTATCTGACCATCTTCAACCAAAAGATGGCGGGTGAAGAGACCATTGCCGCCGATTATTCGCTCTCCAGCAGCCCAGACACCCTGTTCACCGATCCGGGCTATGCCGCCGCCTTTGAGCAGCTCAAGGCCATGCAGGATGCCAACTGCTTTGGCAGCGCCGTCAACTCCACCACACCGGACGCCGCTCTGATCCAGTTTGTCAACCAGCAGACTGTCATGTACTACCAGGGCACCTGGATTATGGGCAACCTCAAGGAAAACGGGCTGGAAGGCATGTACGGCATGTTCCTTATGCCGCCCATCACCGATGCAGCCGCCAAGGGCAATCAGAATTACATTCTGGCCGGCCCCACGGGTTTGGAAGTGTCCAACAAGAGCCAGTATCCTGACGCAGCCGCCAAATTCTTGGACTACTATGTATCGCAGCCGGTGCAGTCCTCTCTGCTGTTGGACACGAACCGCCTGCCTGCACGCGAAGATGCTGTCGACAAGTCACAGGCTCCTGCCGGCGTGATTGCAGTCAGCGAAGACCTGGCCAAGGGTGAGGGTACAGCGCTGTGGTTGGATGTGGTATTGGATAACAGCATTTCAGAAGTATATCTGAATTCAATCCAGGAAGTGCTCGCCGGCACGATGACGCCGGAGCAGGCCGTGCAGGCCGTGCGCGAGCAGGCGCTGAAGGTGCAGGCTGAGCGCAATCAGTAGCGCCAAACCGACTGTCAGAGCGGCTTAGTCGCCCCCTTGCAGCGACGACCAGCCGCGCCGGTCGATCCCAAACTGCCGCTTGTTGGGGTTTGGGATCGACCGGTTGTTTCTTGTCTACCAACTCTATTTCGTACTTTTGCCGCCAACCCTATGACTACCAGCAATCTTGCAGGGAAGCCGCCTGCCACCCACGCACGCCGTTGGAACAGGCGCAAGCAGCGACAATGGCTGGACGCCTATCTGCTGGTTGCGCCGGCACTGTTGATGTTTTTTGTCTTTGTGATCTACCCCTTGTTCAGCACCATCTATCTTTCCCTATTCGATTATGGGCTGACGGACGCTCGCCTGCGCTTTATCGGCTTCAACAACTTCAGCGAACTGGCCGGCGATCCGGTCTTTTGGCGGGCGATTCGCAACAATACGACGATTTTGATTGTTTCGGTTGTCGTGCAGGTCGGTCTGGGTCTTATCCTAGCTGCGCTGATCGACCGGGGCGCACATTGGGGAAAATCAATCTTTCGCACCCTCAATTTCGCACCGGTCATCATGTCGGCGGTTGCCGTCGGCATCCTCTGGCAGTTGATCTATGACCCCACCGTTGGCCTGGCCAACCGCATCGTCACATTTTTGGGTATGGAGCCGCCCTCACAGGGCTGGCTGGGCGACCCCAATCTCGTCATTTATTCCGTGCTGGTGGTGGCTTGCTGGCAGTACACCGGCTATGTGATGGTGATCATTCTGGCCGGTATGCAGTCGGTGTCGCAAGAGTTGTATGAGGCCGCCGCCCTGGACGGGGCCAACGAGGTGCAAAAGTTTTTCTCGGTGACGATCCCTTCCATCCGCAACGTGATCATCGCCGCCGTGCTGATCACGATGATTGGCGCCGTCAAGGTGTTTGACCTCATCTACATCCTGACGCGCGGCGGGCCGGCTAACTCCAGCCAGGTCATGGGCACCTATATCTACTACAATGCCTTCACTGTCAACCGGGCAGGCTATGCCAGCGCCATCAGCGTCGTTCTGCTCGGCATTGCGCTGGTGCTCGGCTTTCTACAGCTGCGCCTCAGTTCCCGCTCCAGGGAGGATGCATGAAGACCAACCCGCTGCGCTTTGTGGCGTACTTGCTGCTCACCCTTTATTCGATTCTTGTGGCGCTGCCGATTGTATGGATGGTGCTCTCTTCGACTAAGACGGTGCGTGAGCTGTTCAGTTTTCCTTTTGCCCTGCCGGCGGCGCCGCAGTGGTCAAACTTCAGCAAGGCTTGGGAAAGCGGCATTTCGCAGTATCTCGTCAATTCGCTGATCGTGACCTCCGTGTCGGTGATCCTCATCGTGCTGTTCAGCGCCCTGGCCGCCTACGCCCTGGCGCGCTTGAATTTTCCTGGCCGCGTGGCGATCTATCTGCTGTTGATGGCCGGCTTTGCCATTCCTGTGCATACCGTGTTGGTGCCGCTGTACCGCATCCTCAACGGCATGAGCCTGCTCAACACGCATGCCGGCCTCATCTCCCCCTACGTTGCATTCGGTATTCCGTTTTCCGTCCTGCTGCTGTACGCCTTCTTTTTGGAATTTCCACCTGAAATTGAAGACGCCGCCCACATCGACGGCTGCAACACGCTGCAGATGGTCTTTCAGGTAGTGATGCCCTTGTCCATGCCGGCGCTGGTCAGCGTGACCATTTTTCAGACCGTCTTTCTTTGGAATGAATTTTCGCTGGCATTGATTGTGATCCGGGACGATGCCCTGCGCACGATTCCGTTGGGGCTGACCAAGTTCCAAGGCCAGTGGTCCACCAATTGGACGCTGATGCTGGCGTCGCTGTCGATGGCGACGCTGCCCGTGCTGCTGCTCTTTATCGTGTTGCAAAAACAGTTTATTCGCAGCCTGGTTGGCTTCTCCAAATAGAAGCCAATGCCGCGTCTGCCAATTTGATTCAACCAACATCAGAAGAGGTGCTTTATGAACGCCATGCCGCTGCGCTACCGGCAAATTCATCTTGATTTTCACACCTCACCCGACTGTCTGGATGTGGGGGTGAATTTTGACGGCGATGTCTTTGCGCGCACCTTGCAGGAGGCGCACGTCAACGCCATCAATATTTTTGCTAAGTGCCATCACGGCTATTCCTATTACCCCACCAAAGTGGGCACAATCCATCCGGGGCTTCAGTTTGACCTGCTGGGCCGGCAGATTGAGGCACTGCACCGGGCAGACATCGTCTGCCCCATCTATGTCAGCATTTTGTGGGACGAACTGGCCGGCGCACAACATCCCGACTGGGTGATTGTCAACAAGGATGGCAGCGTCGCGTCACGCCCGCCGCTCTCCAATGCGTGGGGCTGGACCACGCTGGATGTCTCCTCCGGCTACATCGATTATCTGCTGGCGCAGGTCGAAGAGTTGACGCGGCTGTATGAGGTCGATGGCTTCTGGTTTGACATCTGTTTTCCGCGCCCCAATTATTCGCCCTGGGGCCAGGCGCAGATGCGCACCGCCGGTGTGCCTTTGGATGACGACTTTGCCGTCTGGGAATTTGCCCGGCGCAAGCAGGAGCGCTTTTTTGAGCGGATGACGGCGCACGTTCACCAGTTGACTCCCACCGCCACGATCTTCTACAACGGCACCGTCAGCCGCGATATGGGACGTATTGTCGAGTATGAGACCCATGTCGAGGTGGAAAGCTTGCCCACCTCCGGCACCTGGGGCTATCTGCATTATCCGGTCATGGCGCGACAGGCGCGCACCTACGGCAAGCCGATGATCGGCATGACCGGCCGTTTCCACAAGTCTTGGGGCGATTTCGGCGGGCTGAAAACGGTCGATCAGATGCGCTATGAGTGTGCGGTCACGCTGGCCGCCGGCGGGCGTGTCTGTGTCGGCGACCAACTGCACCCGCGCGGCGTGCTCGATCCGGCGGTCTATCGCATGATCGGCCAGGCGTACATGGAGGTCGAGGCGCGCGAGCCGTGGCTGGTCGACGCCACACCTGTGGCGGAAGCCGCCGTGCTGGCCGTTGGGCCTGTGGATGAAGAACTGGATGGCATCGGCACCCAGAATCCCGACAGCGAAGGCGCGGTGCAGCTGTTTATCGAACTGGGGGTGCAGTGCGATCTGGTCGACGGCGATGCGGCGCTGGACGGCTACCGGCTGGTGGTGCTGCCTGATGGGACGCAGGTGGATGATGCGCTGCAAGCTAAGCTTGACCGCTTTGTGGCCGGCGGGGGCGCGCTGATCTTCAGCGGCACAGCCGCGCTGGATCCATCCACCGGCGCTTTTCGGCTGGCCGCTGCGCCTGTGCGCTTTGTTGGCGCCGCGCCGACGCAGCCCAGCTATCTGCGCGCCAATGGCATCTCGGCCCCCGGCACGGAGCTGGCCGACGACTATGACTATGTATTTTATGATCAAGCCTATGTGGTGGAGCCGCTGGCCGGCGCCACGACCTATGGCGAGATCAGCCGCGCCTACTTCACGCGCACTTGGGAGCATTTTATGGGACACCAGCATGCGCCCGTGCAGGAGTCACTGGGTGCACCGCTGGCCGTGCGCCGCGACAAGGTGCTCTATCTGGCCGCCCCGCTGCTGCGCGCCTACAAGAAACAGGACTACTGGGCTTACCGGGCGATGGTGCAGGGGCTGTTGAACGAAGTGCTGCCTGATCGGCTGCTCTATCCGCAGGGGCCGGGTTGGGTAGAGTTTACCCTCCAGCAGCAGCCGGCGCACGCAGACCAGCTGGCGCGCCGGCTAGTGTATGTCGCCGCCTACCAACCGCGGCGCACGCTGCAGCCGATCCCGCACGCCGACCAGGGCTGGGCTGTGGTCGGATTGGGCTTCAAGGTGCGCAGCGGTGACGAGCCGGCGCAGGTATACCTGGCGCCGGAGCGGACGCCGCTGCCCTTTACCTATGAGAACGGTTACGTGACAGTCGAACTGCCGCCGCTGCATACGAGCGCGCTGGTGGCGATTGAATACAACCCCTAGCGACGCGCATTTTTGACCATAGTCCAATAAAAAAAGCCTGTGTGGCGCCGGCGCCACACAGGCTTTTTTTATGATCCAGTTTAAAACCCTTGCAGCTTGCTGAGATCCGCCACACTCGCCGGCAGCGCGGCGATGTGCTGGACAAGGGCTAGGCGCGCCCGGCGCAGTGTTTCATCTTCGGCGTTGACCAATACCTGCTCAAAGTAGGCGTTGATCGGCGCATGCAGCGCCTGCAGCGCCGGCCACAGCGCCTGCGCCGGCTCCTGGGCGGACTGCATGGCCGTCGCGGCCTCGTCATAGGCTTGCTGCAGCGCCGTCTCCACCGGTTCGCGATACGCGGCGGTGTCGAGCGCCAGCTGCTCCTCCAGGCTGCGGGTGATGCGGGCGCAGCGGGCATAGGCGGTAAAGACAGCGCCCCAGTCCGGTTGGGTTAGCGCCGCCGACAGCGCATCCGCCGCACGCACGGCGGCGGCTGGGTTGTCCCCACGCACCGCCAGGGACGCGGCGACGACATCATAGCTGTAGCCCAACTCGCCCAGCACCCCTTCCAGGCGGCGTTCGACAAAGACGGCCGTCTCCGCCAGCACTTCCTCGCTGAGCGCCACCGGCTGCAGCCTGGCCGCCGCGGCCAGACCGGCGCGCACGCTGAAATCAGTCTTGGTGGCCAGCAGGCTGTTGACGATGCCCAGCGCAGCGCGGCGCAGGCCAAAGGGGTCGGCGCTGCCGGTGGGGATAGCGCGCACGGCAAACAGCCCGGCCAAGCTGTCCAGCTTGTCGGCCAGCGCCAGCGCCAGCCCCGGCAGCGAGGCGGGGACGGCATCGCCCGTATAGCGCGGCAGGTACTGCTCGCGGATGGCCTGGCCAACGGCAGCCGATTCACCGCCCTTCGTCGCGTACAATTCGCCCATCACCCCTTGCAGGCTGGTCATCTCCACCACCATGTTGGTGACGAGGTCGGACTTGCTCAACGCCGCCGCCCGCACCGTCGTCGCCATCTGGTCGGGCGTCGCCCCCAACATCTCCGCCACCTGCGGGGCCAACTGCTTGAGCCGCTCCACACGGTCGAGCATGGAACCCAGCTTGGCGTGGAAGGTCAAGGTGCCCAGGCGTGGCGTATAGCTCTCCAGGCTGCGGCCTGTGTCGTGGCGGAAGAAATAGGCGGCGTCGGCATAGCGGGCGCGGATCACGCCTTCGTAGCCCTCGCGCACCACCTTCGGGTGGGCCAGCTCATTGCTGTTGGCCACAGCCACAAAGTGATTGACCAGTTGGCCGTTTTTGACGACGGGGAAATAGCGCTGGTGCTTCTTCATCACGCCAATCAGGACAGGGGCCGGCAGTTCCAGATAGTGGGCTTCAAAGGTTCCCAGCAGCGCCTGCGGCGCCTCAATCAGTTCGGTCACTTCGTCCAGCAGCGCCGGCTCATCCGTCGTCTCGCAGCCCACGGCTGCTGCGGCGGCGGCCACCGCTTCCGCCACCAACTGGCGGCGCTCGCTGCGGTCCACCACAACGCCTTCCGCCGCCACGGCGGTAAAATAATCTTCAGCGCCCCGGATAGGGAAGGTAGTAAAGCCGCCCACCGGCAGCCGGGCCGCGGCATCGGCAAAGCGCGGGCCGCGGCTGAGCTGTCCACTGGTTACATCGGCCCAAGTAAAAGGCACAACCTGATCGCCGTACAGCGCCACAATCCAGCGCAGCGGGCGCGGGTAGCCGATGCCGCTGCTGTTCCAGCGCATCGTCTTGCCCCAGCGCAGGCTGTTGAGCAGTTCCAGGCAGAGGCTGGGCAGCACGCTCTGCGCCGGCGCGCCGGCCACCCGCTTGGTTGCCCACACATAGTTGTCGCGCACTTCCAGGTCAGCCAGCGCGACTTCCTGGCCGCGTGCAAAGCCTTCCAGCGCTTTGGTTGGCTCGCCCAGCGCGTCATACGCTTTCGCTAACGCCGGGCCGCGCTTCTCCACCAGTTCATCGGTCTGCATGGGAGCCAGTTCGGACACATAGACGGCCAGCCGCCGAGTTGTGCCAGTCACGCGCAGCGAGCCATAGCTCAATTTGTAAGTGGCGAGCAGCGCCGCCATCTTCTGCTCGAGCTGATCGATGCCGTCGGCCACATCCTGTGGCGGCAGCTCCTCCGCCCCCAGTTCGAGCAGAAATGGCTGCGGCTCCGTAATGGACACAGCGGCGGCGGCAGGCGTGGCGATGGCGGCTGTCTCCTCCGCACCGTCCCTGTCGGACTTGAGCCAGGGAAATTCCAGCCGCTCACGCTGTTGGACATACAGTTCGGAAACCGCCTTTGCCTGGCCGCGCATATCAGCAAAAAATTTTGCGCGTTCGGTGACACCGATGGCCCCGCGTGCATCCAGCAGATTAAAGGTATGGCTTTGGCGCAGAACAAAATCATGGGCGGGGATGACCAGCCTGCGGGCAATACAGGCCTGGGCTTCGGCTTTATAGAGGTCATATGCCTGGCGCAGCCGCTCTACATCGGCCAGTTCGAAATCGTATACGCAGTGCTCCACCTCCGGGTCTCGGTACAGTTCGGCAAAAGTATGCACGCCGTCCACATCAATATCCCACACCTGGCTTTTGTGTTGAAGATACATCACAATGCGGTCCAGTCCGTAGGTAATCTCGACGCTGACGGGGTCGAGCATCAGGCTGCCCGACTGCTGAAAATAGGTGAACTGGGTGATCTCTTGACCGTCCAGCCACACTTCCCAACCCAGCCCCCAGGCGCCAAGCGCCGGTGATTCCCAATTGTCCTCGACAAAACGAATATCGTGCCGTGTGCGGTCAAGGCCGATGGCTTCGAGGCTGGCCAGGTAAAGCTCCTGCGGGTTGCCGGGGTCGGGCTTGAGGATAACTTGGTACTGGTGGTGCATCTGCATGCGGTTCGGGTTTTCGGCGAAGCGACCGTCATCGGGGCGGAATGACGGCTCGACATAAGCCACATTCCAGGGTTCCGGCCCCAGTACGCGCAGCACGGTGGCCGGGTTCATAGTGCCGGCCCCCACTTTTTCGCTGTAGGGCTGCCAGATGGAGCAGCCCTGTGCGGCCCAAAACTCGTGCAGGCGCGCAATGACTTGTTGCATGGAGAGTGGTTTATACATAAAAATGCTCGATAATCAGTTCTGTTGTATAAATTTTGCTTAAAATTCGCGCATCGGCACCGGCACAAAAATCAGTACAAAAATGATAATTACCAGCACGCCCAGCCACCAACGGCGGCGATCCAGGCGCGTCACGTCATCTAACGCCGGCGGGTGCTGCACACCGATCAAAAAGAGAATCAGGAACAGCCACAAGAACCAACCGGCATAGGCGACGCCGGAGAGAATCGGCAGCAGGCGCTGCACCGGCCCCAGGCTGGCCAGCGCAAAGAAGGCCAGCACGCCGACGGTAACACGGTTGATCAGCCGCGCCTTTTCGCCGAACATGGCGAATACGGTATGGCCGCCGTCCAACTGGCCCACCGGCAGCAAGTTGAGCGCCGTCACCAGCAGCCCGATCCAGGCGGCAAAGGTGACTTGGTTCATCAGCACATCTTTGCCGGTCATCGCGTTGGGCAGCATCTCACCGAATACAAGCAGCTTCGCTGCCAGGTAGAAGAGGCTGTTGCCCTCCTGCATGATGCCGGTCGTGACTTCCGGTATACGGACAGGGCTGGTTGCCAGGCCGTAAAAGAGCAGTGGCACAGCCAGCACCAGCCCGGCCAGCGGGCCGGCGACGCCGATGTCGAACAGCTTGCGCCGATCCGGCACCGGCTCTTTGAGCTGGATAAACGCGCCCAATGTGCCGAAGGTGAGCGGCATGGGGATGAAATAGGGCAAGGTGACGGCGACCTTGTGGTAGCGGGCGGCAAAATAGTGGCCGAACTCATGCGCAGCCAAGATGCTGAGCAGCGTAGCGGCAAAGGGCAGGCCATTGAGCAGGAACTGCGGGCGGATCATATCCCAGCCCGAAGTAATCGTCACCACCGCATCGCTGTAGAGCGCGCCGGAAAAGAGCGTGCTGACCAGCGTGAGTGCAAAAAGCACGGCATTGATCCAGACGCGCGAGCGCCCTTTGCGCACCACGCCATTGAAGATGCGCACAACGACATCCTGCGCGCCGGCGCTATCACCGGCGCCGGGGCGCAGGGTGGGGGTATAGCCGCGGGCGTTGAGCGCCGCCAACCACACGGGGAACAGTTCGTGGCTGGGGCGCAAAAGCTGCCCACGCAGGGCCAGAATGCCATCCTTTTCGGTGTCGAGCGGCATCTCCACTGAGTCCACCGCCATATCTGCGGCGATAAACGAGCGCAGATCTTCCACTGGGGTCTGGCCGCCCGGCGCAGGGGCAGGCGTCGCCAACAACATAGATTCCGTCAAGGTAATTTCACCGCTTTTTATCTCTTCATAACGCTGGCCCAGGCGCACTTAGCCGTGCTCAACAGTCACTAGGCAAGCACTGCCGGCGCCCCACCTTTCCGTACAACAGCTGTCTATTATGCTATACTGGGCCGCGTTTCGGAAAGATTCAGGATTACCAACAGACGGTGGGAACCAATGATGAGCCAGTCACACCCCTTTCTTGACCAACTGCGCCGGCGTCCGCTGCTTGCCGACGGCGCCATGGGCACGATGCTCTACGCCAAAGGCGCCAGCAGCGAACAATGTTTGGAGTATCTGGTCATCGCACGTCCCGGCTGGGTGACGGAGGTGCACCAAGCATATGCGGCGGCAGGAGCCGATCTGCTCAAGACGCACACCTTTGGCGCCAACCGCGTGCGGCTGGCCGAGTATGGGCTGGCGGAGAAGGTGCGCGAACTCAACTTCAAGGCAGTGCGGCTGGTGCGCGATGTGCGTGAGGTGACGGGCAAGGCGCTTTTTATTGCCGGCGATATCGGTCCGCTGGGCAAACGGCTGCAGCCTGACGGTCCGCTCAGCGAGCAAGAGGTGCGCGATGCCTTTCATGAGCAGATCAGCGTACTGTGGGAAGCGGGGGCCGACCTGCTGCTCTTCGAGACCTTTATCGACCTGAACGAGCTGGAGATCGCTGTGCAGGTGGCGCGCCAGGTGTGCGATCTGCCGGTGGTGGCGTCGATGACCTTTGCCGAAGATGGCTTGACGATGAGTGGTCTTGCGCCGCAGACGGTGATCGAGCGGCTGCGCGCCGTGGGGGCGGACGTGGTCGGCGTCAACTGCTCAGTTGGCCCAGCCTCCATGCTGCAGACAATGGAGGCGCTGCACACGGCGGCGCCGGAGGTGCTGCTGAGCGCGATGCCCAACGCCGGTTTTCCCGAACGCGTGGAGGGCCGTTTTTATTATCCATCCAGCCCGGAATACTTTGGCCGCGAAACAATGGACTTTCTGCGCCAGGGGGTGGGGCTGGTGGGCGGCTGCTGCGGCACGACGCCCATGCACATCCGCTCCATGCGTGCAGCGCTGGATCTGCGGCTGGGCGAAGGCAATGCCGCGGCTACACCCAGCGTCGTCACTGTAGAAGAGGCTGCGCCTGCGGCCAAAGCCGATTACGGCGTGCAGGAGGATGAGCAGCCGACCGATCTGCTGCGCAAACTGCGCGCAGGCAAGTTCGTGATCAGCGTGGAAGTGGATCCGCCGCGCGGCTTTAGCGCCCAGAAACAGATCGAGGGTGCGCGCCATGCCGCCAAGGTGGGGGCCGATGCGGTCAATGTGGCCGACAGCCCCATGGCGCGTGTGCGTATGAGCGCGCTGGCGCTGTGTGTGCAGATTCAGCAGCAGGTGGGGATTGAATCCATCGTTCACTACACCACGCGTGACCGCTCGCTGATGGGGCTGCAGGCTGATCTGATCGGCGCCCGTGCGCTGGGGGTGCGCAATATTTTGGCGTTGACTGGCGACCCGCCGAGCCTGGCAGGCAACCAGCAGAGCACGGCGGTCTACGATGTGGACAGCATTGGGCTGGTGCGCATTATTGACCGCTTTAACCAGGGGCTGGATGCGGCGGGCCAGGAGATGGGGCAAAAGGGCGTCTTCACCATTGCCGTGGCCTGCGACCCGACGCGCGCCGACCTGGCGCAGGAGGTGGATCGCTTTCACCACAAGGTCAGCGGCGGCGCACACTTTACCATGACGCAGCCGATCTTCGATCCGCAGCTGTGGCGTGACTTTGTGCGCGTTTACGAGGATCGGCATGGCCGCTTCCCTGTGCCCGTCCTGATCGGCGTGCTGCCGCTGCAAGGGCACAAACACGCCACCTTTCTGCACAACGAAGTGCCCGGCATCACCCTCAGCGCGGCGGCATTGGAACGTATGCGGCTGGCCGGCCCCAACGGGCGGCAGGAGGGCGTCAAAATGGCGCAGGAACTGCTGCTGGAACTCAAGGAACTGCCTTATGTGCAAGGCGTCTATCTTATGCCCAGCTTTGGCAGGTATGAACTGGCATGCGAGGTGCTGGATGTGCTGGCGTCAGAGCCACAGACATAGGAATCGGCCGCCGGCGGTGTGGTGACTTTTATGGTTTATCTGCGGCAAGCACCTTGAAGGTGGTCGTCTGCCGCAGGGTCCTGACATTCCCAAACACCTGTTGGATAAAGCTTTCATAGGGGATAAAACGGTTGGCAACCAAGAACAGTCTGCCCTGCGGGCGCAGTACAGTGAATGCATCGCGCACAAACTGGAGCGCCATGGCAAAGGTTGTCGCCTTGGCCATGTGAAACGGCGGGTTGGTGGCAACCACATCTACCACCAACGCTTTGGCGGCTGATATGCTGTCGCTGAGCAGCACCTGACAGTTATCCGCGCCGTTGGCGGCGATAGTCCGGCGTGCAGATTCCACCGCTTCCGTGTCGACATCGGCAAGATAGATGCGTCCCAGCGGCGCCATGTGCGCAGCTGCTACGCCGATCACCCCGCAGCCACAGCCGAGATCCAATACCGAATCGTCTGGCCGCAGCTCAAGGCATTCGAGCAGCAGTTTTGTGCCGTCATCCAGCCGGTTCCAGGAGAACACACCGGGCCGGCTAAAGATTTCATACGATTTACCGCCAATGTCAACGGTAAACTTGTAGAAGCTGTTCGGCTCAAATAGTTCGTTCACAAATGCAGCCGGCAGCGGCGGCGCATGGGCAGGCTTGGTCGCAACTGCAATGCGGTTGCTCTTGCGATAGGTGACAGTGTTCATCGCGCCGAAGAGGGCAGCGGCGTGTTGAATGTATGTCTTGATGCCCTCTTCGTTTGCGCCCGCCAGATAAAAGCGCCCGCCAGGGGCTAAAGCGTCGAAAGCGACTTTGATCGTTTGCAGGCTGAGCAGTTTGCCTTTCGGCAGCCTCGCCAGCACGAGATCAAACGGCGCATCGGCTGTCACAGCGGCGCCGCTGCCCAACATTATCTGCATATTGCTGATCCCATTGCGCTCGATTGTCTGCCGTGCCGCCTCGTAATGCACAAGATTGGTGTCCGCCATCCACACACTACCTTGCTCAGCCAGCGCGGCCGCAACTGTGCCGGCAAGCCCCAAGCCACAGTTGAGATTCAGAATACGGTCGCTCTTCTGCACCTCGCTGTGTTCGGCCAGCAGCAACCCAGCGGCATCCGGCGTCTCAAGCCCCTGAATCCCAGGCCTGGTCATCACCGTGTACGTCTGCCCCCGCACAACCAAATCGCGTGCCTGCCAACTGTAGTAGTTTGACAAGGGAGTATCTGCCGATTTTTGTGCTTCTACATCCTTACGATTTGAGGCCATGCTGTGCTGTTCCTCTACTGGGCAGTTGTCACCATAGTCTAGCATACGACAGCCGCTCAGGCAGACTCAGGCTATACCCCGTCCACCACGCCTTCTGCTCCCTTTTGCCCTATACTGCAGCAAGTTTATCCGTTCTGCTCACCCAAAGGAGAAATGCATTTATGCGCAGCGAACAAGAAATGCTGGATTTGATCGTGGGAACAGCGCAGGCGGATGATCGGATTCGGGCGGTGATCCTCAACGGTTCGCGCGCCAATCCAAATGCAAAGCGCGACCTCTTTCAAGACTATGACATTGTTTATGTGGTAACGGAGATGGCCCCATTTGTCCACAACCTGGCCTGGATACGGCGCTTCGGCGAGTTGATGGTGATGCAGCTGCCGGATGAGTGGAGCGATGCGCCTGCATCGCCGGGCGGCAGCTATGGCTATCTCATGCAGTTTATGGACGGCAACCGCATTGATCTGACACTTATCGTTGTGGACCGGCTGGCGGAAATGGGGCGCGACAGTTTAAGCGTGCTGCTGCTGGACAAGGATGATTTCATTGAGCCGTTCCCGCCGCCGCACGAAGGTGACTATTTGCCGGCGCCGCCCTCGGCGCAGACGTTTTTTGAATGCTGCAACGAATTCTGGTGGGTCAGCCCCTATGTCGCTAAGGCGCTGTGGCGGGATGAGATCTTATATGCCAAGGAATTAACCGAGCAGATTCTGCGCCGGCATTTGATGCAGCTTTTGGTGTGGCGCATTGGCAGCCAGACCAATTTTGCCGTCAACCCCGGCAAAGGCGGCAAGTACTTCCGCCGCTATCTCGAACCACAAATGTGGGGGATGCTGCTCAAGAGCTACGCTGCCGCCGATGTTGATGCGACGTGGGATGCCCTGGAGGTGATGTGTGATTTGTTTCGGATTGCGGCAGTCGCCACAGCAGCGCAGTTTGCGTTTGACTATCCCTATCAGGATGATGAGCGGGTGACGGCATTTCTCCGGCGTGTGCGCACGCTGCCGCAAGATGCAGACACGCTGGCGTCACCTTGATCGGGAGGGTTCGCTGCAGCACGATTCCCGTCAGAAAAATACACGCAAATTGGTACTTGCATAACACAAAAGAAGGGTGTATGATGCTGTTATCATTTTCCTTACGTTGTCATAAGTGAAGAATGTGACGGCGGTTAAAATAGAGGTGCGAGTACTATATCGTTAGCTGCAACATGACGCACCGTTTCGCTCATTTTGGCAAATGGGCAATGACAACCCCTAAGTCACAATGTTTGTACAGAATTGTTGTTCATCATTACATAAACGTTGGTTACGGCGGATGCGCCCGCAGTTGGGTGTGCGTCCGCTTTTTTTCAGTCCGAGTTGCCTCAAAGGACAAGCGTTTTATGGCCGCAAAGCAACAAAAGTCTGACGTTCGCTGTTCCTCCCATCCACGCTGTTTTGTGCGTGGGCGCTTTGTGCGCAAATGGTTCACTTTCTCCACAGTGCTATCGCTTGTGTTCATTGCCCTGGCGCTGCTCTCTCCTCTGCACGCGCACATGCAAGATGGCGCCGATCCGGCTTTGCGTATTACGCGGCTCGACCTGGCTCGCTTTCCCGAAATGCAGGTACAAGTCTATGGCGCCAATCTGGGCAAAGCGTTGGCAGATGTCCCGCTCACGCTTAGTGAAGATGGCGTACCCCAAACCATCACTCGTCGCGAGCAGGTTAAAGCCGGCACACAGACGGCGCTCGTGCTCGACGCTGCCGGCGATATCGGCCGGCCGGGCCAGACAGGCGAGCCGCGCTTTATCGAAGTGGGGCTGGCAGCACGCCGGTTGGTTGAGCTGCAGCTGCTGTCACCCGAAAGTGATCGCTTGACGGCAATTTCATTTGGGCCGGACAAAAAGCTGAGCGTATTGAAGCCGTGGAGCGGAGACCACCAGGCAGTGGTCGATTCCCTCTATATCTACGAGCCTGTCGCCGGCATCGGCTTTACACCGCTCTCTGATTTGATTTTATATGCTGTAGCACAGTTTGACGACAGCAGTCTGGCGCCGGGCCAGGAGAAATCCATTGTTGTCTTCTCCGACGGCATCGACGCTGTCGGCAACACGGAATTGATCGACGCCATTACGGAGGCGAAAAATCGCGACATCCGCATCCATGCTGTGCTGGTTGGACCGGCGACGCCGGCTGCCCAACGCAACATGAGCAGGTTGGCGGCAATGACCAATGGAAAATACTTGGCAATGTCGAGCATCGAATCATTGGATGATCTGTGGCGCAGCATTGCCGACAGTTCCAGCCAAGAACTGCTTACCTACCGCACCAGCAAACCTGCTCCGCGCCAGGTGGAAGTTGCCGCAAAATCGGCTGACGGCCAAACGCTGACGGCAAGCGCCGCAGCACCCGCCGCCAACTTGCAGCCTGTACAAGTCAACATTTTAGCTCCAATGCCGAACCAGTTGTACGAGCGGCAAGGGGGCGCATACGACACGGCAATTGGTGATCTGGAGCCGCGCACCATTGATGTGCAGACTGCCTTCACCTTCCCCGATAATCTGCCGCGCGCAATCCGGCGCGTGGAATACCAGGTGGGCAATCTGTCGCCGGTGGTGCGGACTGAACCGCCTTTTGACCAACCATACACGCTTCCGGTCGACACGCTGACGACGGGCGCTTATGGGCTGCGTGTGCGTGCGGTGGACGAACTGGGCGTGGTAGGCGAATCGGAGCCACTGCCGCTCAGAATCAGCGAGGTGCGTCCAGCGGCGCCCGCACCGACGCCCGATGCAGCCCTGATCGCGCAAGTTGAACAGTCAAAAGAAGCGGCTGCGCAGGCGCAGGCCAAGGCGATTGCGGCAAGTCAGGAGGTATCGCGCACAGCAGCAGCCGCCAATGAGATGGAAACACGGCTGGCCGCAGCCAGCGAGATGATGCAACGGCTCTCTTGGGTGACCATTGCGTCGGCTGCACTCGCCGTCATTGCGCTGGGCGTTGCCATCTATGTGTTGAGCAGCAAAGATCGCCGCCGGCGCGCCACCGAGGTAATTACCGGCACGGTCAAGGCTGTGACTGAACCGTTTGCGCGCGCCAGCCACAAAGGGGGCGGCCCGGCTGTCAGCCGGACAAAGTTGACGCTTGTAGACGGCGCCGGCTCGACCACTGTGCCTGCAGCGATCCCTCTCTACGGCGGCAGCCTGCGCATCGGCCGCGACCCCAATCTCGTCAATGTTGTGATCGATGACCGCCGCATTTCGCGCTTGCACTGCCGGATTATGGAGGAAGGGGGCCATTACAAAGTTCTCGACGAAGGCAGCACAAGCGGCACCTATGTCAACGAGACGGAGGTGAGCATCAGCGGCCAGCAGCTTCAGCCCGGCGATATGCTCAGCATTGGGCCAATCAACTACCGCTTTGACGCTGACAGCGCAGCACCCAAAACCGTGAACGGCACATTTGAAAATGAAAAGCTGTACGATCATACCGAACCCTATGTAAAAACGCCCGGCCGATAGAAGAATGCAGCACTCGTTATGGCAAAACTAAAAGCTGGTGACAAGATCGGCCCTTTCCCCTACCAGATTATTCGGCAGTTGGGTAAGGGACAAGGCAATATGTCGGATGTGTATCTGGCGACTGAGGGTGACCAGCCGGATGCGCCGCTGGTCGTACTCAAGATCTCCAAATCAAACAGCGACCACAGCGATTTTTTCACTGACACAATCTACAATGAGGCGGAGCGTTTACGCCAACTGAGTCACCCCGGTATTGTGCATCTGCTGCCGATCAAGATCAACAGCAGCTCCATGCGCAATGTGCCCTATGTGGCGAACGCCAGCCTGCCCGGGCGGCCATGGTTTTTGGTGCTGGAGCATTTGCCCGGCGGCGCACTGGACGAAATTCTGGCCAAGGAAAAACATATTCCCCCCTTGTTGGCTTTGCGCGTTGCGCAGCGGTTGGCGGCCACGCTGGATTATATTCACCGCTGCGGTCAGGTCCATCTGGATATCAAGCCGGAGAATATCCTGTTCCGGCAGCCGCTCGACCCCGATATGCTGCCCGATCCGGTGCTGATCGATTTCGGCATCGCCCGCAATGTAGGCCAGGAGGGGCTGGAGGCGCGCACGCTGCATTATGCGCCGCCGGAGCGCGTGCTGCTGCATAAGAGCAGCCTGCCGTTGGAACTGCTGGCCAAGCCTGCTCCCTCTATGGACGTCTATTCGTTGGGGGTTGTGCTCTATCAGATGCTGGCAGGCAGAAAGCCCTATGAAGGGCGCAACGACAAGCGTGTCAGCTCCGCCATCCTCAGCAGCAATCCCACCAGGCCGTCAATGTATATCGGCGGTCTGGATCATGATGTAGAGGACATTGTCCTGCAGGCGATGGCGAAAGATCCGGCAGCGCGACCCAGCGCCGGTGAACTGGCGCAGCGTCTGGAAGCGATTGCTGTGCGCAGCGCTTACGGCAAACCGGCGCATGGCCGGGAGGCAGTGCAGCCAAACAAACGCAAAGCCGCAAAGGGGGCCGCAGGTGCAGCGCCGTCTCGGCGCCGTACGGGTCTTTTATTGGCGGGAGGCGTGGCGGTGAGCAGCCTGGCGCTGGTTGTGGCGCTTGGCGCCGCCAATCCCGGACTGGTTGATCGACAGGCGTTTACCGGCGGTCCAGGCGGGTGGTGGGGGCAATTGCAACAGATGTGGTCGCCAGGGGTCAATGCCGATAACGGTGACGGCTCTATCCCAACTATTGAATCGACGACGCTTACAACGCCTGCATTGGCGACAACAGTGATCGCCTTGGGGCCAACTTTGACGGCGGCGCCGCCGGCAACGGCAACGATGGCACCTACGTCGACGCCGGTTATGCGCAACACGGAGACGCCTGTGCCCACCGCCACCGCTCCAGCCACTTCCACCCCACCACCGACCTCCACCGCCGTCACCAGAGTTGCAGCGGCGCCTGCTGCTTTGCCCACCCTGCGCGCCGAAGCGTCGCCCACCCCTGTGGTTGTCGCAACCTCGACGCCCGCCATGCGTGCCGGCCAGGAAACGGCTGCTGCAACAACCATGCCGGCAGATGACAGCTCCGCCGCAGCTGGCGAGCAGCAGTCGACCCCCGTGCCGGAGCGTGTCGTCAGCACTCCTACGCCTCTTCCCACGCCGGCCGTGAAGCCGAGTGCAGCAGCAACTGTGCCCACCACCCCGCAAGGTGCAAGCGCGCCTGTCGCTGGGGCCGACGCATCAGCCACAGCAGCGCCGCTCGACCTGAGCAAGGCGGATGTGCGCCTGGTGGAGCCGGAGGACGGCTACACCGGTCATGGCGCCATCACCTTTCGCTGGGAAACAGACTACCAACTGCAAGAGAAGCAGGCGTTTGAGTTGGTCTTCTGGCAGGCCGGCGGCGAGCCGATGCGCGATGGTCGCGGGTGGGGCGGTACGACGCGTACGATGAGCAGCACGATCAATTGGGACAATATGGATCTCCCTGCCGGTGGTTATAAGTGGGGCGTGCTGTTGGTCAAGACGGATCCTTATGAGCGCATTCATTATATGGGTGGCGACAATCGTTTTGAATTTACAGGTTCCGGTAAATAGTGCGTAGCACCCTTACGGGTGACAGCCAGGCAGCCGCCGGAAACAGCGCCAGTCCGTTGTTGGTTTTCAGTCTAGAACTGTGTCGGGAGCAGGTGCGATGTTAGAACTATCGCAAACCGTAGTAGCGGACGAAATGCAGATCGGCCATGCCTCGCATCCTGGCCGTTCCGGCAAAAACAATGAAGATTATTATGGCATTTTCAGCGTGGCGACGAGCGGCGGCGAATGTGTGGTCGCGGCTGTGGCTGATGGCATCGGCGGCAGCGTAGGCGGCGAGCAGGCCAGCCGGCAGACCATCGCCGCCATCAGCCAGTTCTTAAAAGATCAGCATTATGTCGCTACCTCGTTGGGTCAGCGGCTGGATCAGGCAATCCGTCTGGCCAATCACGCCGTGTACGAGAAATCACAGACCGAGCCGGCGCTATTGGGTATGGGCACGACGATCGTGGCGGCGGCGCTTGATAGCGACCGTCTCTACATTGTCCATGCTGGCGACAGCCGCGCTTATCTAGTGCGCGGCGGGCGCGCCTATCAACTGACGCTCGACCACAGTTGGGCACAGGAGGCGATTGAAGCCGGCCGCATCAGTGTAGAAGATGCCAAGACCCACCCCAATCGTCATGTAATTCGCCGCTACCTGGGCATCAACGAGGATGTCGAGACGGATTTGCGCGTTCTTGATCCGGGTCAAGGGAAAAGTCGGCCGGCGCGGCCGGTCACAGTTGCGTCGCCGATCCTGACCCGGCCGGGAGATGCGATCTTGCTGTGCACAGACGGCTTGACGGATGAAGTTGGGGATGAAGAGATTGCCAAGATTGTGGCGCGGCACGCGCCCGAAGATGCCGCGCGGCGGCTGATAGATGCGGCCAATGCAGCCGGAGGTGCGGACAACATCACCGCCGTCATTTTGCAGCGCGGCAAAGGCGGCAGCGCGGCGGTAGCCGGGCGTTCACGCTTCGCCGCCTATGCGCTGGCCGTGCTGGGCGTACTGCTGGTGGCGGCGCTGGGCTGGCTGTTGGCTAGCGGGAGCCTGTTGGGAGGAACGGCAACAGGAGCCGCTTTTCTGGAGCCGTCGAATGCAGCGCCGGACGCAGTGATAAGCGAAACGGCGGGTGAAGACAGCGGGCCTACAGCTATGCCGGCATCTCTTAGCAGCGCGACGAGCGTCACAGCGAGCGCAGCAGTGACAGCCACCGACGTCATGACAGAAGAGATTACTGCAGCAGAGACTACTGCGGCTGCGATCGACAATGCAGCCGCTTCTGCGCAACAAACAACACCCCCCCCAGCTTTAGCGGCGTCCGCAGCAGAGCAACAGCCAACAGGCGGCGGCACAGCAGAAGCGACGGCGCCGGAGGTGACATCCACGCCCGTCCAGGCAGTGGCGGCAACTGGTGCAGTAACGGATTCTGCAAGCCTGACGGAGCGAAGCCCCGCATATGTCGGTAACGGCGCTGGCTCGGCAACGGCGGCAGCAGCGGTGCCCAGCACTGCGCCTACTTCCACACCGATTCAACGGACAACGTCGACCGCCACGCCGACTGTAACGCCAACCAACATTCCGCGCAACACAGATGTACCTAGGGTGGCAACTAGTGCCCCTAGCCCAGCGTCGCCTACTGCACCGGCCGGCCAGCCTTATGTGGCTCCACAACCGCCGGCGGCAGCGCCACCCGAGCCGTCCGTTGAAGAAGAAGGTGGGCCTACTGCGTTGTCAAACGTGCAGCCTGGCCCAAACAGCCAATTCGGCGTCAATAACAGCGTCACATTTAGTTGGCAGCCGAATGCACCAATTTTACCGGACCAGTTGTTTGAATTCGTTTTTTGGCAGCCAGATCAGCAGTGGCTAGAAGGCCGCTCCCCAGCCGCAGCAATGAATGACACTTTTTATACTATGACACCAAAAGAAGCCGGTTCTTATCGTTGGGGAGTGCTTTTAGTGAGGCTTGAGCCGACCTACAAAAGAATTCGGCTGCTTGGTCCAGATTATTTGATCACCTTTTCCGGAAGTTCTGGCTCAGGAGGCGGCGGTAATGGAGGAGGTGGTGGTGGCGAACCTACTTCTGAACCAGATCAAAGACCCAATGGTAATTAGATGAGTAACCGAACTAGGTACTGGAGCATGGCAATGAAACTTTACACACGCATTCGACACACGGCAAATAATAGGCGAACTGCCGCTTTTGGTGTACTGCTGGGAATTGTTCTTCTATTGACCGTGACAGCGGGCGCTGGCATCTTGCAGGCTGTCGACGATCCTGGCCCAGGCACAATTCCGCCGCTGGCACGTTTCATTGGTCGGGCATTACCCGACATGGTGCAGCAGGGGGAGTTGGTTACCTATGAAGTGACGATCGTTAATAACGATATCAACTATGTAAATGTTGTGCTTGGCATTACCGGCACGCTGCCGGCTGGCGTGGTCGCTGTTCCCGATTCGCTTCAAGCCAATGTAGGCCAAGGCGGTGTTACGCCCGATGGTCAGATTGTCTGGGAAGGCAGAATTGAAGATGCCGGGACTGTTCTTATTTCTTATCGAGCACGCACCGTTGCAAACACATGTGGAGAAAAGAGCAGCAACATTGTGCTTTATGAAGTTGAAAATGTGGGCAAAGGTTATCCAACCTCACAACAACTTCGCACGACGGCTAAATTTACAGTAACGGGAACGTGCCCGCTGTATCTGCCAGATGTAGCCAAGCTGTTGCCATCTCCAATTCCCTCATTGCAGAATTGGGATTTTGAACAAGGGGCTGACGCACCTGGGTGGGGTCAGTTTGATGATAACCAACCTAGCACGTTGATCTATTCCACAGACAAAAAGCTGCTGCCGATGCCGCACGGTGGCAAGTGGTTCGGCTGGCTGGCAGGGATGCTGAACAAGCAGAGTGAATTGCGCCAAAAGATCACGCTGCCGGCTAACCACAGCGGCATTGCGCTGCAGTTCCTCTATATGATTGAATCCGCCGACGACTGTGGCGCCGACAAAGACAACGGCTATGTACTGATCGATGGCGCCCAGATCGGGAGTACATTTGAGCTTTGCAAGCCGAAAGCTGTCAATGGCTGGCAGGCGGCACTGATACCGATTCCTTCCACTCATCGGGGTAAGGAGGTGGAACTGGTTTTACGTTCCCGCACCAACGCTGCGAAGAACAGCAATTGGTTTGTCGATAATGTAAGATTTTGCAGCACAGACAGCCAGGCGAACCAAGAAAATAAGTGCCAGTGACGCGGGTGACTAAGGTCAAGATGTTTGCTATGCACAACGAAACCACTGCGCAGTTGACCGTTGATTTTATTGCTGACCCGCCGGCGCAGCAGTTGCCCAGCCTGCAGCAATTCGTTCAACTTGTTATTTTGTAATCCCGATCAATAAAGACCAAGGAGTGACACAATGAGTGACCGCGTACTTTCGACCATGACGGCCAAGGAAACCATCGTCAAGATGCAGCAGGTGATCAACGGGCCGCTGATGGAGCAGATTCAGCAGCTTGCGCAGCAGGGGCAGACGCTGTCCGACGCCAACATCTGGGATGGCCAGCTTGCCGTCAAATTCCGCGGCGAATGGCCGCAAACGCACCAGACCCTGGTGAAGACGCAGCAGGCGTTGGAAGAGCTGCGCCGCAATATCGAGCAGATCAACCGCAACATCATGACGGCGGGCGGGAACGCGTAGTCGTAGATGGCGAGGAGAATCAAAAAGCTTGTTCTTGATTCTCCTCGCCATGTAACCAGCAAAAGACAACAAATCCGGACCGGAGTGAGATAATGCCCAACTGGCAGCCGAACTGGAATAACGTCGTTTGGGATTGGGGAGCGGCGAACGAAGCGATTGCTGCGTTACATAAGGCGGCAGGCCGCTTGGAGGCATCGGTTGGCGAGCGTCAAGCTGCAGCCGGCGTGGCGCAGCGAGAATGGCGCGGGCGCTATCGCGAGAAATTTGATGTCGACCTGGCTGATTTGGTTCGCAAAGCATTAAACCTTGCTGCAGAATACCGCTCAACAGCCGGCCGTATTGCCTCTGCCAGTGAAGCCGCGCGCAATGAGCAGAACTACCGCGAACGTGAACGCGCGCGGTGGCAGCAGGAAAAACGTGATGAAGAACGACGCGAACGCGAAGATCGCGATCGACGCGAGCGGGAACGCAGCAAACATTAACCAGTACAATAAAAAGCCAGTGAGCCATGACGCAAACCACCAGTTCTGCCGAGCCACTCACCCTGCTGCGTTACTCGAACGCAACAGTTTTCCTGGACGATTCACTTGCCGCTGAGGCCAATCGGCTGCGCTCTGCCCTTCAGCACTTTGAAGCCACATGTCGCGAATCGGCCTTTCGGCTGCAGGTAAGCTCAGCAGCGGATTCCCTAGTTCAATATGCGCAGCAAGCTCGCCGCGTCGATTTATGGGTGCGCGATGTGGCGGTAGGGTTTCAACTGGCGGATGGGGGGGGCGTATATGCACCTGTTATTGACGGCGGTGGCGTGATGTGGGGCGTCAGTGAAGCTGCGGCAGGCGGCGTTGTACGTGGAATTGCCGATGCTGGAAGGCGATGGGTGCTTGAGCATGGCGACGAATATACAAATGATTTAGAACGCACACAGGCGTTGCTGACTTATCTATATAATTTTGTCGACACTCCAGCAGAACGAGAGTTGCTTGATTACTTTATATCAGACTTTGAAAAGCTTGTTGACTACATAAAACTGATAAAAGATTTTAAAGATCTTGACAAGCTGGATTCCATACATGGTTTTAATTACCCTGGTGAAATCATTGTTTACGGTGGCTCTAAGGTTAAATCTTTAGCCGGTTGGTCAAAAGGTCTGCCTCACCTCAAAATTCCAGAAACCGGCAGCTTCAGCAAACTCATTTTTGACCACAATGTGCTGAAGTTTTCAGGGCAATCTGCGCTGTATGAAGGCCGCGAAGCACTGCTGCCGAGTTCTAAAATGGGAGTAGCGTTTGCGGCAATAGGCTTAGCCTTTACTGCCAGCCATAACTGGGACGAATATAAAGAGCAAGGTGTTCAAAAGGTTGCTTGTGGCACAGTAGTCGATGCAACACTTGATACGGGACTGAGCACGATAGGAACCGTTGGTGGGGCTTATGCTGGAGGTGTTTTGCTCGGGGCTGGACTAGCCGCCATTTCCGGCGGAACACTTGCCCCCATTGGTATAGCTTTGGGCAGCAAGGCAGGTGGATTCTTAGGTGGCATAGCAGGCTCTTGGGTTGCGGATAGAATACAAGAGACAGATTTCGACGAGTGGGCAACCGATCAGCTTGATGAAGGTGTCGACGCAGCAAACAAGTTTGTCGCAAATACGGTGGTGAAAGTTGAGGATGCCTTGGCGCCGGCAGTTCAAAATGTCTCCGATTGGTTTTAGCGGCTACGATTCGTTTACTGATTATTGTGCATCTGCACTTCGTGGCAAATGACACGCAAAGGATAACTGGTATGAGCACGTCTGTTTGGCGACTGACAGTGGAAGAAATTGCTCTCTTAATGAGTCTGCGCAAGCAGCCGGAACTAGCCCAAGAACTTCTGCAAGCCCAGCTTGGCCCTCTGACTAAAGAAAACGTCGAGGGCCGGCTCTATGCTGCGGGCCATACGCTGATCGCACGCGACGAACTGGCGGTCGCCGTTGACGGCTCGATCCACATCGGTGAGGAGATGACACTGCTCACCCAAATTTTACTCGATGCGCCGCATTCGCTGCGCTATACACGTTCATACCGTAACGCCGATCTTCTGCTGACCTATCATTTCTACCAGGGCGTTATCTACGAACACCGGCTTGTCCAAGGTGTCGTGCATGAAATTGAAGCTGTCGCCGACAGCGATAAAGCTGTTGCGAGCGGAATACAGTTTTTTGGACTTGACGATGCAAATATGGGCGCATCTTTGCCCGTGGAAATTGATGCGGAGGTCTGGAACGAACTGTCGGCGCAAAAAGATTACCCGCAGTTGGTTGGTGCTTTGCGCTCGCTTGGCACGTTAAATGGCAACAGTGAGTGGCTGGCTGCGGATCTGTTGTCAGCCAGCTATCGCGGCACAGTCCTATGGGTGGCCTACACGCAAGACAAGCAGCCTGTTTCCGATCATGGTTTTCTAATGCTAGGTGCCCCGCAGCGCACCTGGCTGATTGAACCAAAACAATTGGAAGCCGGCGCCGTTATGCAATTGCAGCAGTGCAGTGCGTCGCTGTTTGCCATGAAAGTCAAGCAATTATGCCTGCTCGCCTAGCTCCGCCCGAATTCTGGCGCTCTCCCCGCCTGAAGCGCCAACTGCCGGATCAGGAGATCGTTATCCCTGACCCGCCGCCGGAGCCGGCGAGCAACGGCAATGCGCTCTGGCTGTCGCTGCTGCCGATGGGGCTGATGGTGGTGGTCATGGTGATGGTCTCTATGGCGTCGGGCGCCAACACCATGCTGCTCTTCTCAGTGCCAATGCTGCTCGCTTCCGGCCTGGCCTCGATCCTGATCTACCAGGTGCAAAAGCGCAACGGCCAGCGCGAGCGCGCAGATAGGGACCGCCGTTACCGCGCCTTGCTGCAGGAGTACGACGGTTCGCTTGACCAGCTGATGGCCGAACAACATGCCCTGCGCAACGCCAACGACCCGGAACCGGTGGAGTGCCTGCGCTGGGTGACTGCCCTCAACCGCAACCTGTGGGCGCGCACGCCGGGCGATGAGGATTTTCTGGCCGTGCGTCTCGGCCTCGGCCAGCTGCCTTCAACGCTGACGGTCAAAACCCCCAGCGTGCGCGATGTGCTCAACCCCGACCCTCTGATCAGCGCCGCCATCGAGGTGGCGCGCCGCCATGCGGAGATTGTCGGCGTGCCCATCTGCCTCAATCTGCGCAGCGCCCAAGTGACCGGGATTGGCGGCGAACGCAACGCCGCACTCGCCACCGCCCACGCCGTTGCCGTCCAGCTCGCCACCCACCACGCGCCGACTGAAGTCAAGCTGGCCGCCATCTACCCCGCCGGCGAACAGCCGCTCTGGGAGTGGCTGCGCTGGCTGCCACACACCTGGCACGACGACCGCAAGGCGCGCTGGCTGGCTGCCAACCAGCCGCAGACCCGCTCCCTGCTGGCGCGACTCGACGATTTTATGGATGAACGCCGCCGCGAAGCGGTGGAGCAAAGCATGGGCCAAAAGAAGGAATGGTCCAGTGTCCTGGTCGTCTTTCTGGCCGACCTCGATGTGATCGAGCGCGACCCTGTGGTGCAGCGGATTGAATTTGAAGGTCCGTCGCTCGGTCTCTTTCCCATCTTTCTCGGTGGCCGCACCAAGATGCTGCCCGCAAGCTGCCGCGCCGTCGTCAAGCTGAGCAACGGCCAGGCCAGCCTGATCCGTCCCGGCGCCGCCACCTCTCAGCAGCAGCTCAGCCCCGACGGTTTGGATGCCGTGCTGCTGGACCAGTTTGCCCGCGCCATCGCCCCCATCCGGCTCAAGCAGTTGGCTGGACGTTCGATCCCGACGATGGTTTCGCTGCTGGCAATGCTGGGCGTCGAGCAGGTGGAGGCGCTGCAAATTGAGCGGCGCTGGCAGGAAAGCCAAAGCGCCGGCCATACCCTGTCCGTGCCGATTGGATTGGGCGCCGGCCGCGAAACGTTGGACTTGGATCTGCACGAACGCGCCGACGGCCCCAATGGACTGGTGGCGGGTACAGTCGGGGCCGGCAAGAGCGAACTGTTGCAGACGCTGGTCGCGGCGCTGGCGATCAACTATCACCCCTACCGGCTCGCCTTTGTCCTGGTGGACTATAAGGGCGGCGGTATGGCCAAGCCTTTCAAAGAACTGCCGCACACGCTGGGCGTGATCACCAATCTTGACCAGGAAAATCTGGCGCTGCGCGCGCTGACTTCGTTCAACGTAGAGTTGAAACGGCGGCAGACGCTCTTTGACGCCGCCAAGGTGAACCATATTGACGACTACCAGCGCAAGTATTACGCCCATGAATTAGATAATGAAATGGGTGAGGCCATTCCGCTGCCTTACCTGGTGGTCATTGTCGATGAATTTGCCGAGATGAAGACCGAGCAGCCGGAGACGGCCAAAGAGTTCGTGCGCATCGCGCGCGTCGGCCGCGCGCTGGGGCTGCGTCTGATTCTGGCTATGCAGCGGCCCGCAGGCATCGTCGATGGACAGATTGAGGCCAACACGCGCTTCCGCCTGTGCCTGCGCGTGGCGCAGACGGAGGACAGCCAGGCCATGCTCAAGCGCCCGGACGCGGCTTTTCTCAGCGGCATGGGGCGCGCCTATCTGCAGGTGGGCGCCAATGAGAAATTCAAAGAATTTCAAGTGGCGTGGGGCGGCGCTCCCTATGACCCGCAGCGGGCGGCGCTGGGCAACCCATTGGAGATCGTGGCAATCGAGGTGGATGGAGAGCGCCACAGCCTGTATGCCCCCGACATCCTGGCGGAGCGCAAACAACAGACGCAGTTGGACGCCGTGGTTGAGGAAATCCAGGCGACCGCCCAGATGCAGCACATCACACGTTTGCCCTCGCTGTGGCTCGAACCGCTGCCTGAGCAGTTGGCGCTGGCTGATGTGCGCCGTCAGGAGGGGTGGGACGGCAGCAGCTGGCAGCCGCCGGCGACCTGGCTGTCACCGGTGGTCGGGCGGGTGGATATTCCGCAGGAAAAGCGCCAGCAGCCGCTGGAATTGAATCTGGGCAAAGAAGGGCACCTGGCTGTCTACAGCGCCCCCGGTTACGGCAAAACTACCTTTTTACAGACGCTGATCCTTTCGCTGGCGTTGAGCCATTCGCCTGATGACGTTCAGTTCTATGTGCTCGATTTCGGCAGCCGCCTGCTCAAGTTATTTGAAAAGCTGCCGCATACGGGCGGCGTGATTACGCCGGACGAGAGCGAGCGCATGGAGCGGCTGTTCCTGCTCCTGCAGCGCAAACTGGACGAACGGCGCATGCTGTTCAGCACCGTCGCCGCCGGCAGCTTGGCCTCCTACCGGCAGATCACCGGGCGCAAGGAGCCGGCCATTGTCGTCATTCTCGACAACTATGCCAATTTCCTGGAAGCCGCCGGCGACGACGAAAGCGCACCCAATTTCATTGGGCGGCTGACGCGAGAAGGCGGCGCTCTGGGTATTCATCTTGTGGTCACGGCCAACAACTCAACTGCCATTCGCTTTAGCACGGCCAGCAACATCATGCTGGCGGTCGCTCTCCACCTGGTCGAACAGAGCGAGTACGGCAGCATTGTCGGGCGCAGCCAGGATCTGAAACCGCTGGCGGCGCCGGGCCGCGGGTTGGTGCGGGGGACGCCGCCGTTGGAGTGCCAGATTGCCTTGCCCACCAGCGGAGGCAGCGATAGCGAGCGGGTGCAGGCGCTGCAAAGGCTGCTCGATGCGATGGCGGCAGCCTGGCAAGGGCGGCGGCCCAAGCCAGTGAGCATGCTCGGTGAGACTGTACGGCTGTCCGATGTACAGATGGCGGAACTGCCGCTCCAGCTAAATGCAGTTGCCAATGGCGCCAATGGCGCACGCGCGGCGGGTGGCGCAACCACAGGTGACGCAACCATGGCCGCATTGGGGCTGCATGTGGACGACCTCACGCGCTTTGCCCTGTCACTGGCCGCAGGGCCTCACTTCTTGATCACCGGCCCCGCGCGCAGCGGCAAGAGCACCTTGCTGCGCACATGGGCGTCCAGCCTGGCGGCAGGTGCAGACGCCCAGATACTGCGCCTGTTTGTGTTGGATTCACGGCGGCAAAGCCTCTATAGCCTGCGCACGCTGCCGCAAGTAGCCGGCTACAGCAGCGAACCCGGTGCGGCGGGAAAGGTTTTGGAGAGGATCGAGGCTGAATTGAACCACTTGCCAGCGCAGCCGGGCGTTTCCGCCACAGGCAGGGGGCCAACCATTGTCGTGATCGCTGATGATTTCGGCGACAACTATGATGATGGCTTGGCGGATGCCGAGCGTGACCAATTGGGGGCCCTTATGCGGCTGGGGCGCAACTGTGCGTTCCATGTGCTGCTGGCCGGGCGCGCCAGTGACGTGAACAGCAAAAGCTTCGTGGACCCCATGAAAAGTCTCAAGGAAGCACAAGTTGGCTTTATGCTGGGGTCGGGGGATGATCTCGTTTTGAACACACGGCTGCCATACGCTGAACGCAGCAAACTGCTGCCGGCGGGCGAGGGCTACTATGTCAACCGCACCTACACGCGGCGGGTGAAAGTGGCCGTGGCCGACAGCGAACTGCAGGCGGATGCGGTGTGAGTACGAGCAGTCGCGCCGCCGGATGCCGCCGATGGAATAAGCAGGCGGAGCCAGGCGGTAAGAGGAACCAAAAGAGAGCCAAATGCTGCGAGTCTGTGTTGTGGTGAGCAATGAACATGGCGCACCGCCCTATGATGTGGAAGTGCCTGCCGAGATTCCTGCCATGCAGTTGGATCGTCTCCTGTCGCATGGTATGGGCTGGGATAGTGATGCCTATGGTCAGCCCCTGCGCCACAGCATTTTCGCTGATCCGCCTGGACGCCTGCTGGGCTGTCAAGAAACCCTGGCGGAGGCTCAGGTGTGGGACGGCAGTTCACTCAAATTTGAGACTTTTATCTCCGCCTACTTCACCGCTGCATCCGGCTGCTGCTACCCGCTGCACCGATCTGAAGTCGTCATTGGCCGCAGTGCTCCTGTGCAGGCCGATGACGCGCTGATCAATTTGACCGCTGAAGCTGAGAGCAAAACAGTTTCGCGCCAACATGCGTTGGTGACCTTCTCCAAAGGGCAGTGGCAGATTATGCATCTATCGGATGTCAACCAAACACTGCTGAATGGCCATGCCCTAGAAGGGGATGACCGCCTGACGCTGAACGCCGGAGACTGCGTTGAGCTTGCTGCCGTGACATTGACGTTTTATCTGGGAGATCCACCCACGGAGCCGCTGCTTCGTTTGCCGTAAATGGAGTCCTGATTTTGCCGATTGTCGATCGTACCGTCGTGCCCGACTGAATGCACTTGAAGCATGTGGTCGGCTGCCCGGCCTGATTGCCAGTAATTTGCCCTCGATTTCCA
>JBBRBX010000034.1:0-46881 GCA_038205395.1 Caldilineales bacterium
GACAACGCCGATGTGCACATCGGTCTGGCAGTTGAAATGGTGACGCGTAAGCTGCGCGAAGAAGGGGTTGAGGGCCAGATTATTTACGGCTATAAGTTCCGCCCCCTGCTGGCTGGCGGTGAAGCTGTCTAGCGACGGATGCTCGGCGTGAGCAAATCTCTGCGAAATGAAACATAAGCCACCGCTCAAGAAAGGCGGTGGCTTTATATTTAGTGTGACAGTGGGCTATCCGCTTTTAACCGGCCCCTCCCCTGAAAATGCAAAGGTCGCCTGCCACCGCCGCGAGTGACAACCGACCTTTGACAACAAAGTTATCAGATGGGATAGTGGGCGAACCTCAGCACCTTCTATCTCATAGCACTACCTTACACGCGCCTGCCGGCCGGAAACCGTTATGCCTCCAGCCGTTTCACCGAAAGCAGGCAAAGCCCTAACCCGTGCAGCATGTTCATGATGCCCATCAGCTCTGCCTGGTCCACCACCTGCAGCACAAGGCGCGTCGCACCGTCGTTCTCGCTGCCGTTGCTCTTTTCAGCTACCGGCAAATAGTCCAGCCACTGACAGTCCAGATGCGTATTCACCTGCACCTCATAGCGTTGGGCATTTGTTACGTTCATGGCGACAACTTGGTCGACTTGGTTCAGCATGGTGTGCTTCCCCGGCTTCCATCTTTCTTGGCCTTCGCCTCGCGAGAGCTGTATGAAAATCTTATCATGAACCAACTGCGCCCGCATGGTACAGCGCCTTCGGCAATGTACTATTTGTGTACTATTGTTTTGTTTTCTCGTTTATTTGATCGGTTTCGTTTTGTTCTTCTGCCTGGATCAGCCCTTGTTTTAAGCCGTAAAGCACTGCCTGTCGCCGGCTGCTGACCTGCAGCTTGGTGTAGATGCTGCTCGTATGGTTGCGTACGGTGTGCGGTGAAATGCAGAGCAGACGCCCGATCTCTTTGTTGCCCAGCCGCCGGTAGAGCAGCCGCAGCACTTCAATCTCGCGCTCACTGAGTGCTTCCTGGTTCACTCCCGCTGCCGCCTCCACACTTGTCGCCGGCTGCTGTATGTGCGGTGCATGAGGGGACGGCTTGTTCTGCCTGGTTGCCAGCAGCAAGCGTGCTTGCTCCCCATACTTAGCGTTTTTCGCCAAGGCCAGCAAGATTGCTTCAGCCTGAGGGGTAATGGCGGTGAACCAATAGCCGAAGTCGTGCGCATAGGCCCATTGCAGTGACTCTCCCGCCAGTGCCAGCGCATCTTCTTGCCTGCCTGACTCCCACCAGACACTCGCCAGCAGCAGCGCCGCTTCTAACTTGCCGCGTTCGTTGTGCAGAGTGCTGCAGTTTGCCATCTGCCGCGCCATAATCTCTGCCGCCCGCTTGCGGCCGGCTGCCTGCTGATCGGCCAGCAGAATATGCGCGAGGATTGTGTGCCGTACATCCAAAAGATCTGCCGGCAGGCTGTGCGGCTGCCGGCCCCATGCCGCCGCCCGCGCCCGATCGCCGCACAGCAGATGGGCAAACGCGTCCAGCGCCTCGATCTGCTGTTGAAAACTGGCGCTTACTTCGCCTACCTGGCTGCGCAGTTGGGCAGGCAGCGCCAACGCCGCCTCAGCCATCCCGCACGCTGCGTAGATTTCGATCAACTGCCGGCTGCTGAGCAGCCGCGTCCAACTGCTGGCAATCGAACCAGGAGCGAGCACTGCGGCATAATGCGCGGCGGCCTCGGCCAGGCTGCCGCGCATATGGTAGGCGTGGCCTAATCCCATGTGCGCCCATCCCACACTCATACCTGCCCGCCTGGCTTCGGCCAACTGCAGATACTCTTGGCCGGTGGCCAAAAGCTCGTGGTTGCAGCCTGCGTTGTAGTAGAGTACGCCCAGTGCGTACAGCAGCCGCAGCCGCAGCACTTGGCGCTCCGGAGCCACCGATTGCAGTTCTTTCTCCAGCAGCGGCAGCGCTTCGGCCCGCCGCCCCAGCCGCACCAGCAAAAAGGCCAGTTCGTTGAGCACAAAGCCGCGCCACCACTGTTGATCCGGCGTCACCAACGCCAACGCCAACTGCGCTTGCGCCATCCGTTTCTCTTCCGACAGCAGCCCATCATAGGTGTCGCTTGCGCGCCAGGCGGCGACGATGCCATCGCCCAACTGCTGTGCTTCTGTCCCCTCCACCCCTTCGCTGCGCGCCAGGAGTGCTGCCGCGCTTTCCACCAGCGGCGGAATTTCAGCGAAGCGATAGGTAAAGTTAGCGATCCATGTCTTTGCCAACAGCAGCAGGGGCCGCTGTGCAGTATAGGCTGCCGGGATGTGCGCCATCCAGCGCACCAATTGCGGGCCGCGCTCTTGGTCGAAACAGTCCGGCAGCTTACTCTCGATCAGCATTGCCGCTTGCTCCCAGGCGCCCGCTTCCCCATATTGTTGTATGGCTTCATCCGTCCAGCCATGCGCCGCCAGCCAATCCCCGCCGGCGCGCTGCACTTGTCTCTGCTGCGCAGCGTCCAGCCGCCCACGGATGCGCAGCATTTTGGCAAATTGATGATGATAGCGATGCCAGGTTTGCTGGTCGTCGAGTGTGACCACAAACAGATTGTTGGTGATCAAGTGCGCGATAATCTGCAAGCAGGCGGCTTCGTCGACATCTCTCAGCACTGCGGCGCAAAGCGGCGCGCAGAAGCGCCTTAGCGGAGCCGTATAAAAGAGAAAACGCTGCACCTCAGCAGGCTGGCTTGCCACAACTTCATCGACGAGATAGTCGAACACATACGCCGGACTGTTGCGTCGGAACCCATCGACAAATGCGGCCGGATCGGCATGGGTGCGCAACCCGATGACCGCCAGCTGCAGCCCGGCCACCCAACCCTCCGTGCGCGTTTGCAGCACATCCACCAAGTCGGCGGTGGGTGCCACATCTAAATCATGCTCAAGCAGTTGCAGGATCTCGGTGCGTGTAAATTGCAGATTGGCTGCGCGTATTTCCGCCAACTGTCCATAAGCGCGCAGCCGGGCTATCCCCCAGGGTGGATCGGCGCGCGTCACCAGCACAAGGTGCAGTTTTTCTGCGCTGTAGCGGACAAGATGCATCAACACACGATGAATGGTGCTGTTCTGCACGCTGTGCAGATCTTCGAGCACCAGCACCACGCGCTGTGGCAGCGCGGCGCATTCTGCCGCCAGCGTAAGCGCAAACAGATCTGGATCGCTGCGCTGTATCTGCGTGAGGAGGAGGGCGGTTTGCGGGCAGACATCCGCTACGGCCGTGCGCAGCGCCGCCACAAAATAGGTAAAGAAACCGGTAAAATCGTCATCGCCGGTATCAAGCGCCAGCCAGGCCGTACGGCGGGTGACGCCGGCGCAGCCTGCGCCGAATCCCTGCGCAAGCTGCCGCAGCCAGGCTGCGGCAACAGTTGTCTTCCCATATCCTGCCGGCGCGCAGACCAGCGTAACATCACGCGCCAGACCTACCGTCAGCTCTTCAATCAGCCGCATGCGCAGTGTCAGCCGCTCGTCCGTGCGCGGCATGTGCAGCTTAGTCGTCAGCAAGACAGGCATTGGATCGCCTCTTTGATACATTCCTTATGTTCCTGCTGATCATAACGTCATTTGGCCGCAGCAGCAAAGTTGCAGAGTTTCTACAAACACTGTGCGTCCAGAGGGTGGGGGCGGAGCAGCAGCGCTGCTGTCGGGCTGGCGGCGCTGGGCCGTGCAATCTGAAGCAACGGCGGCGCCCAGCAAGCGTCTGCTGCGGGCCGCCTGGCCACGCGCGCTTACTTAGCTATGAATTGCTGTGATTTTTGTCGCGCAAATTTTCCCGATTGCTCAAAAGGTATGCTACCATACGCCAGGATTTGTTACGTTCTACACAAATGCGCGGCCGATTAGGGCTTAGCGCCTTGTAACACGTCCCGCACAAGGGAACAATGCGCTGTCTCTCGTTTGTTGCACGGCCTTACCACTTGCCCAAGCGCCGTGATCGCTTGGTCTGTTTGCGGTTTGGGGACGACATTAGGAGCTAAACTTATGCTCAGCCAGTACGCGTTTATCCTCATGTTGAGCGGCATTGCGCTGCTGATACCGGTTGCGGCGATTTTTATTGGCCACTGGCTTGGACCGCGCCGCCCTGACTTGATCAAGAATGAGACATATGAGTCAGGCGTTGAGACTATCGGCGACACCTGGGTTCAGTTTCGTGCCCAATATTATCTGATCGGTCTGATCTTTCTTATTTTTGATGTCGAAGTTATTTTTCTGTACCCGATCGCTATCGCCTATCGCAATCTCTCCATTTTCTCGGTTCTGGCGACAGTCACGTTTGTTGTGATCTTGATCCTGGGTCTTTTCCTGGAGTGGCGCAAAGGTGCCCTGGAGTGGGAGTGATACGCTTTCCTCTAGTCGCTTTACGGCTTTCTTCGGCTTTACTATTTTGGGATTTGCTTGTTTGGGAGGACGCTAGATGAACTGGAGTGACGTCCTAATTGATTTTCAAATGCGTCTTGGCGCGCCCGAAGAACTGCGTTGGCTGGTGGTGGCCATCACCTATTTTATCGGCGCTTTCCTCCTGGTGAATGCGTCGCTGGTTCTGGCCTTGTTGCTGATCTGGATCACGCGCAAGATCGTCAGCCGCATTCAAGACCGCATCGGCCCCAACCGTCAAGGCCCCTTCGGCCTCTTTCAAACGGTGGCTGACGCGCTCAAGCTCCTCTCCAAAGAGGATATTACCCCAGCCAATGCCGATGTGATAGCTTATGCTTTGGCCCCCATTCTGGCCGTCTTTCCTGTGTTGATGTCGCTGGCCGTCATCACCTTCGCCCCCGGCTTTGTCGGAACCGATCTGAATGTCGGTGTGCTTTACCTGGTGGCGCTTGGATCGGTGGGCATCATGGCGGCACTGATGGCGGGCTGGAGCAGCAACAACAAGTACGCTCTTCTCTCCGGCTTCCGCGTAGTGGCGCAGTTGCTCTCGTACGAAATTCCTATGGTGCTCGCCATGCTGGCGCCCGTTCTGCTGGTAGGTACAATGCGCACCCAAGAGCTTGCACTTGCGCAATCCTTGTATATTGGCCCCGTCAATCTGGGTCTGGGCTGGTTTGTCTTCATCTTGCCGGGTGCATTCTTGATCTATTTTATTTCTGCCCTGGCTGAAGCGGAGCAGACGCCCTTTGATCTGTTGGAAGCGGAGTCGGAATTGGTTGCCGGTTTTCATATCGAATATTCGGGCATGCGCTTTGCCATGTTCTTCCTGGCTCAATTTCTCAATGCCTTCTTCCTGGGAGCCATTGCCGTCATGCTCTTTCTCGGCTCCTGGCAAGGCCCCTTTGCTGACCAGATTCCGCTGCTTGGCCCCATCTACTTCCTGGCCAAAACGTTCCTTGTCTATCTGCTGATCCAGTGGGTGCGCGGCACATTCCCGCGCGTGCGCATTGACCAGATGATGTCGTTCGCCTGGAAGGTGCTGGTGCCGCTGGTGCTGGTGCTGATTCTGTCCCAGATGATCCTGATGAAACTACCTATGCCTGTATGGGGCGGCTGGATTCCGTATGTGCTGGTGCTGCTGGCCAATCTGGGAGCGGTCGCTATTGTGCTTTCCGTCCTTGGCCGCTTCTACAGCCGCAATGAGATTACGACCAAACGTGCCTTTGACCCCAAGTCCTTGATCGGTACGACGGTGCCGGTCAGCCAGGCGGGAGACTAACAATTTATGGCTGAACTATTTCCGCTGCCGCCACTGCCTACGTTTGCCCAAGTGGTGTTTATGGGCATCGCCTTGTTGACCGTCGTCGGCTCGCTGATCGTTGTCCTCTCGCGCAATCTGTTTCACAGCGCGCTGGGGCTGATCGCCGCCTTCTTTGGCGCTGCCGGCGTCTACTTTATCGCCGAGGCTGAATTTGTCGGCGTCAGCCAGGTGTTGGTCTACGTAGGGGCCATCTCGACGCTGATCGCTTTTGCCATTATGTTGACGCGCGGCATGATGTTTGGCGTCACGTCGCCGCGCAACCGCCAATCAGGCACCGCCGCCATCATTACGGCACTGACCTTTGTCGTTTTGACGGCGCTGATGAATGCGACGCCGTGGCCGCAGGCCGGTGAACCGATTACGGACGGCGAAGCGGTGATTGCCCGCATCGGCAGCATGTTCGTCAACGAATACGTTGTGGCCTTTATCCTGCTGGCGCTGCTGCTCTTGGTGTCGCTGGCGGGGTCTATTGTTCTGGCCCGCGACCGCAAATGAGTTTCGTTGTGCAAATTTTTCGCGCTTTACATTGCATTTTGGGGGGAGCAAAACGGCAATGGTTCCACTAAGCTGGTATCTAATTCTCGCCGCTTTTGTCTTTAGCAGCGGTCTTTTTGCAGCGCTTGGCCGTCGCAACGCCATCGCCGTGCTGATGGGCATTGAGTTAATGCTTAATGCAGCCAACATCAACCTGGTCGCCTTCTGGCGCTACGGTGTGGCGCCGATGGAGAACGTCGACGGGCAGGTTTTTGCCTTATTCGTGATTGCGGTGGCAGCCGCCGAGGTCGCCGTCGGCCTGGCGCTGATTATTTCGATTTACCGCAATCGCAAGACCGTCAATCTGGATGAGTTGGATCTGCTGCAAGGCTAGCTGCGCCTTATGCCCAAGCAGAAGCTGACGGGAACACTCGAACAACAGTGCGAATTCCTGTATGGATTGGCCATCACCAAAATTGCCCAGGGCAATTATACAGGCGCCAAACATGCTTTGCAGGAAATCGTCAAGTATAAACCCGACTATCGGGATGCACAGCAGCTTTTGGAGCAGGTGAGCCGTCAGAAGTCGGACCAGTCCTTCTTGATTATTATGGCTTTTGTGGGGGCGGCGGCGGGCGTGGCCATCGGTTCGCTCGGTCAACTGGGCAATGATCTGGTGCTCTTGGTTCTGGCGGGTGTGGGCGCTTTGTTGGGTTATGGCGCCGGCAATTTTATACGCAGCTTACGAGCGGCAAATCAACGGTAGCCCAGGTTTCTTTTTCAAACCTGCGGCGTAGCAAAAATGAGGTTGTGCAATGGAAGGATTTCTTAATTTAGCGTGGCTCTTGCCCGTACCACCCTTCCTGGCGTTTGCTGCGATTATTCTTTTTCTGAATCGCAATAAGACGGTCAGCGCACTGACGGCAATCGGCGGCGTGATGGTCAGCTTGTTGATTGGCTGGCCCATCGCTTTTGCGGTCTTTTTCACCCCTCATTTTGGTGAACATCCGCATTATGGGGAGTTGTTCACCATTCCAACGGGGCTGACCGATTTTGTCATCGGTTACCAGGTGGACCCGGCCAACGCCTTCATGATTTTTATGGTGACGTTTCTGCTGGTAATGATTTTTGTCTATTCCAGCGGCTACATGACATTCCCCGGCCATCTGCGCAAGGAAGATTATCCCGAAGCGTATGCGCAGGAGAAAGACCCGCGCTACAGCCGTTTTATGGCTTACATCAGTCTCTTTGCCACCGGGATGTTGGGGCTGGTCGTCTCGAATTCGCTGCTGACCTTCTTTGTCTTCTGGGAAATCATGGGCTTGTGCAGCTACTTGTTGATCGGATTCTGGTATGAGAAGCCGACAGCCAAGCGCGCTGCCTTCAAAGCATTTATGACGACCCGCATCGGCGATACGATCATGATGGTCGGCATGTTTCTGCTCTATAGTTGGAGCAATCCGAGTACGTTGGTTTTCGCCGAGATTCTTAAATATGAGAATCTTGTCCAGTTGTCCGAACGGATCGTGACGATCCCCCTGATCGGCGTTACGACGCCTGCCATCGCTTTGATTGCGGTGCTGATCTTCTTCGGCACCATCGGCAAGAGCGCCCAGTTCCCGCTGCATGTCTGGTTGCCTGACGCCATGGAAGGCCCCACCCCTGTCAGCGCCATGATCCATGCGGCAACGATGGTTTCCGCCGGCGTCTTCCTGGTGGTGCGTATGTTCCCGCTCTTTCTGGTCGCCGGTGAGGTGGCGCCGGGTGTGCTGACTTTTGTCGCCTTTATCGGCAGCTTTACGGCGCTCTTTGCCTCGCTTATCGCTTTAACGCAGTGGGATATTAAGCGTGTACTGGCTTACTCGACGATTGCTCAGTTGGGCTTTATGGTCGCCGCTCTGGGCGTTGGCGCCTATGCGGCGGCGCTTTTCCATCTGATCACACACGCCTTCTTCAAGGGACTGCTTTTTCTTGGCTCCGGCTCGGTCATTCACGGCGTCGAGCATGGTTTTCATGCCGCGCATGCGCACGGTTCCGGCCATGAGGAGGAGCACGTGGAAGCCGTCACCGGTGAAGACAGCGGCAAGCATGGAGAGCATGGCGGCCCGCTGATCCGCCGCATCGACGGCGATCTGGACCCAACCGACCCGCAGGATATGCGTAACATGGGCGGCTTGCTCAAGCGTATGCCCCTTACCGGCTGGACCTTTATCATCGGTGGGCTGGCCCTCTCTGGCTTTCCTTTCATCACAGCGGGTTTCTGGTCCAAAGATGAAATTCTCACCGCCGCTTGGTACAACGGTAATTTTCTAGTCTTCTGGGTCGAGGTTTTTGCTGCCTTCCTGACCGCTTTCTATGTGGCGCGCCAGATTTCGTTGACTTTCCTGGCGGAACCACGCAGCGCCGGTGCGGCCAACGCACCGGAAAGCGTCAAGCGCATGACTGTGCCGCTGCTGCTGCTGGCGCCTTTCGCCGTAGCCTTGGGCTGGATCGGTATCCCGGCTAGTTTCCCCATCCTAGGTGGGCTGGCGCCTAACCTGCTGGAGAACGTGCTCGAGCCGTATATTGAGTATCAAGAGATGCACGTTGTGCATCCCTCGTTCACCTGGCTTGTCCTGCTGGCGTCGCTGGTGGTAGCCCTAGGTGGCTTGGGCGCGGGCTACCTGGTCTATGGAAAAGGCTTAAAGCAAGGGCAGATCGACCCACTGCGCCGTTGGCTCGGTCCGCTGTGGTGGGTAATGCATCGTAAATTCTATGTTGATGAACTCTACGGCTACACGATCCTGCCTTTGACGCGTGGCGTAGCCAACTTTATGTATTGGATCGATGATTTGTGGGTGATTGACCCAATCATCAATGCCATCGGGCGCACTACGGTCAGCATTGCCCGCTTTGCAGCGGATTTTGACCGCTATGTAATCGATGGGGCGGTTGGTGGGTTCGGCTGGCTGGCCTCGCGCGCCGGCGGCATTCTGCGCAATGCCCAAAATGGCCAGGTGCAGGTCTATCTAATGGTCGTCGTCGTCTCTGTAACCATTTGGCTGCTGCTTACGGCACTGCCAATGATTTTGACGCTAGTCTAAGGGAAATGGTGGAGGGAATAATCCATGGAATTCCTAAATCAATGGGCGCTCCCCATTTTGGTCGTGTGGCCGCTGCTCAGCGCAATCTTGGTCTTCCTGACCAATGATGAACGCACCATCAAATGGGGATCGGTGGCAGCCAGCCTGCTTCCGCTGGGCATCAGCATTTACATGCTGGCTGCCTATGATTACAGGTCGGGAGCGATGGCATTTGAGGTGCAGTGGCCGTGGATTCCGGCCATCAACTCAAGCATTCATTTGGGTGCGGACAATCTGAGCATTCCGCTCATTTTTCTCACCGCACTGCTGACGACGCTGAGTCTCTACTACAGCACGCATGTCATCAACACGCGTGTTAAAGAGTACTTTGGCCTCTTCAACATCCTGGCGGTCAGCATGTTCGGCGTCTTTATTGCGCTGGACTATGTGGTCTTTTACGTCTTCTGGGAAATCAGCCTGGTGCCCATGTACCTGCTGATTGCCATCTGGGGCGGGAAAAACCGTGACTACGCCTCGATCAAGTTCTTTGTCTATACGTTGGTTGGTTCAATTGCCATGCTGCTGGCGATCCTGGCAACGTACTTTGCCGCCGGCACCTTTGACATCATCGGGGCCGCCGCCGCCAGGCCGTTTGCCAATCTGCCGCCGGACCAGGCGCTGCTGCTCACCAGCCTGGCTTTCTGGGGTTTGTTCCTGGGCTTTGCCTTCAAGGTGCCCAGCTTCCCCTTCCACACCTGGCTGCCCGATGCGCATACGGAAGCGCCGACAGCCGGCAGCGTCATCCTGGCCGGCATCCTGCTCAAACTGGGTGGCTACGGCATGATGCGCATCATGATCCCCACCTATCCCACGGCGGCCGCCTACTGGTCGATCTGGCTGGTAGCGCTGGGTGCAATTGCCATCGTGTATGGAGCGCTGGTCTGTATTGCCCAGACGGATCTCAAGCGGCTGATCGCTTATAGTTCCGTGTCGCACATGGGGTACGTGATCATGGGCATCGGCGCCGGCGCCGCCGCCTTCGGGACACTTGACGATCCGCGCAAGTTCGACAGTGCAGCTATGGCCTTTAATGGGGCTACGATGCAGATGTTCAATCATGGCCTGATCACAGGCGCCTTGTTCTTCCTTGTAGGCATCATCTATGAGCGTGCCCACACGCGTGACCTAGCCCTTTTCGGCGGCCTCAGCACCAAGACGCCTTACTATTACGGCATCATGATGGTGGCGGCTTTTGCCAGTTTGGGGTTGCCCGGCCTGAGCGGCTTCTGGGGCGAATTCTTCACCTTCCGCGGTGCGCTGGATTTGGTCACCGGCTGGGCTGTCTTCGCCGCTCTCGGCATCGCCTTGGCTGCGGTCTATATTCTGTGGCGTATCATCCAAAATCTCTTCTTGGGCACATATGACGCAGGCAAGATCACACACTGGACAGGCGGCGACGGTCAACATGCCGATGGCCCCACGGATATGCTGGGTTTTGAGAAGCTGACGCTCTGGCCGCTGTTGATCTTTATTTTTGTTCTGGGTGTTTACCCATCGCCACTGCTGAACTACCTGAACGGCGCTGCCGTCCAGATTCTGACCTTCGTGCAGAGCGTCCTGTAAAGGCGCAGGAGGCCACTCTTGGAAATCGGATTTACTTCGCTGGTCAGCATCCTGCCTGAGATCATTTTGATCACTGGCGGCCTGCTGATCCTGCTCCTAGACGCAACGACAGGCAAGCGCGGGGACAGCGGGCGCGGCTTTATGGCCATCAGTGTGCTGTTCCTGCTGATTGGCTTGATCGGCGTGATCTTTCAACTCGGCGCCGAGCCGCACACTGCTTTGGTGATGGTCGCTATCGATCCGTTTGCGCTTTACGTAAAGCTAATCATCTACAGCAGTATGCTGCTGGTAAGCATTGCCGGCGGCGGCTATATTAATAAATTTGTTGCGGCGCGCGGCGAGTTCTGGTCGTCCTTCCTGTTTATTACGGCGGCTATGAGCTTTGCCGTCAGCGCCACCAACCTGCTGCTGTTGTTTGTGGCGATTGAGTTTCTCTCTATTACTAGTTATATCTTGGTCGGCTTTATGCGCGAAGACTTGCGCAGCTCCGAAGCCGGCTTGAAGTACTTCCTCTATGGTTCGGTGGCTTCGGCGGCCATGCTCTATGGCATGAGCCTGCTCTACGGCGCTTCCGGCTCGCTGATGCTGGCCGATATCGGCGCAGCCATGGCGGCCAATGCCAAGTTGTCTCACATTTTGGTTCCGGCGGCGGTGCTGGTCATGGCGGGACTTGGCTTTAAATCCAGCCTGGCGCCCTTCTTCCAGTGGACGCCCGACACCTACCAGGGCGCGCCGACGCCGGTGACGGCCTACCTGGCCACTGCCTCAAAGGCTGTAGGGTTCGCCGTGATCGCACGGGTTATGCTGGTTGGCTTTGCGCCGGCGCGTGCGGTCTGGGTGCCGCTCTTAGGTGGGCTGGCCGTGCTGACCATGTTTGCGGGCAACCTCATGGCGCTGCGCCAAAGCAACGTCAAGCGCATGTTGGCCTACAGCTCCGTTGCCCAGGCCGGTTATATGCTGCTGGGCTTGGTGGCTGTGGTCGACGCCGGCGCCACCGACCTCACGGTGCTGCCGATGAACGGTCTCAACGGGCTGTTGATCTATCTCTTCGGCTATCTGTTCACGACCATCGGCGCTTTTATGGTTGTGTTGGCCGTGGAAAACATGACCGGCGGCAGCGACTACGTGCATTTCAACAATTTGGTGAAACGCTCGCCCGGCCTGGCTACGGCCATGTTGATCTTCCTCTTGAGCCTGGTCGGTATCCCTTTGACGGCCGGATTTGTCGGCAAGTTCTTTGTTTTTGGCGCTACTGTCCAACATCAGTACTACTTTTTGGCCGCGATGGCGGTCATTAACGTCGCCATCTCCGCCTTCTACTATTTGAACCTGGCCCGCGTCATGTTTGCCAGCCAGGACGAGGCTGAGGTGGAGAGCAGCGCCGGCGCGGGTGTGGGCGCCGCGGCTATTGTCTTTGTCTGCGTTCTGGGTGTCTTTTGGATCGGCCTCTATCCGCCCAATGTGATCGACTGGGCCAACAGCGCCTCACGCTATCTGCTGCAGATTTTATAACCGGCTCATTCACGCGTTCAACCGCCACACGAGAAACCGAGTTTCGCAAAGAAACTCGGTTTCTTCTTGTGTTCTGGCCCTGGTTCCCTTCCGCCTGCCATGCTCAAGGGTTTCGTTTCCCCATCACTTTCCGTTATACTCGTAGCAATGAATGTGAACCATCCGTCGCTGCGCCGCCATCTGTCGTTGCGCTATCTTGTGCATGCCGTTCTGGCCGCTGTGGTGGCAATCAGCCTGCCGGCGGCGTTGTTGGCAGGTATGTTGGCGCCTGTGCTACAAGCTGCTGCACAGGCGGCGGCGCCCTCACCTAATGCCATTCTCTCTCTGGCTGTGGCACCGAGTGCGCCGGATCGGGTGCTGGCCGGTGTGCTCAACTCGCCGCAGCCCGCCGCCGTGTGGCGCACCACGGATGGCGGCTTGACCTGGCAGAACACGACGCCAAGCCTGGCGCCTACTATCAGCATTGCCTCCTTGACCTATGACCCCCGCAACTCGCGCGTAGCCTTTGCCGCTGACGGCGGCTCCGGTTTTCTCTATCGCTCCAACGATGGCGGCGCCACTTGGGCCGAAGTGCCTGCCGTGCGCAGCCTGATCAGCAGCAACAGCGCCATTGGCGAACTGTACGCCACCAACCAAGGCGGCGGCCTGGCTCTGTATGTCGGCACCCGCTTTGACGGTGTCTTGCTCAGCAGAGATGCCGGCAATAGTTGGGAAAAGTTGGATGCCGGCTTGAGCGGTGAAGCGCGCCGCATCCGTGAATTACTGGAATATAATGGCGACCTCTACGCCGGCACCCATAATGGCCTCTACCGCTTGCCCGCCAGCAGCACAACTTGGGCGCAAGTGGCCACGTTTCCTGATAGCGGCATCGTCTATAGTCTGGCCACGCAGGGAGATGCCTTGTTGGCTGGTACGGATACGGCTCTCTATCGCAGTGAAGAGGGCGAAAACTGGACGCGAGTCCCCAACACACCTGCAACCACCTATTATGACATTGTGGACACGGGGCGTCTGCTGGTGTTGGGCACGGAAAACGGGCTGTTGACCGGCAGCGGTGAAAGCTGGCAGCCGAGTCAGGTTGATGGTGTCCCTTACACCCAGCCTGTCTATGCTTTGGCCAACACGCCGCGCGCTGCCCGCACCGTCTATGCCGGTACTGTGGGTGACTGGGTGTTGCGCAGCGATGACGAAGGGGTAAACTTTGCCTCAGTGGCCAATCTGGCCGCACTGGATGTGCGCGCTGCGCTGGCCACAGCGACCCCAACCGCCACCCCCACCGCCACGCCTACAGAAACGGCTACACCCACATTTACGCCGACGGAAACCGCCACCGCTACGCCAACTGCGACGGCGACGCCCACAGCCACGCCGAGTGCTACGCCTGCGCCGACGGAGACGCCTGTACCGACTGCCACCCGCACTCCGCAGCCTAGCGCCACTGCCAGCAGCACACCCACCGCCACCGGCACGCCGCCACCAACGGCGACCGCCAGCAACACTGCGGCGGCCACCGCTACGCCCACCGAAACTGCTACCGAAATGCCTACCAACACACCGGCGGGCGCGGACGTGTCCGCGCCTACCGCTTCGCCTGCCGCCATTGCCATCGAAGTCCCGCTGCCGCAGAGCGGTGTTGTGACTGACACAGCCGGCTTGATTCGCCAGGCCATTGAGGCGGCGGCCCCTTCACTAACCAGGTCTGAAGGCAGTGTACAAATTTCAGGATTAAGCTCGCCCACACCAAGCGCAGTTGCGCCGCCCACTGAACAGCCTGGCCAGCCGGAAGCGGGTATCGCATTGCCGACCAGCACTGCGCTGCCGGCGGCAACATTCACGCCGCTGCCGCCTACGGCGACTGCCTCACCTACCATGACGCTGCCGCCTACGGCCACGCCATCGCCCAGCGCCACATTTACCGTGACCCCCTCTCCTACAATGACGCCTATACCAATTGATGTAGTGGCTGAGGTGCGCACACGGCTGCCCGTTTTGTTTGGCGGCGCGGCGCTTGTCATGCTCTTTGTGATTGTTGCGGCCGGCATTGCCATTGTGCGCGGCCCGCGCGATATTTAGCGGCTTCCCCGGTGCAGCCGGCTCTTTAGGAAACCTTATATGCAAGAGCGAACTGTCACTCTGGCCCAATTGCTGCAGTTACTGCCCGATGCACGCTGTGACGCGCCGGCTGATCCGGTGACGCCGGCAGCGCGCCATGTCACTAGCGACAGCCGTACTGTACAGCCTGGCAGCCTGTTTGTCGCTGTGAGCGGCGGGCGCACGGATGGCCACCGCTTTTTGCCTGCGGCGGCGGCGGCGGGTGCAGCCATCCTCGTGGGTACGGCTGCGCCGGAACGACTGCGCACCAACGGCCTTTGGGTGGCGGATATACCCTATGTGCAGGTGGCCGACAGCCGCAGGGCACTGGCCATCGCTGCGGCTGCGCTTTATGGCTTCCCCAGCAGCCGGTTGCCCGTAATCGGCGTAACCGGCACCGACGGCAAAACTACTACCTGTACACTGTTGGAAGCCATTCTGGCCGCCGTCGGCGCTGATGCGCAACATCCTGCTGGGCGCGTGGGGCTGGTAACCACGGTGGGTGCACGCATCCTAGGGAGGGAAAGCGAAACTGGGCTGCATGTCACCACACCCGACGCCCCTGACGTCCAGCACTTCCTAGCCGATATGCTGGCTGCAGGCTGCCAGTATGCAGTGATCGAGAGCACCAGCCACGGCCTGGCGCAGGCACGCGTGGCTGCTGTGGCTTTTGATGTGGCGGCTGTCACCAACATTACGCACGAACATCTGGACTTTCACGGCAGCCGTGATGCCTATGTAGACGCCAAGGCGCTGCTGTTTCGCAGCCTGTACGCTTCGCCGGCCAAGCCGGGCGTGCCCCGCTGCGCCATTCTCAATGCCGATGATGCCGGTTCCTATGGGCGGCTGCTGGCCGTGCTCAATGAAGAAGCTGCCGTGCATGATTATCGTGTGCCGGTGCGTTCCTATGGGATTCCTGGCCACAGCGGTGTTCAGCTTGACGTCGCTGCGCGTGACATCGCATACTCGCCTGCCCGCACACGTTTTATGCTGCACTGGTGGGGCGGCGCCTTCCCCATCGAAACGACGCTGCTCGGCGAGTTTAATGTCTACAATGTACTGTGCGCGGCGACAGCGGCGCTGGCCTTAGATGTTGCGCCGGCGTTTGTGCAGCAGGGTGTGTCGGCGCTGGAAGGAGTCATCGGGCGTATGCAGCGCATCGATGCAGGGCAGGATTTTCTCGCCATTGTTGATTTTGCCCACACCCATGTCAGCCTTGCGAATGCCCTGCGCACCTTGCGTCCATTGGTGGACGGCAGCGCAGACACGCCGGGCCGTCTGATCTCGGTCTTCGGCTCCGCCGGCCTGCGCGACCGCACCAAGCGCAGGCTGATGGGCCGCGTGTCTGGGGAACTGGCCGATTTTACGGTGATTACGGCTGAGGACCCCCGTACTGAGGATCTGGCCGAGATTTGCCGTGCCATTGAGATCGGCGTGCGCGAGTTCGCCGGCAGTGAACGTTATACCATTATTCCCGACCGCGCCGCCGCCATCCAGTATGCCGTCAACCTGGCGCGCGCCGGCGATATCGTGGCTGCCTTCGGCAAGGGTCACGAGCGCAGCATGTGTTTCGGCGAAACCGAACACCCTTGGAGCGACCAAGAGGCAATGTACACGGCGCTCACTCAGCGCGCCGCCCGCTAACCCTACTATCGTCCATCCATTGCGCGTCACTCTCTAATTTTTTATACGCACTCAGGCGGCGCTGACGGCGGAGAGTATATCCATTGCGGTTGCTTGGTGAAAAACTGGCTTTTGACAAACTCGAAAACGGCCATTATAATCCGAACACTGTTTGGAAACAGAGCAAGGATAGATAATGGAACCTACTCCCCGCGAACGGCGGCATGAGCGGACGCGCCAGGCGATTTTGGATGCAGCGCGCAAGATTATTGCTGATGAGGGCCAGGAAGCGCTGTCAATGCGGGCTATCGCCCAACACATTGATTACAGTCCGGCAGGACTTTATGAATATTTTGACAGCAAAGAAGAAATTATAGCGGCAACCTGTGAACAGGGACACCGGCGGCTGACTGAATATATGCAGCGTGCAGATGCTTCTCTGCCTCCTGACGAGCTGCTGCTGGAACTGGGGCTGGCCTACATTGATTTTGCCGTGCGCAATCCGGACTTTTTCCTGCTCATGTTCACCAGCCCGGCGACGGCTGTTGCTGCAGGAACCGAGGTAGAGGAGGCTGTCGGCGCTATGCACAAAGAGAGTTCCTCGTTTCCGCTCTTGTTGGCTGCCATCCAGCGTGGGGTGAATGCAGGAATATTCAAAGGGCGGCCCGGCTATGGCGTCCTGGAAATGGCTTTTACGGTCTGGTCAATGGTGCATGGGATTGCTATGCTGCGAATTGGCCATCTTAAACACTTCCCCACGGACTTTGCTGCTATTGATCGCGAGGCCTTGCGACGTATTGGGGTAGGGTTAAAAGCGGGGTAGACACCTGTGCGGGGCGGCAGCCGTGTACCAGAAGGCCGCTATTTTTTTACCTTTTTGCAAACAATGTTCGGTATTTTAATTATGTTCGAGGGGGGAGTGCTGTGGAAATCCTTTTTCAATTGAGTAATTTGCTGGCAATGCCGTTCTGGCTGCTAATCATTTTCCTGCCGCATTGGGGGTGGAGCCAACGCATTTTGGCGTCACCGTGGGTAGTGGCGCCGATTGCTCTGCTCTACACGCTGCTGGTGGCGCCGGCGCTGCTGAGCCTGCTGCCGCAACTGGCCAATCCGCAGTTGGGCGCAATCGCCGCACTGTTGGGCACGCCGTCCGGCGCGACGATTGCTTGGGCGCATTTTCTGGCCTTTGACCTGTTTGCGGGTCGCTGGGCCTATCTGGACAGCCGCCGGCTGCGGCTGAGCGCTTGGATCGCATCGCCTATCCTGCTCCTGATTTTCATGGTTGGCCCGTTGGGGCTGCTGATCTACCTGATCGTGCGTACGCTGTTTGGCCGTCGTGCCCAGCCTGTGCCTGCCGCTGCTGTCCTCTAGCCGTTTTGGCGAATCTGTATCCAATAGATTAGGAGAACACAATGACCACTGTTTCGCTGCCCACCAATTGTGCACCTGTCCGGCCTCAAAGGCTGCTGCGCCAGGCGTGGGCCTTCAACTGGCCCTTGACACTTACCATCTTGATCAATCTGGCCTTTATCCCTATATTGCTGGCGGCCATGTTGCTTGACCCCAAACTTATCAGCGGCGTCAACGGCTGGATCAAGCCGTTTAAGTTTTCGCTTTCCATCGCCATCTACGCCACCTCGTTTTTGTGGCTGTTGACGCTTGTACAGGGCCGGCGGCGCTGGGTGCAGACTGCGGCCAACCTGACTGCTCTGGCGCTGACAACTGAGCTCGTGCTGATCGTCTTGTAGGTAGTGCGGGGGACGACCAGCCATTTTAACGTTGCCACAGCTTTTGATGCTGTTGTTTTTGCCGGCATGGGGGTCATGATCACGCTGGTGGCGATTTTTAACCTCATGACTGCTGTGTGGCTGATTTTCCAGCGCCTGCCCGATCCTGTGCTGGCCTGGTCAGTGCGGCTGGGTGTTCTGGTCGCTTTTGCCGGCATGGCGGTAGGCTACGTGATGACGAGCGGGCCGACGCCGGCGCAGTTAGCCGCCGCGCAGGCCGGGCAGCCATTGACCATTGTGGGGGCGCACAGCGTAGGCACAGCAGATGGTGGGCCAGGCCTGCCCATGCTGGGCTGGAGCACAACCGGCGGCGACCTGCGCGTCGGCCACTTTGTTGGATTACACGCTTTACAACTGCTGCCGCTGCTGGGTTTTGTTCTTACGCTCCCCTGGGCCGTGCGTCGCTGGAGCCGCCGGCAGCGCACGTTGCTGATCTGGACAGCCAGCGCCGCCTATTTGGGGCTGGTTCTGCTCGTCACCTGGCAGGCGCTGCGCGGCCAGCCCTTATTGCAGCCGGACATGCTGACGTTGGGTGTCGCCATGGTAGGCGTAGCTGTCACCATCGCATTGTTGGGGACAATTATATTTGTCAGGCCAGTGCGCAATCGCGGCTAGAACGATAAGGTGAACCGGCTATTAACTCACCTATAAGCGGCGCGTCACCGGCATGATCAACGCTGCAATGTATTTGGCCGGTAGCCTTTAAGTGTGCACCTCACCACAACGTGATCACCCGCTCCTTTTGCTCGCGCAGCTTTTCGCGGTTGGGGCGTAGGGCGATGACAACGGAAGCCAGCACCATCACGCCATAGATGATGTACGGCCAGGGTGAAATTTCCTGCACGCCCAGAATAAGAAACATTGCAAAGGCGCACACGCCGACGGTTAAGGTGGCAATGGAAGAGATGCGTGTCCACCAGATGACAAAGGCGGCAATAATAATGGCCATGCCACCTACCAGCGGTGAAATGGCCAGCGTTGTGGCGCCTGTGGTGATGCCGCCGGCCCCACCTTTGAAGCCGTTGAGGAAGGACCAGTTGTGGCCAATGACGGCAGAGCCGCCCGCTAATGCTACACTCAAGTTGAGAATCATGGTGCGCGTCGTCGCTTCATCGACCTGCATGGTGTCGGGGTCCGGAAAAACGAGATAAAAGAGCCAACGCACCAGCAGAACGGCGACTGCACCCTTGATGGCGTCGCCGACGATGGTGGGGATGGCGGCTTTCAGCCCCGCCGCCCGCCACGCATTGGTGCCGCCTGTGCGCCCACTGCCCACTGTGCGGATATCCACCCCATACAGGCGGCAGACCCACAGCCCCACCGGAATGGAACCCAGCAGATAACCGATCAACGCTGCGATGGGAACGGAAAGCCAAATCATAGTTGCTCCAACAGGGTGGGGAGCCGGTTTTTCATGAAAAACCGGCTCCCCTTGTCATAGAAGATCTAAAGTCGCAGTGAATGTTATAACAGACCGCGTACGGCTGCCAGCGCTGCTTCATAATCCGGGTGCTGGCCGATGCCGGGCACATATTCGACATAGCGCACGGTATCATTGGGATCGACGACAAAAATGGCGCGCTGATCAACGCCCAGATCGGGCACTGCCGTGCCATACGCCTGGCCAAACGGCAGCCCGATATGGTCGGAAAGCATCAGCACCCGCTCGACGCCGGCTATTCCACACCAACGCTTCTGCGCCATTGGCAGATCGGCGCTGACGGTGACAACCATAACGTTATCACCCAGTGTGGCAGCCTCTTCATTCATGCGCCGCGTCTGCGCGTCACACACGCTGGTGTCAATGCTGGGGACGACGCTGATCAGCCGCACCTTGCCCGCTGTCCCCTCTAGCAGGGGAGTGTGGCCCAAAAAGCCCGTCGACAGCGTCACTTCGGGTGCTTTGTCACCCGGTTTGAGGGCGGCGCCTTCCACCGCTAGTTGTTTGTCGCGAAAGGCAACTGTTCTCTCGCTCATATGTGCTGCATCTCCTACTCTTGATTAGATAGTTCATCTTGCGAGTAAAAAATATCTATGATTCGTCATCGCTAAGTTCCGCAGGCGGCTGTACTGATGATCCTTGCGCAGAGGTCACGGGGATTGCCGGCTGCTGCGGCGGCTGCGGGCGCGGCGCCGGTGTGGCGGCGTCACCCCGAATATTGACCGAGGCGCGCAGCACGGCGTGTTCGTCCATGTAAAAGCTGTTGACGTTGAGCACGCCCTGCACCTGGCTGCCATCCAGCATTTCCACGCGGTCCGCTTGAATCACACCGTTGAACTGGCCGCGGATACTCACCGTTTTGGCGATGATGTCACACTGTACGTTGGAGGTCTCGGTCAAAATCACATTGGCCGGCGTGACCAGGCGTCCCTGATCGACAGCGCCGTCCACACGGATGGAGGCGTCACACTGCAATGTGCCGCTGAATGTGGCGCGCGGGCCGATAATCACTTCGATAGCGTCCGCTGCGGGGCGCTGTGTGCGTTGAAACAAGCTCTTCCTCCTGGGCCTGGGGCCAATATGACTGGAGCCAAGCTATGCCAGCACCAACTGTTCGGAGATGCTTTGCCCTTTGTAGATGCGGTAGATAATATCCGCCAATAATGGGGCAGCCGACAATACTACCACTTTGGGGTGGCGTTTCTCCGGCGGTACAGGCACCGTATTGGTCACCACCAGCCGTTCGATACGATCATCTTCATCCAGCCGCTGCAGCGCCGTCGGCAGCAGAACCGGATGGGTGATGGCAAAACAGGCCTTACCGGTCGCTCCGGCATCATACAATGCATCCACCTGCTTCAGCACACTGCCGCCCGCCATCACATCGTCGATAATAATGGGGCGCCGCCCCACAATGTCCCCGACTACATGGGTCGTCTCGGTGGTGGTGAAACTGGTGCGCCGCTTGTGCATCACCACCAGCGGCAGGTTGAGCAGTTCTGCGTAGCGTCCCGCCATGCCTGCACGCCCCACATCAGGGCTGACAATTGCGGCATCGGCAAACTCCGGTGTGCGAAAATAGTTAGTCAGCAGCGGCAGCGCGCTGAGCGGGTCTACTGGAATGTTGAAAAAGCCTTGGATGGCGCGATTGTGGATGTCCACATAACCCACCCGCTTCGCCCCCTGCATTTCGATCATGTTAGCCACCACGCGTGCGCTGATCGCCTCACGCCCCTTGGCCATCCGCTCTTGGCGCGCATAGGGAAAATAGGGGATCAGGACACTGACGCTGTGGGCGCTGGCGCGACGGAAAGCGTCCAGATAGAGCAGCATTTCGATCAGGTGGTCGTTGACCGGTTCGGAGCAGGGCTGGATAAAAAAGATATCCTGGTCACGCACCACCTCCTCCACCATGACATGGGTTTCACTGTCCGGCATGCGGCGCGTTGTGGCCTGGCCAAGCTCGACATGCAAAATGCTGGCGATCTCCTTGGCCAATTCCGGATGCGCGGAGCCTGTAAATATCCGCAGCGGGTGATAGGATTCGACCATGGTCCGCAAGAACCTTTCTGTTGCAACACGGTGCACCAAAGGCGGTGGTGCGCCGCTCTCGAAATACGGCTACCAACGTAAGGCATTATATGATAGCATGGATGCGGTAAGAAATCGGAGCGTATAACAGATGCATACCTTGCTTGTAGCAACACATAACCAGGGCAAGCTGCGTGAGTACCGCAGCTTGCTGGCCGACCTGCCGCTGCGCATCACCTGGCTTGCGCAAGAAGGGGTGACGCTTGAGGTGGAAGAAACAGGCGCGACCTTTATGGAGAACGCCTGTCTGAAAGCCGCGCAGTATGCCAACCTGACCGGACTGTGGACCTGGGCGGACGACAGCGGGCTGGAGGTAGATGCCCTCGGCGGCCAGCCCGGCGTCTACTCGGCGCGCTATGGTGGGGCGGGGCTGGACGACAATGATCGCTGTCTGCGTCTGCTGGATGCCTTGCAGGCTGTACCCGACGCCCCGCGCACAGCTCGTTTCCGCTGTGTAGTCGCCATTGCCGTCCCCGGCGGTCCTGTCTACACCGCTGAAGGCACAGTGGAGGGATTGATTGGGGACGAACTGCGCGGTGAGTTTGGCTTTGGTTATGACCCGCTCTTTTTTATACCGGAACAGGCGGCCACCATGGCCGAACTGCTGCCCGGCGTCAAGAACCGGATCAGTCATCGCGCTCTTGCCTCCGCCCACGCCGCCAAGCTGCTGGCTGCGCTGCTCGAATCAATGCAGCAGGAAAGCGATGAAGAAGCTGATTAACCGTCCTGAAGATGTGGTGGATGATGCCTTGCATGGTCTGCAGCGCGCCCACCCGCAACTGCTGCGCGTCTATTTTGAACCGACCTATATTATGCGTGCGGATGCACCGATTGCGGGCAAGGTGGGACTTGTCTCCGGCGGCGGCAGCGGCCATGAACCAATGCACAGCGGCTTTGTGGGGCGCGGCATGCTGGATGCAGCCTGCCCCGGCACGGTCTTCACCTCGCCCACACCCGATCAGATGCTGGCTGCTACGCGTGCTGTAGACGGGGGCGCCGGTATTCTGCATATCGTCAAAAACTATACCGGCGATGTGATGAATTTTGCCATTGCCGCCGAGCTGATCGCTGACGAAGGCGTCCCCATAGCCAGCGTCGTCATCGATGATGATGTGGCGGTGCAGGACAGTAAATTTACCGCCGGGCGCCGCGGTGTCGGCACGACCGTTTTGGCCGAAAAGATCTGCGGAGCAGCCGCCGAGGAAGGCCAGCCGCTGGCGCGAGTGGCGCAGTTGTGCCGTCAGGTCAATGCGTGTGGACGCAGTATGGGTGTGGCCCTTACCTCGTGCACCGTGCCTGCCGCCGGCCGGCCTACATTTACACTAGGCGAGGATGAGATGGAGGTCGGCATCGGCATTCACGGCGAAGCTGGACGCGAACGACGCCCTCTCGCCCAGGCCGATGAGATCACCGACATCCTTACGACCGCAATCCTCAAGGATTTGCCCTTTGTAGGCGGTGACCGCGTGATTGTGATGGTCAACGGGATGGGCGGCTCCCCGTTGCTGGAACTGTATATCCTTTTTCGCCATCTGGCCGCCATCTGTGACCAGCACGCCATCCGCATTGAGCGCAGTCTGGTCGGCAACTATATGACTTCCTTGGACATGGCAGGCTGCTCGATCACGATGCTCAAAGTGGACGATGAATTGCTGCGTCTGTGGGATGCGCCGGTGGCGACAGCGGCTCTGCACTGGTGAGGAGTGACAACCAACATGACGCGTGACCAGATTATAGACTGGATTCGCCGCTATGCTGCGGCGATTGCAGAGAACAAAGTACAACTGACCGAACTTGATGCGGCACTGGGTGATGGTGACCATGGCATCAACATGGATCGCGGCATGGGCGAGGTGGCGGCAAAGCTGCCGGGCGTGGCCGGCTCCGACATTGGCGCCATCCTCAACACGGTGGGCATTACCATGCTCTCCAAAGTCGGCGGCGCCGCCGGCCCGTTGTATGGCACCCTGTTTATGCGTTTCAGCAAAGAAACCGCCGGCAAATTGGAATTAACCGGCAGCGAGTTTGTGGGCGCGCTGGCCGCTGGGCTGACCGGTATCCAGCAGCGCGGCAGTGCCCGTCCCGGCGAGAAAACTATGGTCGATGCGCTGTGGCCTGCTGTCGAAATGCTGCGCCAGGCTTTGACGGACGGCGCTACCCTGCCTGCCGCCTTGCAAGTCGCCGCCGCTGCCGCAAAGGATGGCGCCGCCAAAACCATTCCTATGCAGGCCAGCAAGGGACGCGCCAGCTATCTGGGGCCGCGCAGCATCGGCCATCAAGACCCCGGTGCGACATCGGCCTATCTACTGCTGGCCGCCGCCGCAGAGGCTGCCCAAGCCATCCCGCCAAACGCATCAGTTTAATCAAACACAGCAGAGCAAAGGGTCTCATTTATGCCGAAATATGTTGCTGCGGTGGATCAAGGAACAACCAGCACGCGCTGCATGTTGTTCAACCAGCGCGGGGAAACGGTCAGCATTCACCAACTTGAACATACGCAAATCTTTCCGCAGCCCGGCTGGGTCGAGCATGATCCTTTGGAGATCTGGCAGCGCACCCAACAGGTAATCCGCAGCGCGCTCGACAAAGCGGATGCGAGCGCACGCGACATTGTGGCAGTCGGCATCGCCAACCAGCGTGAGACGACGGTGGTATGGAACCGGCGCAGCGGTATACCCTATGCCAATGCTATTGTCTGGCAGGATACGCGTACGGACAAGCTGTGCGCCGCATTAGGCGGCGAGGCCGGCCAGGATCGCTTTCGCGCCCAGGTGGGGCTGCCGCTGGCCACCTATTTTGCCGGGCCAAAGGTGCGCTGGCTGCTCGACAATGTCCCCGGCCTGCGCCAGGATGCCGAACGCGGCGATGCGCTGTTCGGCACCATCGACACGTGGCTGATTTGGAACCTCACTGGCGGAGTGCAGGGGGGCGCGCATGTGACCGATGTTACGAATGCTGCGCGCACCATGTTAATGGATTTGACCACGACCGCTTGGGATGACGAAATCGTTGCCACGATGGGCATTCCGTCAGCCATGCTGCCGCAGATTCGCTCCTCCAGCGACCCAGCCTATTATGGCTATACTATGGCCGACGGCCCGTTTGGCGGACGTATCCCCGTCTGCGGCGCTTTGGGTGACCAACATGCCGCCACTGTGGGCCAGGCCTGTTTTTTGCCCGGCGAGGCCAAGAACACCTACGGCACCGGCTGCTTTATGCTGCTCAACACGGGTACGGAAATCGTGCCGTCCCAGTGTGGTCTGTTGACGACCGTCTGTTATCGCTTTGGCAGCGAAAAGACTGTTTATGCATTGGAGGGGTCGATTGCCATTGCTGGGGCACTGGTGCAGTGGCTGCGTGACAACCTGCGCATCATTGACCAGGCCGGCGAAATCGAAAACCTGGCGCGCACGGTGGAAGACAATGGCGGCGTCTATTTTGTGCCCGCCTTTTCCGGCCTTTTTGCACCCTACTGGCGCAGCGACGCTCGCGGCGTGATTGTGGGCATGACCCGCTTTGTGAACCGCGGCCATATTGCGCGCGCCGCGCTCGAAGCCACCGCCTTTCAGGTGCGCGAGGTGCTGGATGCCATGCGCGCTGATTCGGGCGTTGATCTGCAGTTGCTCAAAGTCGACGGCGGTATGGTCAACAATGATCTGCTGATGCAGTTTCAGGCGGATGTGCTGGGCGTGCCGGTCGTGCGCCCTCAGGTAAGCGAGACGAGCGCTTTAGGCGCCGCTTATGCCGCCGGTCTGGCCATCGGCTTCTGGCGCAGCGTCGATGAAATGCGCGCCAACTGGGGCCAAGACCGCGCCTGGCAGCCGTCAGCCGATGACCGGGCGCGCACTAAGCTGTATAGCCAATGGAAAAAAGCAGTAACTCGCACCTTTGATTGGGTCGAATAAGCAGCCATGGTCGGCATTGTCCTTGTTTCCCACAGCAAAGAACTCTCGGAAGCCGTCAAGGCGCTTGCGGATCAGCAGATCCAGGGCCGTGCGGCGATTGTGGCTGTGGGCGGCAGCGACAATCCGTTTCAGCCGTTTGGCACCGACCCGCTGGCCATCGCCGACGCTATTCGCGAGGTGGACAGCGAAGAGGGTGTGTTTGTGTTGATGGATCTGGGCAGCGCCGTGATCAGCAGCAGGGTGGCGCTTGATTTACTGGAGCCGGAACGTGTTAAACGTGTGCACTTGAGCGTAGGCCCTTTTGTTGAGGGGGCGATGGCCGCCGCGGTGCAAGCTTCTATCGGCATGGATCTGGCTGCGGTGGCGCACGAAGCGGAAGAATCGATGCAGGCCAAGCGCGCCGTGCTGCTCCAAGAAGAAAACGAACCGCCACCTGCGGGCGACGCTGAAGGACAAAGCGGCTATGCCAGCGCTGATGTCACCGTACTTGACGCCGCAGGGCTGCACTTTGGGCCGGCGGCGCGCTTTGTGCAGAATGTCGCCCAGTATAAAGCTGTCGTCCAGGTCACCAATCTGACCACGGGCGCCGGCCCCGCCGACGGCACCCGCTTTAACCAATTGTTGAGTTTGGGCGTCCAGCATGGGCAGCGCATTCGCATTGTCGCCAGCGGCTCCAATGCGGATGCCGCCGTGCGCGCGCTCTCTGAACTTGTTGGTCAGAACAACAGCAGCCCAACCCCGCTCGCCGCGCTGGTGGAAGCCGCCTACGCGCCGGTGGCGGCGCAAGGTGAACTTGTGCTGCACGGTATTCCTGCTTCTCCTGGTCTAGCATTGGGCATGGCCTACCACCTCACCGGCCCACCCGACTTGCTGTATACGGAGACTCCCCTGGCTGCGCAGCCGCTGGCTGAAGTGGACCCTACCGGTGAGTGGCAGCGTTTGCAGGCGGCAGTGGCTGCGGCTCTGCTGCAGTTGAATGAACTGGTGGAGCAGATGGAAGCAGCTTTGGGGCGGCAGCAGGCTGATATCTTTCGCGCCCATGCTTTGCTTCTGCAAGATGAAGATATCCAGCAGGAACTGCGCCGGTGCATTGAGGCGGATCGTTTGCCGCTGGAGAAAGCCGTTCAACAAACCTTTGTGCTGGCGGCGCAGCGCTATCGTCAGCGCAAAGGCGATCTGTTCCAGCAGCGCGCCGCAGATGTTGAAGACGTGGGGCGGCGTCTGCTGCGTATCGCTGCGGGCGTGGCGGAGGAATGCGTCGAACTGCCGCCTAATGCCATTGTCGTCGCCTATGATTTATCGCCTTCTCAAACAGCCGCACTGGACCGCAGCCGGCTGGCCGGCCTTTGCACCGCTGCCGGCGGCCCACACTCGCATACGGCCATTCTAGCGCGCAGTATGGGCATCCCGGCGGTTGTAGGCGTCGGTTCGGCGCTGCTGCAAGTTGTGCCGCCAGGCACTGAACTCGCCATTGATGGCGCGCACGGCAAAGTTATTGTGGCGCCCGACGCCGATGCGGTTGCGGCCTGGCGTGCGGCGCAGGCGGCCTTTGGTGAGGAACGACTGGTGGCCTGGCAAGCGGCGCAGCGGCCGGCTTGCACGCGCGATGGGCTGCGTGTCGAAGTAGTGGCTAACCTTAGCTATGCTGCCGATGTGGAAGTGGCTTTGGCGGCAGGCGCCGAGGGTGTAGGTCTGCTGCGCACCGAGTTTCTTTTCCAGGATCGCAGCACGCCGCCCAGTGAAGACGAGCAATACGAATTGTATCGCCAGATTGCCCAGCAGTTGCAGGGGCGCCCGCTGGTGATCCGCACGCTGGATATAGGCGGCGACAAGCCGGCGCCGTATATCTCGCTCCCTCATGAAAGCAATCCTTTTCTTGGCTGGCGTGCGCTGCGCATTTCACTTGTGCTCACCGATTTCTTTAGCACACAATTGCGAGCGCTTCTGCGCGCTGCTGTGTATGGCAATGTGCATATTCTGCTGCCGATGGTGAGTACTGTGAGTGAGGTGCAGCATGTACAGACGCTGATGGAGGTGGCGGCGTCCGAATTGCAAGAGGAGGGAATCAAGCACCGCAGCGATGTGCCGCTTGGGATTATGGTGGAGGTGCCGTCCGCCGTGCAGTTGGCTGATCAACTGGCGCCGCTGGTCGATTTTTTCAGCATCGGCACCAACGATCTGACCCAATACACCTTTGCCGCCGACCGCACCAACGAGCGGGTGGCGGCGCTGGCCGATTCGCTGCATCCGGCTATACTGCGCCAGATCGACAGCGTCGTGCGCGCAGCACATGCACACGGTAAATGGTGCGGCCTTTGCGGCGAGATCGCCGGTCAGGCCGAAGCCATTCCCATTTTATTAGGGCTTGGCATTGACGAGTTTAGCATGGCGCCTGCCGCCATTCCTGCCGCCAAGCAGTTAATCAACCATCTGGCCATGCCGGTGGTGCACCGGCTGGCGCAGCGAGCGCTCAACGCCACCAGTGGCGCAGCCGTGCGCAATCTGGTGCAAGAGAATGTTAAGTAGCTGCCACGATTGTCGTTACCACAGTCCGGTTTGCTGCCCTGCCGAGAGTAGCATCAGGTACCAGGCCCCTGCAGCAATGACCAGCAAGACCGCCAGCCAAAACCATTCCATCGGCGCAATCTCATTGCTGCTTTCTTGTAGATCGTATAGGGCTTCGCCGGCGACCTTACGCAGTTCTCCGGCTGCATCGTCCACGACTGATCGAATCCATTCGCTCATTGTCTGTACATCCTGTTTTCTGGCTCGTAGGACAGTAAGCTTTTTCCCCTGTCCGGCAACGTATGGCGGCACGACGGTGACCCGGAGGCCGCCGCTTGTTGACTATTCTGGCAGAATGGCTGTTAAAGCCAATAGACCACGGTGCATCCTGGTTGTATAGCTGGGGGATATTATTACCTTCTGCCGCAAAGTTGCCCGATAACCCCTCCCAGCGTACACTGGGAATAGCCCGAATTTCAGCACATGCTGCAGGATAGCGATAGGGGGAGCAGTGCCATGCAACTAGTGGAAACGGACATTCTCGTCATCGGCGGCGGCTCTACAGGGACAGGTGTGGCCTGGGATGCTGCCCTGCGCGGCCTGCGTGTGGTGTTGGTCGAGAAGCGCGATCTCACCCACGGCACAACCGGCCGTTATCACGGCTTGCTGCATTCCGGCGGACGCTACGCCGTCAAGGATCCACAGAGTGCGGTTGAGTGTATTGAGGAGAACCGTATTTTGCGCCGCACCCACGCCCACTGTATCGAAGATACAGGTGGGCTGTTTGTAGTCACGCCCGAAGATGAAGGTGAGTATCCGGAGCGTTTCAAGGCGGCCTGTCTCAAGGTGGGAATTCCCTGCGAAGAACTGCCTCTGGCTGAGGCATTTCGTCGCGAGCCGATGCTCAATCGCCGCATCAGCCGTGTGTTCGCTGTGCCTGATGGCTCCGCCGACAGTTTTTTGTCTACGCATGCCACCGCCCAAGCCGCCAGCCAGGCGGGGGCCAAGGTGTTGATCTACCACGAAGTAATCCATCCGGTGGTGGAGGGCGGCGATGGCGATCGGCGCGTGGTGGGTGCTGTCGTGCGCAACATGGTCAGCGGTGAGGAATTCACTGTGCGCGCCGCCATGACCATCAACGCCGCCGGCGCCTGGGCCGGCAAGCTGGCCGCCGCCGCCGGCATTGAAGTCAAAATTATCCCCGGCAAAGGCACGATGGTGGCGATGAACCATCGCATCGTCAATACGGTCATCAACCGCTGCAAGATGCCTTCCGACGGCGACATTATCGTCCCCGTACATACGGTGGCGGTCATCGGCACCACGGACGAGAAGGTGACTGACCCCGAACTGCTGCGGATTGAGCCATGGGAGGTGCAGTTGATGCTGGACGAGGGCGATAAGCTGGTCCCCGGCATCAGCCGCGCACGTGTGCTGCGCGCCTGGGCTGGTGTGCGCCCGCTCTATCAGGAAGGTTTTAGCGGCCAAAGCCGTGACGCCACGCGCTCCCTCACGCTGCTCGACCACCAGGAGCGCGACGGCGTCTCCGGCTTTCTCACCATCACCGGCGGCAAGTGGACGACGTTCCGTCTGATGGCTGAAACGACAATGGATATGGCCTGCAAGCAACTGGGTGTGACCAGACCATGTAAGACAGCCGATACTTTTGTGCCGGGGATCGAGCAGGGCCATTATTGGCTGGGCCACCGCCTGCACGAGATTGAGGAGCATCGGCTGCAAGGTTCGTTGGTCTGTGAGTGCGAATTGGTCACGCGCTCGATGCTGGAGCAAGCGGCCCTCAAAAATCCCACTGTCACGCTGGATGACCTGCGCCGCGATGTGCGGCTGGGGATGGGTCCCTGCCAGGGCGGTTTCTGCACATACCGGGCCGCCGGCATTCTGCATGAACTGCAGTTGGCTGCGGAGCCGGCGGGCACAGCAGCTTCGCTGCCCGCACATGCTGTGACCCCTGCGGCTGAGGAGCCGTGGGATGTCGCCTATCTTCAATCGCCCAGCCATAGCCGCCAGGAAGTTGGCAGCCAGTCTGCGCCCGCTGCGGCCCGACTGCCTGCCGCTTCGCCTGCGCTCCTGCTGCGTGACTTTTTACAGGAACGCTGGCGTGGTCTCACCCCGATCCTCTGGGGACAGCAGTTGAAGCAGGAGCGGCTGGACGAGTTGATCTATCTAAGTGTGCTGAATGCTGACCACCTGCCCAATGCCGGTGACAGCAGCCCATTGACGGAGTTCTGGCAGTTTGATACAACGCCTGCGGAAGCGCATAAGACAGCCAGTGAAACAGCTACTCAAACAGCCGGTGAGGTACAGCCATGATAGATCTGATTGTGATTGGGGCCGGCCTTGCCGGCCTCACCGCCGCTCTTACTGCCGCCGAGGCTGGACTGCGTGTCAAGGTGGTCGGCAAAGGGTTGAATGCCCTGCATTGGAGCGCAGCCACACTCGACCTGCTGGGCTATACCCCGCCGCGCCGTGCGCCCGTGCGTGAACCGTGGACAACGCTGCCGCATTTATCGCTCACTCACCCTTATCAGATAGCGGGCGAGCTACGCATGCGTGCCGCCTTGCAGCGTTTTCTCAATTGGAGTCAGGCCGGCGGACTGCCGTATCTGCCCGGTGCGGTAGAAGGCGAAAACTTTATGCTGCCGTCACCGATCGGTGCGATGCGTCCCGTCTATCTGGCGCCCTATGGTCAGCGCGAGGGCGATCTGAGCAGCCAGCAGCCGCTGCTGATCGTTGGCTTTGACCGTATGCGCGACTTCTATCCTCATTTGCTGGCCGAGCACTTGAACAAGCAGGGCCACAGCACGCGCGCCGTTGTGCTGTCGTCCAGCCTGATTACCCAGCGCAGCGACGCCAATACCGTGCAGTTGGCAGCCGAACTGGAGCGGCGCGAACACCAAATTGCGTTGGGCGGCGCCCTGAAGTCTGCCGTGCGTCCGGGGGAGCGTATCGGTTTGCCCGCCATCCTTGGTCTGGATGAACATACCAAGACGCTGGAGGCATTGGCCGCTGCCGCCGGTGCGCCCGTTTTTGAAATTCCGACGCTGCCGCCGTCTGTTCCAGGTTTGCGTCTGACCACTGTGCTGCGCTCCCTGCTGGCTCGTCGCCATGTGCGTGTGGAGATCGGGATGGAAGTGGTCGGCGTGCAGGTAGAAGATGGGGTTGTGCGCTGGGTTGAGACCGCCACCAGCTCCCGTCCACTGCGGCATACTGCGTCCGCCTTTCTGCTTGCCACCGGCGGTGTACTTGGCGGCGGCTTTCAAAGTGACCACCAGGGTCGTTTTTGGGAAACAGTGTTTGACCTGCCGCTGAATGTGCCGCAGGACCGCAGCCAATGGTTCCGCCCGCTTTTCTTGGATGCGGAAGGGCAGCCGGTTTTTCATGGTGGCGTAGCGGTCGATAACCAGTTTCAGCCGCTCGACAGCAAGGGCGGTGTCATGTATCGGAACTTGTGGGCAGCAGGCGGCTTGTTGGCTGGGACTGATCCGCTGCAGGAACACAGTCTGGAAGGAATTGCTCTGGTCAGCGGCGCGGCGGCAGGCGAAGCCGCGGCTGCTGCGCTGACTGGTGGCCGCCAGACAAATGAGGCAGCCCCAGCAGATATCCCGGCAGGTGCATCAGCCGCCAAAACGCCACAGTAATGGTGTCGCAACAGTGGTATCCAATAGAGGACAAAACAGCGATGGCTTCTATCTCCTGGCACACAGTCGATCACTCGCTTGACGAGTGTATCAAATGCAACATCTGCACCAGCTACTGTCCTGTATCCGCAGTGACCGATCTGTTCCCCGGCCCCAAGTATGTGGGGCCGCAGGCGCAGCGCTTCCGTGAAAATGGCCAGCCGCAGTCGCCCGATGCTTCCGTGGACTACTGTTCCGGCTGCCGGGTCTGTAACGAGGTCTGCCCCACCGGCGTCAAGATTGCCGAGATCAACGCCCGTGCCCGCGCCGAAATTGTCGCCAAGCGCGGGATGCCGCTGCGCAACCGGTTGCTGGGGCGCAACGAGTTGTTGGGGCGCTTGGGCAGCGTGGCCCCGGCGCTGGCGAACTTTGCCCTACAAAATCCATTCAGCCGTCTGCTGGCTGATAAGGTGATGGGAATTGCGCCTGAAGCACCTCTGCCCACCTGGAGCACAAGCGGCACCTTTGCCGATTGGCTGCGCGCCAGCAAGCCGCAGCGGCTGCGCTCGGACAAAAAGGTCGTCTACTTTCACGGCTGCGCCACCATGTACTATGAACCGTTTATCGGCAAGGCGGCAGTGGCTGTGATGGAGCACCAGGGCTATGAAGTGATTGTTCCCCTGCAAAATTGCTGCGGGCTTCCCCTGCTATCGAATGGTGAATTTCGGGCCGCCGCCGACTACCATAAAAACAACGTGGCGCACATGGCCAGTTTTGCGCAGGCCGGCTTTCCCATTATCGGCACCAGCACAAGCTGTACGCTGACGCTGCAGGAAGAGGCTCCCGAACTGCTGGATATGACGGATGAAGGGAGCATGCAGCTCAAGATGGCCACCTGGGACATCTTTGAATGGCTGCGCGATTTGGCTGCCAAAGGTGAACTGGCGACTGACTTCCGCCCGCTGAATCTGACGGCCCCCTATCATGCGCCCTGCCAACTGCGCGCCCACCGCGTCGGCAAGCCTGCCCTGGAGATCATGGAGATGATTCCTGGTCTCGTGGCGGCTGAATCGCACGCGCTCTGCTGTGGCATCGCCGGCACCTATGGCTACAAGAGCGAAAAGTACCAGATTGCCATGGACGTGGGCGAAGAATTGTTCCAGTTTGTGCGCGAACAGGGTGAGGGAGTGGACTATACGGTGTGCGACTCGGAAACCTGCCGCTGGCAGCTTGAGCATGGTACGCACCTGCCCAGCCGCCACCCCATCGAACTGCTGGCCACTGCTTATGGCCTTTATGATCTTGAAAAGCGGAACCTGGTGTGAATGTATTGATCGTGGGCGCCGGTGCAATCGGCTGTTTGATTGGAAGCAAACTGGCGCATGCCAACCAACAGGTGACGCTGGTGGGCCGTCCCGCCTTTGTTGAAGCTGTGCGCGCACGCGGGTTATTGTTGGTGGATGAAAGCGGTCGTTATACGGTGCGCAATGTGCGTGCGGTGGGAAGTCTGTTGGAGGCACTAGATCGATCGCCCACTGCCTTTGATCTGGTGATTTTTACCGTCAAAAGTTACGACACGGAAACGGCAGTCGCAGATCTGCAGCATGCGCTGGACGCCACTGGCGCGCCGGCCCCGGCGCTGCTCAGCGTGCAGAATGGAGTCGGCAATGAAGATGTGCTGGCCGCGGCGCTGCCCAATGTCTCTGTGTTGGCGGGCAGCATCACGACGCCGGTAAGTGTGGAGGGGCCGGGCGCCATTCATGTCGATAAACGGGGCTATACGCTGGGTTTGGGCTTGTGGCGAGCTGCCGCGGCTGGCCCTGCGCTCTTTGACGCCACCTGCGTCCTGCTGGAGAATGGTGGCTTTGCCGTCAAACGCTATGAGAACGCCCAGGCTATGAAGTGGACAAAACTGCTCATGAACATGATGGGCAATGCGACCTGCGCCATCCTTGACGAGTCGCCGCAAATGGTCTTTACCGATGATGGCGTTGTGGATATGGAAATTGAGGCCTGGCGTGAGACGCTGCGCGTTATGGCTGCCGCCCAGATCCCGGCGCTCAACATGGACAAGTACCCCTTTGCCACGCTGGCGCCGCTGATCCGCTATGCGCCCAAGCCGCTGATACGGCCTATCCTGCGCAGCCAGATCGGCGGCGCGCGCGGCGGTAAGTTGCCCAGTCTGCACATCGATCTGCATAGCGATAAGCGGCGCAGTGAGGTGGGCTGGCTGAATGGAGCGGTTGTGCGCAAAGGGAGTGAAGTTGGCGTGGCCGTGCCTGTCAACCAGGCGCTGACCGCAGTGCTGGGCAGCCTGGCGGCTGATCCGGCTGCGGCTGCCGGCTGGCGCAGGAATCATGCCCGGCTGTTGGCAGCGGTCAAACCCCAGGCGCAAAAACAATAATCAATGCCAGCGCCAAAGCGCCGAAGATGGCAAATTCAATGAGCACGCGGCGGGACAGGCGTGCCTGCAGCCCCTGCTGGGCGATGCCTACCGCCAGGTAAAAGCTCAACAAGAGCAGCAGCCCGCCTGTCAGCCCCGGCAGCAGCGGCCAGTAGTTGAGCGCCCAGGTAATCTGCCCCAGCAGCAGGCCGACGATCGCGCCGTAGACCAGCACCAACTTTGTTTTGGGTGTAGACGTGCGCAGAATTTCGATTGCGAGCAAGGTGGCGGTCATAGCGACCAGCGTACCGGAAAGCAAGCTGCGCGTGCGTGTCTGGTAGACGAACAAAAAGAGCAGCAGCGCCGAGCCATAGGAGAGGGCGTCGAGCACAAAGCGAGCGCGGCGAAAGCCAGGCTGGCCCGGCTCTACGGTGGCATACAGGCTGTAGAAGGCAACCGCCAGCAGCCCGCCCGCCAGTAGCATCACGATAACTTGCAGCAGGCGTGTCGGCACCTGGCCCAGCAGCACGACGGTGATGCTGGCAATTGCCATCGGTAAGGCCCAATAGGCCCAGGTGGCGATACTCAAACGGCGCGGGAAGCGCGGATGCAGCCGCACAATACTCTCGGTGCCGGCGGCAGCGGCGGCCGCCAGCAGCAGCGCCATCAATGTACCTGCCGAGAGCGAAAGCGTAATCGGCGAGCCAAGGGCGCGAAATGTGATCTGTGTGGTGGGGATTTGCAGCAGCAGGCTTACGCCCAGACCAAAGACAATCACCCAGGTCGTGATGCTGATGCGGTCGCGGTAATCTACGCCATGCCCGTCGCCTAAGCGTATATTGTCGTTCATGCTCTACAACCGACTACATCTAAAGCCGTCATCAAAGCCATGATTACGGCTGTGACTGTGATTGTGACTGTCGCTGTCACTGCTGCAGCAGTTACGGCGAATATGTTTTCGTTGTGTACAATATTCAGCAAGCGCATTGTCACGCTATTCTAAGATGCGAGACCAAGACTGTCAAACTTATGCTTGATTGCCGTTTTCAAAATTTTGATATCGCTGTACACGGTCACGCCAGCCCATATCTTGTCCACGCACTCTATGGCGGCCAAAGCGCCGAAGGAGAACTGGCGGTTGATCGCCACGCCGGCGATTGGCCGCAGCGCCTGCTGCGGCTGGGAGCAGCAGGCAAACCGCCTGGGTGCGCCTATCTGGAAGAAAGCGGCGCACTGCTCTATGCGGCGCTCTGGCGCGACCAGGTGCGCGACCTCTGGCTGCGGGCGCGCGCTGATCTGGGCAGCGGCGTTGCGGCAGGAGTGCGGGTGCGGCTGAGTCTTTCGCCACCTGCCGTCGCTGCCTTGCCCTGGGAGGCGCTTTACGATGGCGAGCGCGCCGTACTTTTGGCTGCCGGCGTGCAGACGCCGCTCGTGCGTGTAGTCAACCTGCTGCGCTATGTGGGTACACCGCGCCCGCTGGCCACCCATCTGCCGCTGCGGGTGCTGGCCGCTATGCCTGAAGACCCAACCGGCCAGGTGGATGACCAGGCCGAATGGAACCGGTTGGCGGCGGCGCTGGCTCCGCTGCAGCCGGGTGGGGTGCAGCTGCTCCCTCTACGTGGGCGCTTTGGCCTGCTCGAACTGCGCCGGCGCTTGGAGGAACTGCAGCCGCATGTACTCCATTTGGTGACGCATGGGCGGCCGGATGGCCTCCTCCTGTGGCAGGCAGGCGAACCGCAGCTGGCGCCGGCAGCGGCGCTGCGCGCAGCGCTGGAAGGCGCCGACTCGCTGCGCCTGCTTTTGCTGGCTGCCTGTTCCAGCGGGCAAGCGGTTGAACCCTCGCCTTTGGCCAGCTTAGGTGCACAACTGCTGCGCACCGGTGTCCCGGCTGTGATTGCCATGCAGTACGATGTGCGCGCTGAGGCGGCTGCCGCCTTTGGCGAGCACTTCTACACCCATCTGATTGCGGGGCCATGCGCCGGGCTGGTGGATGTGGCTGTGAATTATGCACGCAGCAGCCTCTACCTGCGTGAGCCGAATTATTTCGCCTACGGTGCGCCGGTGCTGTGGCTTAACAGCGCCGATGGCCGCATTTTCACCCCGCAGCGTCCCTTTGTGCTGTCTGCACCCGCAGCACCCGTTGCGCCACTGCCGCCCTCCGCTGCCGAGGTCGCCCAATTGCTTACCGAACTGGCGACGTTTGAGTCATGGCTCGCCGCGCTGCCGGCGTTTGAACGTTCTGCCGTTCCGGCGCCGCTGCGCTCTATCGCCGCTGGTCGCCAAGAGCATATCCAGATCGTATTCGATTGGCTGGCGCTGCTTGCCGGCAAAGCCGATCCACTGCAGCGTGCGCTCGGCTTTGCGCAAAAACGGGCGGAATTTTACAAACAGCGCGATCAGATCGATCGGCTGACTGTTGTTCTGACGGCTGTCCCTCCTGGCGGCGCCGCCGACGCTTGAACCTTTTCGTGCCTCTTCGCCTGCCCATACCCCTTGTACGCCGCAGTCTGGCGCTGCTGCGGCTCTTTCTGCTCTATGCTCTCTTTTGTGCTCTGCTATTGGCGGCAGGGCTGCTGCGCGCCTCTCTGGAAGTCCGTGAATGGCAGCCAGACAATTTTGTGGCGGACACGCCTGCCGCTGCGCTGCCTTTTGCCGGCGTGAATGTCGATTTGGGGTCACTGCCGGCGGCGCAGCGGCAGGCGGCACTGCATGATCTGCGCCATGCTGGTTTTGGCTGGGTGCGGCAGCGTTTTGACTGGGGGCTTTTGGAACCCCAGCCCGGCGTCTATGACTGGGCGACTGCCGATCGCTGGCTGGCTGAGATTGTCGCCGCTGGGCTGGAGCCGCTGGCTGTGCTCGACGGCAGCCCAGCCTGGGCGCGTGCGCCGCAGGATCGGCCGCCGGCGGACAACCCGCTGGCCCCACCTGCCGACCCGGCCAGCATGGCGCGTTTTGCCGCTGCCTTTGCCGCTCGCTATGCGTCTCTGCTGCGTTTTTACCAAGTGTGGGACGAACCCAACATCGCGCCCCACTGGGGCAACCGGCTGGTCGAACCGGTGGCGTACGCGCAGTTGCTCAAGGCCGTAACGCCCGCAATCCGTGCAGCAGACCCAGATGCGGTCGTGGCCGCCGCGGCGCTGGCCCCTACTGCTGACCGCGGCCACACAGCCATTGACGAAGTCTATTTTTTGCAGCGCATGGTCAGCGCCGGCGCCGCGAATTATTTTGATGCTGTCGCTATCCAGCCCTTCGGCTTTGGCTATGCACCCAGCTCCCAGCGCCAGGAGCACGCTATGCTCGACTTCCAGCGGGCGGCGCTGATCCGGCGCGCCTTGCAGCAGATGGGGCTGGGCGACAAGCCGGTGTGGGCTGTACGTTTTGGCTGGAACCGGCTGCCCAACCGCATATGGGGTGCGGTGACGGCCCAGGCGCAGGCGAGCTATGCCGCCGCTGCGCTGGATATAGCGTGGCGGCAGTGGCCCTGGCTGACGGCCCTGGGCTGGGCCGCTGACGACGCCCCCTATGCGGTTGGCGATGCACGAAGTGGTTTTGACCTGTATATGGAGGATGGTGCACCCGCCCCTGTGTTTGCGACGCTGCAATCCTGGCTGGCGGCGCCGCGTCCGCTGCGCGTAAATGCTTTATCCGATCCTACAGCATGGCGCACCTGGCTGCCGCCCTGGCTGTTGTTGGCGGTGGGGCTGGCGGTGGTTGTCTGGCGCATCGCCGCTGCCGGACGCCTCCTGCCCTGGGCGCAGTGGATCGTCGGCTGGCGGCGTCTGCCCTGGCCCCTGCAAGCCGCCGGTTGGGGCGGTCTGCTTCTGCTTTACTATCTGGCCGTCTGGCCCCCGCTGATTGGTTTCTGCTGGCTGCTGTGGGCTTTGCTTTGTCTGGCGCAGCCGTGCGTGGGGTTGGGAGTGGCGGCTGCGCTGCTGCCGTTCTACTTTCAACACAAAGAGCTTCATTTGGTCACGGCTGTGCTTGCTGTACCGCCAGCGGCTGCGGCTCTCGCCTGTCTGCTGCCCGCCGCCATCCTGCACGCCTGGCGCAGCCGCCCCCGCCTTTTGCTTATTGATTGGACACTGCTTGCCCTGCTGGCCATCAGCCTGCTGGCCACCGCCCAGGTGTGGCAGTGGCCGGCCTTTTTCCAAGGGGTCATCGATCTTGTCTTGATCCCTCTGGGACTGTATTCCACCCTGCGCATCTTGGATCAGCCGCCGCCTGGCGGTGTTGGCGATACTGCACATGCCTACGCTGTTGTGGGGCTGCTGGTGGGGGGGACGCTGGCCGCACTGTGGGGGCTGCTGGCTTGGCTTGGCGGCTATGGTGTGGAGGTGGACGGCGTGCGCCGCCTGCTTGGGCCGCACTTTTCACCCAATCACACGGCTCTTTATCTGCTGCGCACGTTCTTCCTGGGGATCGGACTCGCCTTATCGCGTCATGAACAAGTAGGCCGTGGACAAACCAGCTATGGTTTCCTCTTGCGCTGGGTGCTGTATAGTGCGTGCGCTTTCGTTTTGGTGGCGCTGGTGCTGACCGGCTCGCGCGGTGCACTGCTGCTGGGGCTGCCGGTTGGTGGAGTTGTCCTTGGCTGGGCCGCCTGGCGCAGATGGCCGCAGCGGCTGCGCCGCCTGGCGCGGAGGCCAATCCTGCCCATTCTGCCGGCAGCGGCTGCGCTGTTGGTGACTGTTGCCGTGTTCTTGCTCTGGGATCGCCTGTTCAACCTTACGACGCTTGGCCTGCGTCTGGAACTGTGGGTGGCGGCGCTGCGCCTGTGGCGCGATCATCTGCTGTTGGGCGTAGGGCCAGGCGGCTTTTTCTGGAACTATCCCGCCTACCTGCTGCCTGCCACAGCAGCAGCACTGGTCAGCGAGCCAAACCAACTGCACCCGCACAACCTATGGCTGGAGGTGGCGACTACCTGGGGGCTGTTAGGGCTGGCCTGGCTGGCGCTGCTGCTGTGGCAGGTGGGCGGCAGCGTGCGCCGGCGTTGGGCGCAGCCGGGCGGGCCTGATTGGCTTGTGGCCGGCCTGGTTGCTGCTTTGCTGGCCGCCGCCGCCCATGCCCAGGTGGACAGCTTCTTTTTGCTGCCCGACCTGGCGGGCTGGAATGCACTTGCGCTTGCACTTCTGCTCAGCCATGTTGCCCGTCCGGACGCGCATCAAACCAGCCGCTACTCGGCTGGATAGATCCCGTATGCGCCGCGCAGTTCGGCCAGCGGCCAGCGGCGAAACCAGCCTTCGCTGCCGGTGTCGCTGCGCTGCTTTTCCATTACTTCGGCCAGGGTCGTGCCGAACTCTACTGCCTCTTCAAAGCTGCGTGTGTCCAACTTGGTAGTATCCAGATAACGCCACTGATTGCTGCCGGGCGTGCTTTCCCAGCCGGCAATCACATGGGCGGGCAGCACCACGATGGCTGGGTTGAGTGACAGCGCCTCCAGGATAGAGGCAAATAAAACTGTGCCGTCCACACAATTGGCCTGTTTGTCGCGCAAGCTCTCGCGCGGCAGCCGCAGCCGCTGGCTCTTTACCCCAGTGTCGGGATTGAAATCGTTGAGCGAGTTGACATAGACGATGCCCGCCACACTCTTGAGCGCCTCAAAAGTTGCCTTCACCTGTGTCTCCACTCCGGAGCCATCTTGATAGCCGACAAGCCGCATGTCCGGGTGCTTATCCGCCACCTGGCGCAGGAAACCCATTACGCTGGGTTGGTTGGGAGTGACAAATGCACCCAGGTAGCGCGACATATCTTTCCAACTGCCACTGGTCGGGTCGAAGACGGCGAGCGGGGCCGATGTGCGCGCCAGCAGCCAGAGCGGCAGGCTGCGATGCACCTCGACTTTGCCCGTCTCTAAATCCTCTGCCAGCACGTTGAGACTAGCGCGCGTCAATTCGCTGAGCGCGTTTACTTTGTCGGCCAACAGTGTCGGCTGCTGCGTCACAATGGATGGGGTGGCATTGTTGCGCCGTAATTCAATGGTATCCACTGCCTGTGATGAGTAGCCTTCAATATAGGAGGTGATGCGCACGCGCTTGAAGGCTGCTGTGGTCTTGAGCGTGCACTTGATCAGCGGATGCTCAACGGGATCGAGCAGGTGGTAATAGGCCGTCGGCACACTCGCCATCTGCGGCTGCACGATGACTTCGAGACCGGTGGTGGCCAGGCTGCGGGTGCGTGTCGCCTCGCTGCTGGGCGCCAGGCTTTCTTCTACAGCAGCCGAAGCCTTTTGTTTTGCCTCCGCCAGTTCCTGTTCGGCTTCGGCTGCTTGGGAATGGGCGGCGGCCAGTGCTTGCGCCAGCGTCTGCGCGGCAGCAGCCTCGGCGGCGGCCAACTGCCGTTCATAGCCGTGTACGACCTGCTGCAAGTCATAAACCTTGCGGCGCAACCTTTCAATCTCATTGGCGCTGTCGGGCATGGCGCTGTCTCCTGGGCTGCTAAGCAAACGGATAGATCGTTGCGATAAACTGCGTGTCATACTCCGACAGCTTGCTGTTGCTCCAGGGCACTTCAAAGCCACCGATGGTCAGTTCCTTCTGCACCGGGTAGAGCATGATCGAATACTTGTCGAACTCCGTGCCGTTGATTTCGGCGCGGTCGTATTTCTTGAGTACGTTCTCGCGCACCTGGGCTTCAGACCAGTAGTTGGGGGGGCCTTCGTAATAGCGCAGGACCGCGCTTTCGTCCCACGGAATCCCCTGCACCGGATTCTGGTGCTCATGAATGCAGCCGATCGCATGGCCGAATTCATGCAGGACAACGCGCGAGTACTCGTTATCTTCGGTGGTAGGGGTCAGCCAGCCGTAGTTCATCGTCGGCTGTGTGGGTGGGATCAGCAGGGCATCGGTGCCGATATAAGACCACGAGCCGGGCTGTAGAAACGAAATGCGAATTTCAGCGTTTGGAGCATTATCAAAGGCAAAATGGATGTTGGCATATTTGCTCCACTCCTGCGCCACAGCCGCCACCTTCGCTTGCACTTCCTTTTCGCCGTCGAGGAAGCGCACGTGCAGCGTGCGGCCCGGCTTCCACAGCTTTTTCTTCAGCAGCGCAATCGACCGCTGTTGGGGCGGCTGGTTCATCTCTTCGGGACTGGCCAGGTTGGCGGGATTTTCGCGGATCGCCGCCAATTGCGCTTGATCTTCCATCTCCTTGGGCAGGACGCGGTCTATGCACATCTTGATCGGTTCTTGGATTGCCTCGCTCATTGTTGCTTCTCCCTTCCTTTACCAATGCCGCTCGTGGCGGCAGCCGCTGAAAAGCAGCACGTGGAACGCCGGCTTGCTGCGTTCCACGTGTGAACCTCATGTCAGTCGCACCGTCGCTTGCGCGCCCGCGGCTGTGGGGAGAGAAAACCTGTTACTGCAGCGTTACCGTCAGATTGATGTTGGAGCCGGGCAGCAGCGGCAGGAATTCTTCTTCAATCAGTTTCTGCAGCGCCGGATCACCCAGTGGGCCGTCCGCCAGTTGCGGCTTAGCCAGGTTCCAGGCGGACAGAAGCGAAGCCTGATCGTACTGCAGATTGATTGTTTCCTGGCCGTCGAGCAGGATGCGCATCATATTCGGCTCAGTCACAATCTCAAGCTGTTTGGCGTTCAGGCTTTTGAGTGTGTCGTTGATATTGGCAGGCAGCGCCGGCAGTGTGACTCCCAATGCGCCTAACTGCTCAGCCGTCAAGCCGCCCACCGACGTGATTTGGCCATCGATAATTGTGGCTGCCACTTTAATGGTCGGCGGCGGCACGTCGCCCAGGTCAGGCGGTGCAAAGGTTGGTGTCGTCGGGGCTGGGGCCGGTTCGCCGCCCGGCAGGGTAATGCTGGTCGAAAGACCGGCATTGGCCAGCGCCTGAAGACCGCCTGTGATCATTTGCGGCTGTACGCCGGCCACGCTGCTCGCCAGATTGGCCACTGTGTTGAGACCGTCAGCCGAAAAGCCGATCGTAGGCAGCGGCTGGCCGTTCACTGCCAACAGGATGCTGTCATCGGTGGCCGCCACACCTATATTCTGCACACCGGCGGCGGTAAGCTGCTGGACCGTCTCCGGCGGAAGTGTTGCGCCGGGGATGGTGATGCCAAGAAAGTTGATTGCACCATCGTCGGCAATAGCTACCGGCAACTGCGACAGTTGGGTCTCTACCGGTGTACCGTTAAAGCCGACCGTGAGATTCAGGTTTTGCTCGGGGAGCACGGTCGCTGCCTGCTCCAGAATGGGCGTGAGGCTGGGGCTGCTGCTTGCCAGCAGTGGCGTCGCCACATTGATCGCACGCTGCAAAGAAGCAGCGTCATAGGCCAGGCTGGGCAGCGCTGTGTTCTCGTTGGCGACCAAAGTCATCCCGGAAGGGGTGGTGTTGATTTGGAGAGACTGCCAGCCGAGTGCATTGATAATCGCCAGCGTTTGCGCATCCAGGGTGGGGAGGGCGCCGCCGGTGATGGCTGCCAGATCCGCCGAGGAAAGACCCAGTGCGGAAGGATTGCCCTGCTCATCAAAGGTTACGCCGATGCTGCGCGCCGGCTGATCGGCTGCGGGTGCGGCCGGCGTCACCGTTGTCTCGCCGCTCCAGCGCGGCACATTGAGAACAGGTTGCCTTGCGGCCGGCGGCAGCCTGAGGTTGACGCCTAGACCGACGGTACGCAGTTGGTTCATATCCAACTGGGTGATGCCTGCGGTCTTAAGCACTTCACTCAGATTGGCTGCGCTCTGGCTGTCCCACGCCAGATAGGGCATCTGCTCACCGTTGATAAACATCTGCACGCCACTGGCGCCGATGCGTGCCTGCAGTTGTTGGACATTGGCGCTCTGCAACTGCTGCACTGTGGACGGCGGCAGCACCTGGCCTACAGGCAGCCCCAGCCCATACAGGCTGACAGTGCCGTCGGCATTGACATCCAACGGTACGGCAGGGAGATTGAACCAAGTACTTTCCTGGCCGGCTGCACCGCCGCCGCTGCAAGCAGCCACGAACAAGGCAGCGGCAAAAAGCACCAGGAGGATCGGCAAAAGCTTGCGTTTCGCCTGCATACGCAGTCTCCTCAGGAATCGTTCAGCGGTTTTAATAAATTGCGTGGACTGGGAACCCGGAGGCCATTATCCCGGCAGCCGGTCTAAACCTTGCACCTGTCTAAACTTTCAAACTGCCAGAATCATACATCATCTTACGCCAACGCACAAGCAACCGAAATGCATTCAAATGTAATGAAGTGTCTGCCGGCGCCAAATCCCGTCCCCGTCCCCAATTTTGGCTGTACATGCTACAATAGCGGCATGTCGCTTTTTGCCGGCTTTTCCGCCGCCGCCTTCTGGCTGCTGTTCAGCCTTTTCGCAGCCATTATCGTGTTTGTTATCCGCCGCTATGTGGTTGAACCGTGGCGCGGCTGGCTGATCCCGCTCTACTGGCTGCTCATTCCCTACCTGGCCCTGCTGACAGGCGCTGTTTCGCCGCGCCTGATGGGGCTGTATTGGTTTGATTGGCGTGCTACTTTTCAGATCGGCGCCGGGCTGCTGCTGGTGATTGGATTATTGGCGTTGGTGGTGCGGCTTTTTGCCGCGCCCCGTGCGGGGCTAGGGGCAGCGACCGGCAGCGGCGGCAGTTGGCCCCAACAATTGCGTTGGGTGCTGCTGGCGGGGGCGGAGGAGTGGTTTTGGTGTTTCTTGCGCGCTGCCTTGTGGGAAGCTGCGCTGGCGCTGCCCTTGAACGATCTGCCGCCTGCCTATTGGTCTGTGTGGGGTGCGGGGCTGCTGGCTATGCCGCTGCTGTTGGCTGCCCAGCCCAGTGGACCCTTGCGCCTGGTCAAAGTGGCTATTTTGCTGGTCACCAGTGTCGTTTTTCTCTATACGCGCAACTTCTGGCTTTGCTGGCTGCTGCACGCCGCGCTGGGTTTGCTCTTCCTGCCGACTGTACTGGCTGCGCAGCGTGTGCGTTTGCTGCCGTCACAGCCGCAGCAAGGATAAAAAAGTGGGGCAAGCAGCCCTCTCTTGCGACCGCTTGCCCCACCTTATGCTTTCCTCTACGCTAGACGGCATTTACCATCCGGCGTCACCGTCTAGAAAAAGAAGCCCGCTATGATGATCGCAGCAAACAGCACCGACGAAACAACGGCCAGTTTGCGCAGGTCTTTTTTCACATAGTCGTAGTCGTGCGTCCAGAAATAGGCGCCTTGGGAAGGTGGCTGTCCAGTAGCGGCAGCCGGTGTGACGGTTAGCGGTGTGGCTTTTGCCGGTGTGGCTGTCGTCGTGGCGGGCGCACTTTTGGCAGGTGCAGCCGTTACACTCTTGCGGTTGCGCCGGGATTGGCGGCTAGTGGTCATTGCAAATCTCCTAAATGCTTGCGGCACAGTGGCAGGCGACGTCCAAATCGTCAACACACAACTAACTTATTATATGCCTTCCAGCCCAAACTAAAAAATCCGGTCTGCACTGCACATCGCCCTTGTGCTGAAGCGCCTCACGCAGGCCCGCGCAGCCGCAGCGTAATGATTCTCTGCCAGATCATCTCCACCTCCGCTTGTCCACGCCAGAGCAGATATACGCCGAAGACGGCTACGCCGCTTGCCGCCGCCGCGCCAACCAGCGTGATTGTACCCAGCAACGTGGGTGGCAGGACGGAGTCCACCAGCCGCGCCACTGCCCATGCGACAATTCCCAGCAGCCCTGCCGCCAGCCCTACCTGGGCAAAGCTGCGCAGCGTGCCTGCCCCTAAGCGGCCTATGCGCCGCCAGAGCAGAAAGGCCATGATGATCAGATGGCTGGCCTGCTTGGCGCTGTCCGCCCACACCAGACCGAGATAGCCGAGGGGCTGCACCAGCGCCAGCGCCACCGTTGTGTAGACGGCTACGCTGGCCACGCCCACCAGCGCCGGCAGCAGCGTGTTGTTGCGCGCATAAAAGGCAAAATTCAGCGGGTAGTCGAGCGCCGCAAAGATCATGCCTACTATATAGATATTAAGCGCCGCCACAACCTGCTGCGTGTCCTGGGCGGTAAATGCCCCGCGTTGAAAAAGGATGCGCGTGACCGGCTCGCCTAGCAGCCAGAGCAGCACCGCCGCCGGCGCGATCAACAGCCACAACATGCGCAGGCCACGCCCCAAAGTGGTGCGGTAGCTCTCTTCGTCGCCCTCGGCATAGTACTGGCTCAGGCGCGGCAGCGCGGCCAGCGAGATGGCAACGCTGATTAGCCCCAGCGGCAACTGCTGCAGCGTGGTGGCGTTCGCCATCCAGGCTATGCTGGATTCACCTGTGCCGCTGGCCAGCCGCCGATCCAGCCCCACCTGAAACAGACTCACCACCAGTCCACCGGCAATGGGAAGGTACAGCCACAGGATGCGCCGCAGCGCCGGATGGCGCCAGTTCAGTCTGCGCTGCAGTATGATGCCGCCGCGCCGCATTTCCACAGCCATCAGCGCCAACTGCGCACTGCCACCTAGCAGCAGGCCGATCACCAGGCTGTAGATGCCCAACGATGGAGCCAACAGCGGCACGGCCACGACAACACCTAGATTGAAAACGGCAGTGGCCAACGCCGGTATTGTAAAGCGCTGCAGCGCATAAAGCACCGCAGCAGCCACCCCGGCCATACTCAGCAGCCACACCAGCGGCGTCACCAGCCGGATCAACTGCGTCGTCAGCGTCAGCAGGGCCGGATCGTGGCTGCGAAAGCCACCTGCCAGCAGCCAGGCCAATTGCGGGGCGGCCAGCTCCATCAGCAGCACCAACAGCGCCAGCCCCAGCGCAGCAACGCCGGCCAGCGCACTGACGGCCTGTGTGAACTCCGCCTTGCCGCGCCGGGCGTAGTCGCTCAGCACTGGTACAAGTGCGGCGCTCAACATGCCGCCAATCAAAAAATCATAGATCAGGATGGGGGTCTGTGCGGCGATACGGTAGGCGCTGACCTGGCCGGATGCGCCAAAAAAGGCCGCGATCAGCATCTCGCGCACCAAGCCCAACATGCGACTGACCAGATTGCCCGCCGCCAGCACACTTGCCGAGCGCGCCAGGCCGGGAGAAGAAGATTCTGATGAGGTCATAAAGTTGCCGGATGCCAGAGAGTGGACATGAAAATGGTGGGCGATGGAAAGAAAGGGTGCTCGATGCACTTGCCTGGCCGGCAAGAGACAAATTAAAAAAGTAAATCTCAAAGAAGCATCACATAGACGCTGCGTTTCTCAAAGAAACGCAGCGTCTATGTGATCTGTCTATGTGATCTTGTACGTTGTTTTTGCTGTGGAGCCGTCTGTTAAGCCGGCACGCGCATATCTTCGCGCGGGTCTTCATTCAGCAATAGGACGTGGCCCGCCTCCAATTCCTCCAAGAAGCGGGTGGCCGACATGGCTGCTGCGCAGCCCTGGCCGACGCTGGTGGCGACTTGCTTAAACACTTTATCCTGGATCTCGCCTGCCGCAAAGACCCCCGCCACATTGGTGCGCAGCTTGCGGTCGGTGACTAGATGGCCGTCTTCGTCCATCTCCAGCTTGCCCGGGAACAGGTCATTGTTGGGCAAGTGGCCAACAAAGACAAAGACGCCGTCGGTCTCCAAGTGGCCGGTTTCACCGGTCAAAGTGTTGCGCGCCTGCACGCCGGTAACATGGCCGTCTTCGCCTTCAATCTCGCTGATCACGGTGTTCCACAACACTTCAATCTTTTCGTTGTTCAACACGCGCTCCTGTAGAATTTTGGAGGCGCGGAACTGGTCGCGACGGTGCAGGATGCGCACACGTGCGGCGTAGCGGGTCAGGAAAAGGGCCTCCTCAGCCGCGCTGTCGCCGCCGCCTACGACCAGCACATCTTTGCCGCGGAAGAAAAAGCCGTCGCAGGTGGCGCAGTATGAAACGCCCTTGCCGGTATATTCCTTTTCGCCGGGCACTTCCAGATAGCGCGGGCGTGCGCCTGTGGAGATAATCAGCGATTTAGCGCGGTATTCTGCGCCATTAGCCGTGCGCACCACAAAGGGATGGCGATCGACTTCAATTGCCGACACAAAATCAAATTCGACGCGTGTACCGAACTTCTCAGCCTGCGCCTTGAACTTCTCCACCAGC
>JBBRBX010000035.1:0-45282 GCA_038205395.1 Caldilineales bacterium
CCGCCGCCGCTTTTATGTTTACACCCACAGATAAATCAAAACGACCACCGACAGCGCCCACAGGCCTCTGTTGATCAGCAGCGGCCTGTCTTCCAAAAGTAGTTCGTCGGGCGCGCCGCCCAGCCCCTTGACATGCACAAGATAGAGATAGCGGGCGATAAAATAAAAGACAAAGGGCACAGTGATCAGCATCTTGTTGTGCGCCAGGGCGGTGGCGGAGTCAAAACTATAGAAGGTGTAGGCGATCAGTGTGCTGGTGGTGATGATCGTGATGATCTGATCGAGCAGCGGCAAGTTGTATTCATTCAGGCTGGCACGGTGCGAGCCGGCTCCCTCTTCCAGCAGCACAATCTCCTGCCGGCGTTTGCCAAAGCCCAAAAAAAGCGCCAGCAAGGTGACGCAGATGTAGAGCCAGGGGCTGAAATTGGTCACCTGCACCACGACCACGCCCGCCACAACGCGCAGCAGAAAGCCGAGTGACAGCACCATAACATCGATAATCACAACATTTTTGAGCCAGAAGCTGTAGGCAATATTCTGCGCCAGATAAGCCAGCAGCACGACGCCCGCCAGCACATCAATTGCAAAGGCGCCGCTAAGGCTGAAAACTCCCAAGAGAAGAGCAGCAACGGTCGCCACCTGCGGGCTGAGACGCCCGCTGGCGAGCGGGCGCAGACTTTTGCGCGGATGGAGGCGGTCCTTCTCTATATCCACCAAGTCATTCAAAATATAGACGGCAGAGGAGAGCAGGCAAAAACAAACAAAAATCAGCGTCGTTTTCAGCAAGAGTTCAGGCACAAACAGCTTGCCGTCAAAAACCAGCGCAGCAAAAACGATAATGCTTTTGACCCACTGGCGCGGCCGCATTGTCTTGAGCAGACCACGCCACGGCCAATGCGAGGCTGTTACGGTGCTCTCAGGCAGATCGGTGGGTGTAACCTCGGCGGCCGGTGAATCTGTTTTCGACATCAGTGCTTTCTATTTGAATCCAGCCGCTCTTCTTAAACCCGACCAGGTAAAGCGACAAAAAGGGCTGCCGGTGCTAGTGCGCTGCGCGCATCACTTCACGAATTTCTTCGTACCCAATCGGAACGATTTCCTCGCGCTGCAAAAAATTACGCAGCCGGTCCGACTGAAAATACTGGTATTCAAAGATGCGCCAGAAGCCGCTTAACGGGTTGATGATCTCAATGTCACCCGGCGCGTTGGCGTGCAGACTGAAATAGGTGACGCCGGCGGGCAGATCATGCAGCAGCCGTTCATACAGTTCGGCCCGGCCCCCCTCCGCATCATTGGCCTGATAGCCGGGCGTAATACGAAACGTATCGACCAGCGGCATACCGCGCTCTTCCAGCTCGGCGGCAAAGCGATCCCACTCGGCCTCATCCATACCCGTCGTATTAAAGCCGCGCGTGTATTCGTCAAAGCGGCGCAGCACTAGAACGGGAACGCGGTACTCGAAGCCTAGTTCCAAATAGTGCGGAAACAGTTCGGGCAGCAGCGCCGCCCCCATATGGTTGTCAATATGGGTAAAATCAACCCCTGCGTTGCGCACCAGTTCAATCTGCGCGCGCAGTTCGGCAACGGCTGCCGGTATGTCGAGGCTGGCCGCCGTAACGTCAGTCTGCGGCCAAAAGCAGCCGGCGTCGTCGATCAACCCGCTTTCCCAGTCACGCGTGCTCACCGGCCCCCACCGATAGTGCGGCCATTCGCTGTTGAGGGTCAGATGCACGCCCAGGTCGAGTTCCGGGCGCTGCTGCGCAATCCCCAGCAGTTCATACGCCCAGGGGCAAGGAGCCATGAGCGAGCCGGTCTTGACGATGCCGGCCTCAAGCAGTTCCAGATAGGCCCGATTGCTGCCGTGGCACATCCCCACATCGTCAACGTGGAAAATCACAAGCCGGGCATCGGCCGGAAAGCCAAGGCGGTCAAGCAGCGGATTGGATGTTGTCATGCAGTCAACTCCAGTACGGGAATTCCTACCAGCCGCGCAAATGTGGCCAACTCTGCCGCAAAGTCACCATAGGTGATGCTAAAGTGATGCTCCAGCCCCAGGCGCATGATGCGGTCCAGCACCTCGGTTGCCGGGCTGTCAAAACGCACAACACCACATGTGCCGCCAAAACTGCGCGGCTCCGCCAGCATCTCACCGCCGCCGGCTGCCAGTTGATAGCCATCATCCGCCGTGTGGTGCAGCCGGGCAATCGTAACACGTCCCGGTTTCAGCGGAAACTCAAACAGCAGCGGCAGCTTGCGATTGCTGTGCAGCGCCGCGCGCACCCCCACCTGCGGGTCGGCCATCGCAAAAGGCGCCAGACCGCAATGCCAGAAGACGCCGCTGTCACTCTCCGCTTCAATGGAAACCAGGTCAGTAATAAAGGCTGGGCCGCCGCTCAGGCTTTGCAGCAGCAGCGACGTGAGTGTGCCGTTGACATCCGCTTCGCAACTGGCCGGGCAGCCATCTTCGTTGAGCACACTCATGGCGCCGCAGGCTGCGCAGCCTAGCTCAGTAAAAAACTCCGGCCAGCAGCGCACCGCCACCCCTGCCAGCCGCCGCGCCGCCACCTGCTGCTGCAGCGCAACGTAGACGCCGGCTGTGCCGCTGGTGGCGGCGGCGTCAAATTCATCCAGATTGGCGGCATGGCGGCGCACCCGCTCCAGAAACGCCAGACGCGACCCTCTGCCGGCCATTTTCGCAGCGGCAAGCAGTTCCGCCAGATCAAGCGCTTCCACCGTCACGCCAAACAGCCGCTGCAATGCAGCAGCATCATACTCACAGGTGTCAAATCCATCGGGATGGCGGCCCACAACACCGAGCACTGCCGCCTGCAACCTGCGGCGCGCCAGTCCCGCGCGGGCAAGAACGGCCAGTTTTTGCATTCCGCCCTCATCCGCAATGGGAGCCAACAGATAGTCATAGGCAATGTGGCGGCGCGTCAGTGCATGGCCGGCCAGATTGATGCCGCACAGGCTGTTAAGGCGCAGCCTGCCGCCGTCGCGCACATCAGGCACTGCCCACAGCAGAATCGGAACGTGCCGCTCGTAGGCTAACTCCGCCAACTGCACCGCCATTGTGCTGTCGGCAAAGGAAGCCTGCAGCAGCAGAAGCAGGTCGAACTCGGCTGCCGCCAGCCCAGCCTTGACCGCCTCAACCCCCGCCGCATCCATGATCAATTCTGCGCCGGAGCCGGCCAGCACAAAACCGGCGTCACGGATGCAGGCCGCCGCCGCATCCGCCACTGACTGCGCCAGCGGCACATCAAAGGTGGGGCGGGCAATGGCGACCAAGGCAACGGTGGGTGCGGTGGCGTCGTTCATCGCGAGGCTTCTTCCAGAAAGTGCACGACCTGCACGGGGCTTCCACAGGCCGCCGAATGATTGGCGGCCAGCGCTGCGGCTGTGGAGAGCAGGCCAACCCGCAAAGGGGTGCGAATATGCGAGGCGTCGCCGCTGCGCAAAGCGGCAATAAAGGCGCGGTTGAGCGGACGATGCAGCGGTTCGGGGTTGGGCCACTCCTGCACCCCTTGCGGCGTAAACAGGTGCAGGCCGCGGTCGGTGATGCGCACCAGCCGGTCGCGCAGGCTGAAATCGGCGCGCGGCGGCTCCTGAATTTCGGGGAAAAGTGCATAGGTGCTGGCGCTGACGCCGACTGCCCCATCGGCATAGCGCAATGTCACCGCATAACTATCCCAATTTTCAAATTCGACTTCGTGGTTGGCCTGGCGGCTGTTGTAGGCAGCATAAAGCGTCTCGATCTCGCCTGCCAGGCCGCGGCTGACATCCAGCAGGTGGATGCTTTGATCCACCAACTGCCCGCCCGCCTGCTTGCGATCCCACATCCAGCGCAGCGGAGGGCGCGTCCAATACCAGCGCAAATTGACAAGCGCCACCGCCTCGTCACCAATCAACTCTTCCGCCCGGCGATAGGCTTCGGTGTAGCGCCATTGAAAGGCTGTCATCGCCGGCAAAGCGCGCGCCTCGGCGGCTTCCACCAGGCGGCGGGCAGCAGCCAGATCAAGATCAAGCGGTTTCTCGACAAACAAAGCGACACCGGCGCTAAGAACGTCGAGACCTACTTGGGCATGTGTGGGCGTGGGCGTGCAGACATAGACGGCAGCAGGCGCGGCGTGGGCCAACAGATCCAAATGATCGCTGTAGGCCGTCCCGCCCCACATGGCGCAAAACGCCTGCGCCCGCTCCTGATCGCAATCACTGGCGGCGACGATGCGCACCTGCGGCTCGTGCTGAAGCTGATCAGCATGGATGTGCGCCATACGGCCGGCGCCGACAAACGCAATGGGAATCAAATCGGCCATCAATACACCTGCTGCCTGGCGGACTTCCCGCCGTTTTATCAAATCATCGCGCCTATATGGGTTGGATGCCCGCTACTTTGGCCGGAGCGGCGGCTTCGACAGCCGGTACGCTGACGGCAGGTGCAAAAAACTGTTCCAAATAGCGTTTGCTCCACAAGAGAGATTGCAGTATCTGCCCCTCGCTCTTGTCCCACACCTCGTCCTCTTGTTCGATGCTCAGGCAGCCTGCGTAACCAGTACGCTGCAGTTCAGCCAGCAGCGCCGCCCAATTCAGCTCACCCCAGCCGGGCAGGGTGTAACGCCACCAGCCCTCGCCATCGATGCCTTCATCCGCCAGCCGCCGCCGGTCCACAGCCGCATCTTTGACATGGACGTGGGCAACCTTGGGCGCAAAGCGACGCAGCGCGGCGGTTGCGTCGACGAACTGCCATACGAGATGGCTGGGGTCAAAACAGAGGGTCAGGTCCGGCGCCGGCAGCGCCACCTCAAATAGTTCATGCCACAGCGCCGGGCTGGTGGCGACATTGCCCACCGCCGGGCAATTTTCGATGGCGATAGTCACACCGCCCTGGCGCGCCAGCGGCAGCACCTGCTCACCCAACCAATCCACGACAGCCGGCAGATTGGCGCGCAAACTTTGCCTCGGTGCACGCCCTGTGGCCAGCACGACAAGCGGGATTGCATGCTCGCCGGCAAAGCGCACCCGTTCCAGCACGTTGCGCTGATGCATGGCCCGCTCTTGCGGCTCCCCGGCCAATACATTGCGCCCATAGGTGAGCGAAAAAAGCGTCGCCCCGCGCCGGCGCGCCTCGGCGAAATCCGTGGCGTCCAGCGGCACTGCCGGCCCTACCTCCAGCCCAGCGAAGCCATTCTCGACCGCCCAGGTCGCCAACTTGGGCAGACTCCACGGCTGGATGCCGGGAAAGATCGTCAGAATGTTGGTGTGAAAAGCAAGCGGCGGGCGAAAACCAGTGTACACCATTGCTGCGCTCCTAAGGTTCGAAGCTCTGCACAGGTTTCTTATGATAGACAATAGCATCGGTGGAAAGGGCCATAATCGCACCGCTGACAGCCGACTGCAGCACGGTCACGAGTACATCAGCGGCATCTACGACGCCGGCGCTGTGCGCATCGACCACCTTCTGCTGCTCCCAATCATAGGTTGCCTGGGGGCCTGCTTCCGCCACGCGCTGAATAATGACGGCAGGCGGCTCCACATGTGCATTCTTCAGCAGTTGGCGCAGCGGGGCGGACAGAGCGCCGGCCAGCACACGCATCCCCAGGCGCACATCATCGTCGAGATCAGACGCAGCCGCCGCCGCTTGCACGGCAGCAACGCAGTGAACATAGGCGGCGCCGGCGCCGGCGACAAGCCCGCTGCGCTGTACGGAGGACAATACCTTGAAGGTGCGTTCGGCCTGGCTCTTGCGCAGTTCGGTCGCCAGTTTTGAGATGGCGCCTACCTTGAGCACACCCATACCGCCGCTGAGTGCGGCCATCCGCCGCTCGAGCGCGGGCCGCTGCTCCTCATCCAGCGGCATGGCGTCGAGCCGGCTGCGAAGCAGCGCGATTTCCCCCTGCACCTCGGCTCGGCGGCTCGGCTCGGCCACAACAGCCAGCTTCTCGCCGCTAAATTCGGCGCGCAAAGCAAAGCCCAGATCGGCGGCTGTCGCCTTGGCCGCACCGTGTCCGGTCTGCATGCCCAGCACAGCAGCACCCGAGAGCAGCGCCAGGTCATTCAACGCCCAGTTACGTTCTTCACCCAGCAGCATGATTGTGGTCGCCAGCACAGCCATTTTGCGTTTGTCGGCGGGCTGCACATGGTTGGCCACGAGCAGATGCAGCGCCGCACCACTCACGTCAGGCGCAACGATCAGCAGGCTGGAGCGCCCTGCTTCCATCGCCGCCTGCAGCAGGGCAAGCGCCTGCTCGGCGCTGTTCAAATTGTGATCCAGCAGCGCCACGGCAGGGGCAGCCTGCGCAGCGCGCTTGCGTTCGCTCTCCGTATAAAAATGCGCGGAAGAGATTTTGGCCTTGTACACTGCCCCCGCCACATACTCACGCTGCAAGTAGGGCGCCACATAGGTGTCGATCTGCACGGGCGCATCAGGGCCGAGCAGATAGCTCATCTCGCCTAAAATGGCGGACAGTTCGTCATCGCGCGTCACGGTACGGGCGGCGGCGGCCAGCTGCGACTCATCACCGCAGGGGCGAGCTTGGGCGAGCAGTGCCGCCGTCGCTGTGTCCAGACCCAGACGGACGCCGCGCACAAGCTGCATGGCGTTGGCGCCGGCTGTCACCTGGCGCAGCCCGTCGTCGAGAATGGCACGCAGCAGGACGGCGGCGGTGGCGCCACCGTCGCCGGCGCGCTGCGAGACACGCCAGACAACATTGCGCACCAGCATAGCGCCCACATCCAGCCGCGGATCGCCCAGGCTGATGATGCGCCGCGCAACCGTGGCGGCGTCGTCAAGCAGGTCAATACGGCCACGGCTGTTGCCTTCGACAAAAACCGGCGTGCCGGCCGGGCCAAGCGTCGGCGCCAGCACATCTGCCATACGCTTGATGCCGAGCTGCAGATGGCGGCGAGCGTCAGCTTGTGTGGCGACATAGGGAATCATATTTTTTGACATGGCGGCGTATTTACGCAGATTCCTATCAACTAGAATAAACGGGTAAATTCAGAGATCAAGCCAATATTGACTGTTCGTTTGGTAACTGGGGCTTCTATTGCTGCCAGCCATCTTACCGCACACGCCACATTTGCGCCAGATCGGACAATCCTCAACGCCTGTGCTACAATCCAGACAAACTCCAGCCACTTCTGGTTAGAATTTCTATTTAGCATTCTATTTAGCAAAGGAACTGCGCTGTGCCGATTCTTCTCTCTTTGTCCTCGCAGGCTGGGCGTCTTTGGGGCGCTGGTCCAGAAGGGCTGTTTGCCATTACAACAACAGATAACGCTTTACAGCCGGTCCCGCAGCCCCACCAATTTCCTGCCTGCTGCCTGGCCACCGAAGGGCGGCTGCTGGTTGGCGGCGCGCCATTGGGTGTCGCATTTACGCTGGATGAGGCCGCCAGCTGGCAGGCCAGTTGGATGGACAGCGTCGATGCGCGTGTGGTGGCGCTGGCTGCCGACCCCCGTGTGCAGGAAACGGGTGTGCTGCTGGCAGGCAGCGAAGGGGGCGGCGTGCTGCGCTCACTCGACCGCGGCCGCTCCTGGATGGCGGCAAACTATGGGCTGCACAACTACCAAGTTTTGGCGCTGGCCTGGGCGCCGCCTGCACCCGCAGGTGCGTGGCCGGCTTGGGAGGTGGTCTTTGCCGGCACCGAGGATGGCCTTTATCGCTCGCCCAACGGCGGGCGCGCCTGGAAGCGCAGCGAAGGCGTGCATGGCGTCGTACTGACCATTGCCGCCGCACCCGACTTTCACAGCAGCGGCGTTGTGCTGGCCGGCGCCGAAGAAAATGGGCTGTGGCACTCGACTGACGGCGGCCACTGCTTTACGCCGGTGGCGGGCGCACCGCAGCAGATCAATGCGCTGGCCGCAAACGCCGGGGGCTGGCTGCTGAGCGACAGCGAAAGCCTGTGGCGATCGAGCGACGGTCTGCACTGGACGCGCATGGAAGGCAGCGAACCCAGCCTGGCGCTGCTCTCCACCGCAGAGGGCGTTCTGGCAGCGTCGGCTGAAGGGGTGGCCTTGGTGGCGTAGAAGCGCACCAACCATCATGCCACAATCATCGTACAAAAACAGGCAGGGGCACCCATGTCCGTCATTCTCCATGCACCGCATTTCTTGCCGGCAGAGGCCACAGCCCTGCTCTATGCGCATTTCGGTATAGCCGGTAAGCTGTCGCCCCTGCCTTCTGAGCGCGACCAGAATTTTTATGTCTACGGCGACCATGGCGAGCAGGCCGTGCTCAAAATCGCCAATGCGCTTGAGACACAAGAACTGCTAGAGGCGCAGAACCTGGCGTTGGCGTGCGTGGCAGGACAGGCCGCTGCCGCCATCTGCCCGCAGCCCCTGCCGGCCGGCGACGGCAGCACCATCGTCACCGTCCGCGCGGACGATGGACAGCGCTACATGCTGCGGCTGCTGACGTACCTGGATGGCAAGCCGCTCGCCTTAGTCAAGCCGCACAGCCGCAGTCTGCTGGCGGCTCTGGGCCGCACCGCCGGCCAGCTTATGGCGGCACTGGCCTGTTTTGACCATCCCGCCCTTCACCGCAGCCTGCATTGGGATGTCGCGCAGGCGGCGGCAGTTATCCCACCACTGATAGATGAGATCGCTGACCCGCAGCGCCGGGCGCTCGTCAGCAAGCTGCTGGAGCGCTTTGCGGCGGCGGCCTGCCCCACCTGCCTACGCTGCGCCATGCCGTCATTCACAGCGACCTCAACGACTACAACGTGCTGGTGCACGGCCAGCAGATCAGTGGGATTCTGGATTTTGGCGACATGGTCTACAGCGTTGCGGCTGCCGAGGTGGCCATTGCTGCCGCCTATGCCTTGCTCGACAAGCCCGACCCCCTGGCGGTCATCGCCCTGATCGCCGGCAGCTGTCACGCGGTCTATCCGCTGCAGGAGACAGAGATCGCCGTCCTGTTTGACTTGGTCTGCATGAGGCTGGCCATGAGCGTCTGCCACGCCGCCCACCAGCGGCGGACAGAGCCGGACAACGAATATCTGTCGATCAGCGAACGGCCGGCCTGGGCCGCGCTGGAGCGGCTCGCCGCCATCCACCCACGCCTGGCGCACTACACAGTGCGCGCCGCCTGCGGGCTGCCGCCCGTGCCCCAGAGCGAGCGGATCGTTGACTGGCTGCAAACCAACCACTGTGCGCTGGTGATCGACGCTGACTTGCGTGACGGCGACGTGACTGTGCTGGACCTGTCGATTGGCAGCGCCCTGGTGCAGAGCAGCGATTTGACGGCGTTGCGCCTGGAGCCAAGCACGCTGGCCTATCACCTTAGCCGGATAGGCGGCAAGGTGGCGATTGGCCGGTATGGCGAGGTACGCACCGTGGTGGCGGCGGAAGATGGCAGCAAACTAACCGGCGATCTGCCCGGCGAACGGGCCGCGCTGCATCTCGGCATCGACTTATTTGCGCCGCCGCAGACGCCGGTCTATGCCGCGCTGGCTGGTATAGTGCATGCACTGTCCGCCGGCGAGGCTGGACATGCACCCGGCGCAACGGTTCTGCTGCGCCACGCCACCGGCGACGGCACGCCCTTTTACACCCGTTACGATGGGCTGGCTTCTGCCGAGGCCACGGCGCTGGAAGTAGGCAAAACAGTGCAGGCGGGCGCACAGATCGGGGCCATCGCCGCGCTGCCGGACGGCGCTGCGGCTGCCGGCAGTTGGCCGCCCCACCTGCACCTGCAGATCATCAGCGACCTGCTGGAACTGGACGCAGCGTTCCCCGCCGCAGTCGTACCCAGCCGCAGCGATGTTTACTGCAGCTTGTCACTCGACCCCAATCTGCTGCTGGGGATTCCGGCGCGTGCCTTTCCGCAGCCGCCGGCAAGCAAGGTCGAAACGCTGGCCGCGCGCAAGCAGCGCATCGGCTACAACCTGAGCATCTCCTACCGCGAGCCGCTCAAGATCGTGCGCGGGCTGGGCGTCCATCTGTATGACGAGCGCGGGCGCGCCTATTTGGACTGCGTCAACAATGTAGCGCATGTGGGCCACTGCCACCCGCACGTAGTGGCGGCAGGCCAGCGACAGATGGGTGTGCTCAATACCAACACCCGCTATCTGCACGACAGCATCACCGACTATGCGCGCGAGTTGACGGCCACACTCCCCGCTCCACTCAGCGTCTGCTTCTTTGTCAATTCGGGCAGCGAGGCCAATGACCTGGCGCTGCGGCTGGCGCGCATGGCCAGCGGCCAGTTCGACATGATTACGCTCGATGTCGCCTATCACGGCCATACGCAGGCGTTAATCGAGGTCAGCCCCTATAAACATGCCGGCCCCGGCGGCCTAGGCGCGCCGCCCTTTGTGCAGACTGTCGTAATGCCCGACCCCTATCGCGGCCCCCATCGCGGCTATGGCGTGGAGAGCGGGCGCGCCTATGCGCGGCATGTGCAGGCGGCGGTGGAAGCCATCCAGGCGCAGGGCCGCGGTGTGGCCGGCTTTATCTGCGAATCGCTGATGGGCTGCGGCGGCCAGATCGTGCTGCCCGACGCGTTTATGGCCACGGCCTTTGCGCAGGTGCGTGCTGCCGGAGGCATCTGCATTGCCGACGAGGTGCAGACCGGCTTTGGCCGCGTGGGGAGCCACTTCTGGGGCTTTGCCACGCAGGGCGTCGTACCCGACATCGTCACCGTAGGCAAGCCGGCGGGCAACGGTCATCCGCTGGCTGCGGTGATCACCACGCCGGAGATCGCACGCAAGTTTGCCAACGGCATGGAATATTTCAACACTTTTGGCGGCAATGCCGTTTCCTGCGCCATTGGGCTGGCTGTGCTGGAAGTGATCGAGCAAGAGGGCTTGCAGGCCAATGCGCTGACGGTAGGTAGCCACCTGATGATGCGCCTGCGCCACCTGATGGACATCCATCCTTTGATCGGTGACGTGCGTGGGCTGGGGTTGTACATCGGCATTGAGTTGGTACTGGATCGGGAGACGCGCCAGCCGGCAGGCGAGCAGGCCGCCTATATCGCCAACCGTATGGCCGAGTTGGGTGTGCTGATCAGCACCGATGGCCCCGACCACAACGTGCTCAAGATCAAGCCCCCCATCATCTTCAGCCAGGCCAACGCCGACCAACTGGTGGACAGCCTTGCGCTGGTGCTGGATGAAGATGCGGTGCAGGTAGGCAATGCAGATTTTTGATTGACCAGCGACTTTTCTAAACCAACCGTCGCCATTGTGCCCTTTGAACCTCCCCCTTTATGGTGGACAGAGAGATAAATCCTGGTAGACTATCAACAGTGAATACAGGAAACGTCCATAGTACGTTGCAGTCCGTCATTCAAGCCAGGTGCACAATTACGGTGTTGAAAAACTTGCCAGCGCAATTGACATTAGAGCTGACCACACCTGAAGCGGACGTGGAGCAATTCGACGCGCCGGATGGCAATGCCTTTCAAGCGGCAAAGGCGGCGGCCCGCGCTGATGCCGCCGCGCAGCCTGTGGCCGGGCGGGTTGTCTACGCACGAGGCTTCTGTGCGGCTGTCCTACGGCGCTATTGGGAATTGATGTGCGCACGCCAGCACTGCAGCCTGCCGATTCAGCCGCTTGACCTGACGCCGGCACTGCCACAGCCGGACGCCGGCGCTTTGGTGGAGGAACTGGCGCAGATGCTTGTTCTTCACCCTACCCACCAAGCCGCCTATTTGATGGGCACGCTGTATACGACGACCCTACCGAACGAATTGCGCGCAGAGCTAGGGGCGTACTATACGCCGCCGGGCCTGGTGACCCGGTTGCTGGACATGGCAACGGAAGCCGGCTTCGATTGGCGCAAGGGGCGCGTGATTGACCCCGCCTGCGGCGGCGGCGCGTTTCTGGCTCCTGTTGCGCTGCGGATGTGGCAGGCGCTAGAAGAGGCAGGTGCAGCAAGTGCTCTGGATAAGCTTACCAACATCACTGCGCGGCTGCGGGGGATTGAAATTGACGTTTTCGCGGCTTGGATGGCTGAGGTGCTGCTCGAAATTGCGCTGCTGCCCCTGTGCGTGGCAGCCAACCAGCGAGTCTCTACCGTCGTTCGTGTCGAGGACGCGCTCGCGCTGACGGAAGAAAGCGCCTACGATCTGGTCATCGGCAATCCACCCTATGGCAGGCTGACCCTTGCTCCCAGCTTGCGCGCCCAGTACAACCGCTCGCTCTTTGGCCATGCCAACCTGTATGGGGTATTTACGGATTTGGCCGTGCGCTTAGTCGCTGAAGGCGGCATTATCGCTTATGTGACCCCTACTTCCTTTCTGGGCGGCCAATATTTCAAGGCGCTGCGCAATTTGCTGGCGGAAGTTGCGCCGCCATACAGCATGGATTTTGTTACCGACCGCGAAGGCGTGTTTGATGATGTTCTGCAGGAAATGCTGCTTGCCGTGTACAAAAAAGGGCCTAGAGCAGATCGGCTGGCGGCGGTGCACTTCTTGCAGCCGGCCGATGATGGCAACAGCGTGTCGGTGGAGCCTGTAGGCCGCTATGCTGTGGCAAGGGGTGAAGAGCCGTGGCTTCTCCCGCGCGAGCATAGCCAAGCGGCATTATTCAAGCAGATCCTCAAGATGCGTGCGCGCTTGGCGAATTATGGCTATTCCGTCAGCACGGGGCCGCTAGTCTGGAACAGACACAAAACCCAACTTAGAGTTGATCCCGATCGGACGGGCACGCTGCCGCTGATCTGGGCAGAGTCAGTCTTGCCCAACCGGTTTCATTTTAGCGCAGCACGCCGCAACCACGTGCCTTATATTTGTCTGCATGACAACCAAAATTTTCTAATCACAAACAGGTCATGCATCTTGGTGCAAAGGACTACGGCGAAAGAGCAGCAGCGCCGCCTGATTGCCGCAGTTTTGCCCCAATCCTTTCTCGATCAGCATGGCGGGGTTGTCGTAGAAAACCATCTCAACATGGTGCGGGCGAATGGACAGGCGCGAGTAAAGCTGGAAACTGTCTGCGCTCTTTTAAATACGAAGGTTGTAGATTGCGCCTTTCGTTGTATCAGCGGCAGTGTCGCAGTATCAGCTTATGAACTAAACGCCTTGCCAATGCCAGACGTTGATCAGATGCAGAAGCTGGAACATATACTGACAACCGGCGCCACGAACGCAGAGGTGGAATCGCTTGTCGCCAGTTTTTATGGGGTAAGAGAATGACATTACCACAGCAGTCGGCTGCCGAATCACTGCCAGTGGTTCCCCGCCTCGCTACCATTGCAGCCCGGCTTCCACTTATCTTTCCTGAAGGCGCTGAAAACCGCACCTATGTTGTCCGCGAGATGGCGGCCAAAACGATCTATGTGATGTTCTATGCAGGAGCGATTCACGGCATGGATCGCTGGATACGTCCCAACCAGGTGGTTATCATGACCGACACGCAAGCCGCTATGCTCTCTGCTGAGGCAAGAGCAGGCTGGATTGTGCGCAGCCTCTCGCCAAACCGCAGCAAACGCAGCCCAGGCGCTTGGTATGCAGACAACTCGCGAGAATCCATTCGAGACGAGACGATACGGTTTGGGCTGGCGCCAACCGGCGCTGTCGTGGAGAGACCGGGTCTGCCTACCACATCGGCTAAGCCCAAATATGCTCTTGCCCAGGATTTCGCTTTGCTGTTCGATGAGAATATCGACAGCCAAGAACTTGCCGCTCGCATCCAGCAATGGCAGGCTGCTCATCTTAGCAAGTCTGCCCTGGCTCGCCAGCATCTTATCAAGCAGCGAGCGACTTTTCATGCCGACGCCATAAGGATAAACTTTCCTAATGGAGAGTCCCGGCTGCTTTCGCCTGGGCTTAGCTCACATATCGCCAAAGCGGTTATAGAGGAGTTTGCGCCTCGCTTTCTCCTCACCCCGGCCGTGCTCTGGCTGAGTGAACCTGGCAACAAGGTGATAGCCAGGGACGAGGCGCTGGCACAGCGGCTGGGCATTATTATTGAAGCGCACAAGAATCTACCCGATATTATTCTGATAGACACAGGGGCAGATGGCATCTTAATTGTGTTCGTTGAAGTTGTGGCGAGCGATGGGCCTATCAACCAAGTCAGAAGAAACGCACTTTTGAATGTAACCTTGGAAGCCGGCTATACGGAAAGCAACATTGCATTCGTGACCGCCTTTAACGACAGGGCGCATCCTGCTTACCGAAAACTTGTTTCCGATCTCGCCTGGTCAACCTTTGCCTGGTTTGCATCCGAACCGGACAGTATATTACTGCTGGCGAGTGGGGAAAAGAAAGCTATCAAGCTGGCGGATTTGATTGGCATTTTGTAGCCGGGTAGAGCGAGCATGCAACCTACCCGATCGCTTCATGCACAGCCATCCCACTTCCCCAGAAATTTTTCCGCTGTAGTGTATCTAATTCGGTGGAAATTAGTTTAGGCATTGAAAAGGGTAATTTGTTGAGAGATGACAGCCAAGAGGCCTTGGGTAGAATGATAGGCGGTTGCCTTATTGAACTGAGTGCGCAAGGTGCGATTGAACCGTTCCAGATGGCTGGTTGTACGCAGGAAGTGTGTTTCATAGGTAGCCGAGAGGGAATAGAAGGCGACGGTGTGGCGGAAATCTCGGCGCAGTGCGGCGACGGCGTCAGGTTGACTTTTGCGGAAGTGGCGGACGACCTGGAGGTAGCGCTGCAGGGCGGTGGTGTAGCGTTTTGCCTGCCAGATTTCACGGAACGGTTTGAGGATGGCTTTGCGTTGGCGGCTGCGTTGTGTGCGGGTTAAGCCTTTGGGCAGGGCAATGGCTTGGGCGATATTGCGCAGTTTGTGAAAAAGGCAGCGCTGGGTCGGTGCGCCGAAATACACCAGATTCAGCGCAGCACATAGACCGCTGCTTTGTGTACACTTGCCATCAGAGATGAACTCCTGTTTTTTGGTGCTAGATAAACCTGTTCTAAAGGATGTCATCTCTTTTTCCAAACTCTTCCACCGAAAGCTGCAACACTACCTAAGGATTGACAATTGTTGTCATATCTGACAACATAATTTTATGATGAGGGATACCAGGCCGATCTCTTGAATCAAGGCTACCCGTAAGGATTTTGAAGATTTTCCTGAAGGTGCTTGCCTGGAGGTATTACGGGCTCTCACTATTGCCGCCGAAGGCGGCAAGGCTGAAGTCGTCAAACCATTGAAAGGCTTCGAGTCGGGTATTTTCGAAATTGCTTTGTCCTACCGCCGCAATGCCTACAGGGTGGTGTATGCGGTACAACTGGATGCGGCGATTTGGGTGGTCCATGTCTTTCAAAAAAAATCGAAAACAGGGATCAAAACCCCGAAGGAGGAAATTGACCTGGTGAGGGCACGCTTGAAAAGGTTGAAGGAGATGCTGGCATGAATCATGAAGAGAACGAAGAGATGGAGCTAGTGCGCGGCAGCGGCAACGTCTTCCGTGACTTTGGCGTCGCCAATGCGGATGCAGAGCAATTGCGCAGCACCTTAGCCGCACAGATTATCAAAGCGTTGGATGAAAGAGAACTGACAGTGCGTGAGGCGGCAAACCTTACCGGTATCGCCGCCGCTGATTTCTCTCGCATCCGGCGGGTAAAACTGGCACGGTTTACCATTGACCGGCTGCTAACCATTCTAAACCGGCTCAATCGGCATGTAGAAGTGACGGTGGTCGTGCGCCCCTTCTCAACTCACGGTATCTATAATGAGTGAGACAGCAAGGCGGATTTAATGGGCATTTTGTAGCCGCGTAGAGCAAGCCTACCTACCTGCCGATCGTATCATGCACAGCCACCCCACTTCCCCAGAAAATCCCTCCTCGCCATTGACGCCGCGCCTGCCCTTTGCTATAGTGGAAGCATGGGAACAACGGACAATATAATGCCTGCCTACGCCACGCCGGCAGAGTGGGTGGCGGGCGCGGCGCGGGCGTTCTCGCTCGATGCAGACGCCGGCCTGCACGCCGCGGTCGACGGGCTGGTCGTTGCGCTGGGCGATGGCGTGGCATTGCTGGGGCTGGGCGAAGCGCTGCACGGCGGGGAGGAAATTCTGCTCTTGCGCAACCGGCTCTTTCAGCGGCTGGTGGCGGCGCATGGCTACAGCGCCATTGCCATCGAGAGCAGCTTCTCGCGCGGCCACCTGGTCAATGAGTATGTGCTGGGGCGCGGCCCGTCGTCGTATGACGCGCTGGCGGAAAGCGGCTTCAGCCACGGCTTTGGCCGGCTGACCGCCAACCGCGACCTGGTGGAGTGGATGCGGCAGCACAACGCCGATCCGGCCCACACGGTCAAATTGCATTTTTATGGCTGCGACAGCCCCACCGAGATGACCGGCACCGACAGCCCCCGCCAGCTTCTGTACTTTGCGCTCGACTATCTGGCTGCGCTGGACAACGGCCACAGCCAGGCGCGGCAGCGGCGCATCGACGATCTGCTGGGCGAAGACGCTGCCTGGGAGAATCCGGCGGCGATGATGGACCCGGCGCAAGCCGTGGGGCTGTCGGTTGCCGCCGCCCTGCGTTTGGAGACGGAAGATCTGATCACCGAACTGGAAGTGCGCCGCCCCGCATTGGTGGCCGCCAGCGACCAGGATCGCCACAGCGAGGCGCTGCAGTATGCGGTGGCGGCACGGCAGTTGCTCAACTATCATGCTGCGCTGGCGCAAAGCAGTGACCGGCTAGCGCGGCCGCTCGGCATTCGCGATGCGATGATGGCGGACAACTTGGTTTATGCCGTAGCGCATGAGCGCGGGCGCGGCAAGGTGCTGGTCTTTGCCCACAACCGCCATTTGCAGGACGGGCCAGTGGAGTGGCAGCTTGGCCCCCACCACATCGTCTGGTGGCCGGCGGGCGCGCAACTGCGGGTGCTCTTAGGCGCAGCCTATGCCGTGATAGGTACGGGCGTGGGCGTCTCGACGGATAATGGCATCGGCCAGCCGCAAGCGGGCACGCTCGAAGCGCTGCTGACCGGTCCGCCCGAACCGGTGCAGCTCATTCCCACGCACAGCGGCCACAGTCTGCCCGCCGCACAGATCGCCGCCTTGCCCGAACGGGCCGGCAGCGTGCGCAACTCGACCTATATGCCCCTGAACGCGGCCAGCTTTCGTGACTTTGATTGGCTGGTCGTCCTGCACGAAGTGACCTACAGCCGCGGGGGACCGCCGCTGCCGCCGGACGCCGGTCGGGCCGTGGCGTAGCCTTGCGGTGCGCAGCCGCCCATCCACCCAATGGAATCCTGCCGGCGCGGGACTCCTCAACGAACAGGCAATTTGCCATGCCCGCCATTCCACTCACCCATATTTGGCTTGAATCCTCCTTGTTTGACGACACATTGGCGCTGCTGCCACCCACAGTGGCGACGCTGCTGCCGGCAGCCGGCGCCCCCATCTACGCCACAGCCCGACCGGCGCAGGCAATTATTGCCTCCTCACTGCTGCACTACACGGGCGAGGTAATGGATGCCTGTCCCCACCTGAAGCTGATAGCCCGCACCGGCATCGGCGTAGATAATGTCGATTTGGCCGCCGCCACCGCACGCGGGATTGTCGTGACCAACACGCCCGACGGCCCCACCGAATCGACGGCTGAGCACACGGTCGCCATGCTGTTGGGGCTGGCCAAGCGGCTGAAGCAGGGCAACGACAACCTGGACGCCGGCCGCTGGGGACCGCGCAACGGTCTGCTGATGGGAGACGAGGTGCAAGGCAAGACGTTGGGGCTGGTGGGGCTGGGGCGCATCGGGCGGCGTGTGGCGCAGATATGCCGGCTGGGTCTCGACATGCGCGTCCTCGGCTTCGACCCGCTTGTCACATCCGAACAAGCCGCTGCGCTCGGCATCGAGCCTGCCTCATTCGAACGCGTCCTTACCGAAGCGGACTTTGTGAGCTTGCACTGCCCAGCCACAGCCGAGACCTACAAATTGATGAACCACAGCCGCATTGCCCAGATGAAGCAGGGCGCCTATCTGCTCAATCTGGCGCGCGGCAGCCTGGTAGATGAGGAGGCGCTGCTTGAGGCTCTTGACAGCGGCCGGCTGAGCGGCGCCGGGCTGGATGTCTTTGACCCCGAACCTCTGCCTGTCGAATCGCGACTGCGCCACCACCCCAGTGTGATCGCTACGCCCCACATGGCCTCCGTCACACGAGAAGGGCGGCAGCGCATGGAAACAATGGCGGTGGCACAGCTGTTGGCCTTTTTCCGCGGCGAACAGCCCAGCGATGTGGTGAATAAGGACGTGTATGCGCGAGGTGACGGCTGACGTTAGCCGCCCTGGCCGGCGGAAGCATCCGGCTGCGCGCCGGCATCTGCCGCCAGCCGTCTGCGCACCTCAGCAAGAGAGACGCCGCCCCCTGCCTGCACCTGGCGCTGCGCCTCCTCTAAAATCTGTAGAAAGCGCGGGTTGTGCACCAGCAGCAGGCTGTCCAAATCTTCTTCTTCGTCAATAGCGATAATCATAGCAACAGGTCTGCCGTTACGCGTGACAATCACTGGTGAATCACGGCTTTCATCGATATAGGCGCTGAACCGATCCTTCACCTCAGCCAGCGGGGCAATTTTCATAGCTCCATCTCCTCTTTGCCAATGAACAGCCGGTTCCCTTGTTTTCTGCCAAGCGCTAGAATAACGACAAGGTGATCTGTTGGGTTCACAGCGTAAAATACACGGTAGCGGTTGTTCATGCCGCAGCGCAATTCCCAAGCAGCGTTGACTGCATTTGGAATCCGTAATGGTTTACGGTTGCGTGTTCGCAGCATTGGTTCAAAAGCCAACTGCTGTTCAATCATGTCGAACAGAAGCGTATGATCTCGGCGCTCGATTGTCGCCAAGTGAGCAAGGGCGGCATCACTAAATACGATTTCAAAAAGGACGCTTTCCGGCATGGCCAGAATTGTAGCTACAGGAGGAGAACTTGTCAAGGTAAATAGTTGGGTATGAAGGGAGGTGAAGTGTAAGCTCGCAATTTCCCATGTTCAGTCGCCATCATTTACAATTCCAACATCCATCATCTCTTGCACCCACTATCCATTGCTTGTGAGCATTATATGACTAAAACACGCTCTACCCTGACCTACCTGGAATGCGGCTACTGCGGCAAGCACTATGACTCTGACCAATTGATCAACCTCTGCAGCGAGTGCGGCAAGCCGCTGCTGGCTCGCTATGATCTGGAGAAGGCCCGGCAGACGCTGACCAAGGAGAGCCTTACGCAGCGCGAGCCAAGTCTCTGGCGCTATGAAGAGGTGCTGCCGGTGCAGAACACTTGGGCCATGCTCCGGCTGGGCGAAGGCTGGACGCCGCTGCACCATGCGCGCCGGCTGGGGGAATCGATTGGCTGCGCCGGCACGTATGTAAAAGATGAAGGGCTGAATGTGACCGCCTCATTTAAGGCGCGCGGGCTGAGTATGGCCGTCAGCCGTGCGTGGGAGCTGGGCGCTACGGCGTTGGCAATCCCCAGCGCCGGCAACGCCGCCGGCGCCATGAGCGCGTATGCGGCGGCGGCCGGACTGCCTGCGCATGTCTACATGCCGATGGATGTGCCCAGCCTGTTCCAAGTGGAATGTCGCGAGTTGGGCGCCGAAGTCAACCTGGTCAATGGGCTGATCAATGACTGCGGCGCCAAGGTGCGCGAGGGTGTGGCCAAGTATGGGTGGTTTGATGTCAGCACACTGCGCGAGCCTTATCGGATTGAGGGCAAAAAGACAATGGGCTATGAGGTGGCCGAACAGATGGGCTGGAGTCTGCCCGATGTCATCATCTATCCCACCGGCGGCGGCACCGGTCTGGTCGGCATGTGGAAAGCTTTTGACGAGATGGAGCAGATGGGTCTGATCGACTCGCGGCGCCCGCGCATGGTGAGCGTGCAAAGCAGCGGCTGCGCCCCCATTGTGCGCGCGTATGAGCAGGGCGTAGAGTTTGCCGAACTGTGGCAGGGCGCCAAAACCGTGGCCGATGGGCTGCGTGTGCCGGTGGCCATCGGGGACTTTCTTATCCTACGCGCGATCCGCGCCAGCGGCGGCGTGGCCTTGACGGTGACGGATGGGGAGATGCTCAGCTATGCGCGCATCATGGGCAGCCGCAGCGGCATCTTTCCGGCCCCTGAAGGGGCAGCCTGCCTGGCGGCGCAGGTGCATCTATTGGAGCAGGGCTGGATACAGCCGCAGGAATCGGTCGTCTTGTTCAACACCGGCAGCGGTCTCAAATATGCTCACCTTTGGGCTGACAAGGCATGACAGCCACATGAACGCCATCGTCGCCCAGTGCGGCGGCCCCACACCTGTGATCAACGCCAGTCTGGCGGCCGTCATCAAACACTGGCAAGAGCTTCATCCACCCGCAGCGCAGACGTCCTCACCTGTCGCTTACGCTCTGTATGGCAGCCGCTACGGCCTCCAGGGACTGCTGCACGGGGATTGGGCCGGCCTGAGCGGGTTGAGCCGGCGTGCGCTAGCGCAGTTGGCACGACAGCCGGCAGCGGCTTTGGGCGGCAGCCGTTTTCGCCCCTCCGAAGGCGACTTCAGCCGTATCGTCGCCAATCTACAGGCCGCCGCGATCAACGCCGTCTTTCTAATCGGCGGCAACGGCACCATGGCCGCTGCGCAGAGGCTGGCAGCCGAAGCACAGCGCAGCGGTGTCCCCCTGCAGGTGATCGGCATCCCCAAAACCATTGACAACGATCTGGCCGGCTGTGAGGCGACGCCCGGCTACGGCAGCGCCGCCCGCTACATCGCCTACACCACCCAGGAGATCGGTCTTGATCTGCGCGCGATGCGCGGCTTCGACCAGGTGGCCGTGGTTGAGGTGATGGGGCGCCACAGCGGCTGGCTGGCGGCAGCGGCAGCGCTGGCGCGGCGGCAGCCGGATGATCCCCCGCACCTGATCCTGCTGCCGGAAACGCCGGTGGAGATTGACGCCGTGCTGGAACGCATTGCCGCCGTATTCGCCCACCAACAGGTGTGCACGGTGGTGGTGGCGGAAGGGGTGCACAGCGAGCAGGATGGGCAGCGCGTCTATTGGGCGGAGCTGCTGGGCAGCGCCGGCTTGGACGGATCGGGGCAGCGTGTCTTCAGCATGTCGGCAGGGGCCGGCGCCTATCTGGTGCAGCAGGTGCAGGAGCGGTTGGGGCTGCGCTGCCGCCAGATCAAGCTCAACACGGCGCAGCGGTCTACGCGGCTGCTGGCCAGCCCCATCGATCGGCGGCTGGCCGCTTTGGTGGGAGCGGCTGCCGTGGAGGCGTGGGCGCAAGGAGCGTCGGGCGTACTGCCGGCCCCCTGCAAAGTGGATGGCGAATGGCAGACGAAACTTATTGCGCTGGCGCAGGCGACTGGCGGCGAACGCATGCTGCCTGCCGGCTATTTGGACGCGGCTGATTTCGATGTGACCGCTGAGTGCTGCGCCTACATCGCCGCACTAGTCGGGCCGCCGCCGCCATCGCCGCTTTTGTGGATCGAATGACCAAGGAGTGCGAGCAATGACAACGGGCATAGGAGCAGAGAATGAGGCGGGGCTGTCACAAGGTGAGGCACTGCTGCGTCAAGGTTTTAAGTACGGCAACAAATTTATGCTGCTGCTGTGGCGGCTGGGGCTGCACCGTTGGGGCATGGACAACTCCTACAGCGGCTACATCATGGTGCTGACGCACACAGGGCGCAAAAGCGGCCGCCTGCGCCGCACGCCGGTCAATTTTGCCGAGATTGGAGACGATATCTACTGCGCTGCAGGCTTTGGCGCGCTGGCGGATTGGTATCGCAACCTGATTGCGATTCCACAGGTGCAGGTGTGGCTGCCCGACGGCAGTTGGTGGACAGGCGAGGCGCGCGATGTCACTGATCTACCCGATGCGCAGCGGCTGCCGCTGCTGCGCCAGGTGTTGATCAACAGCGGCTTTGCCGCCTATGCGGCGGGCGTCGACCCGCGCAGCATGACAGATGAGGCGCTAGCTGCGGTCACGGCGAACTACAAGTTGATCCGTATTCAGTGCACGACGCCGCGCACCGGGCCGGGCGGCCCCGGCGATCTGGCTTGGGTGTGGCCGCTGGCAACCGTGCTCCTGGCGCTGCGCCTGCTGGGGCGCAAGCGGACTTGAATCGCAAGCGAACCGGCGGCTGTGGTACACTGGACAATGATGAAACGGCTGACCAGCCTGCGCCGCTCTCTCTTGCGCACACCGCTCTTTTATAAAATTCTATTGGCCAATCTGGCAGTCGTGACACTGGGGGCGGTGCTTGGCACGACAGTCACCGTCTGGCATGTCAGAACCTACCCTGACGATCTGCATCTACAGTTAATTGCGCTCTTTGCCGCCGCAGGGCTGACCATCTCTTTTTTTGTCAACAGTTGGGTGCTCAAGCTGGCCTTGAAGCCGCTCGACCACCTCCAGCAGGCTGTCGATGCCGTGCGCGCCGGAGCAGCCAACGTACATGTCCAGCTCGGCGACAACAGCGACGAACGGTTTGAACGGCTGGCCGACACCTTCAACGCCATGCTGGAACAGTTGGAGCGCGACGCTGAGGAAATGCAGCAGCTTTCACGCCAGATACTGCTGGCGCAGGAAGATGAGCGGCGACGGCTGGCACGCGAACTGCATGACGAAGCGGCGCAGGCGCTCACTTCGCTGTTGGTTCATCTGCGCCTGCTCGAACGTGCCCATAATCCGGCGGAGGCGCAGAAGCGCGTGCAGGAGCTGCGCGAACTGACCGCCCACGCCTTAGAGGATGTGCGGCGGGTGGCGCTCGACCTGCGCCCCACGATTCTCGACGATCTCGGCTTGGGGTCGGCGCTGGAATGGCGCATCGATGAATTCAACAAACATGACGCCATGCAGGCAACAATTGCGATCCGCGGTCTGGAGGAACGGCTGCCGGGCGAGGTGGCGCTGGCGCTTTACCGCGTGGCTCAGGAGGCATTGAGTAATGCGGGGCGCCACGCCCAAGCATCCCACGTGCAGGTGGTGCTCAGCCGCCAACCATCGGCAGTGACGCTGGAGATCTGCGACGACGGCATCGGCTTTGACCCCAATGCGCCGTCAGCGGAAAATGGCCGCCACGGTCTGGGGCTGCTGGGGATGCGCGAACGCATGCGCATGATCGGCGGGGAATTGACGATTGTTTCGGCGCCAGGCCAGGGCACGCTCGTGCGCGGCCAGGCGCCGCTAGCCTAGGAGCGCTGCAAGCTTTCATGCCAAAAATTCGTATTTTGCTGGCAGATGATCATATGGTTGTCCGGCTTGGCGTCAAAGCACTAATTGAAGCCGAACCCGATATGACTGTGGTGGGTGAGGCAGCCGACGGGCTGGAAGCGATCGTCCAGGCACATGCGCTCTGCCCCAACGTCATTGTCATGGACATTTCCATGCCGGAAATGGACGGGCTGGAGGCAACGCGCCGCATCCGCGCCGAACTGCCGCAATGTTATGTGCTAATTTTGACGGTGCATGCCCAGGAGCGCTATCTATTTCCCGTGCTCAAAGCCGGCGCCGCCGGCTACGTGCTCAAATCAACCGTCGACACGGAACTGCTGGACGCCATTCGCACCGTGGCGGCAGGGGGAGCGTTTCTCTATCCTGCCGCCACCAAGCTGCTGCTGCAGGATTATCTGGGCCACCTGCGCGGTGGGCCGGACCAAGACACCTATGAAAGCCTGAGCGAACGCGAGCGGGAAGTGCTCAAGCAGCTTGCGTTGGGCTACACCGCCGCCCAGATTGCCGATAAGCTGGCGCTGAGCGCAAAAACAGTGGAGACCTACCGGGCGCGCATCATGGAGAAGTTGGCGCTCAGCAGCCGAGCCGACCTGGTGCAGTATGCGCTGGCACGCGGTCTGCTGTCGGAGTATACGTAACATGTCAGGATTTTTGCCCCCTATCTGTGGTGTTTTCCCCGATAGACGCTTGATCCTTTTGCCTTTATGCTGAGTACGGAGATACACCATGCAGCTACGCTTGCTCTTTGCCACACCGGAAGCCGAATTTCTAGAACTGCTCAAATCAGTAAGCTGTTCGGCGCTGGAATTTACACCCGTGCACGTGACGACAGCGGCAGCGACGACCAAAGTCGCGCTGATGCAGCGGGTTAAGGCCGGTGCAGATGATGTCGTTGTGCTCGATTGGTCGCTTGGTGGAGCAGCAACACCGGAGTTGGTGCGCGAAATTCTCCAGTGTAATCCGCAAGTGCACGTGGTGGCTCTCTTGCCTGAAGTGCAGCGCCAGTACCGCCAGCAGGTTTGGGATGCCGGCGCTTGCAGCAGCATTCCCAAGGAGCATATCGACCAGGAGTGGTTGTCCAGCATTTTATGTGTCATGCAGCGCGGCATGGAACGGGCAATGCGGCTGCGTGCGGCGCCGGAGGCGCAGATGGGCATCTGAACTGCGCACAAATATCAATTGCGTTTCTCCCTTTTGGGTTTCTCCTCCTCGTGGTAATCCAGGCCCGCAGCCATATTGTCTGCGGGCCTGGACGCGCAATAAGGGCAGCACATTAGCCTTGCCTAAGCGTCGTGCAGCACGATGTCCGGCTGCGCCAGATCCGACTCAGCGCGTCCCCGCTTGACGGCATCGAGATCCTTTTGCAGGAAATAGTTGAGCAGCGTGCGAATGGCGGCAATGGTTGCCAATTTGCCCAGTTCGGCAAACGAAGGAGCAACGGTGGTGGACAAAATATCCGAGCCAAGCTGAAATTCAAGCGCCAGCACCAGCCAACTGCCGAAGCTTACTCGCAGGTGTGCCAACACGTCAGGATCGCTCAGGTGGCGCAGGTTGCGCACAGCCAGCCACAGGGTCCAAAAGAGGCCGATTAAGACGCAAAGAGCAGCGGTGAGTTCGAGTAATGCCTTCAGAATCGGGACGACAGTAAAAAGGATGTTTTCCATAGCAATTGTGTGCGCTGTGAACACGCCGCCTTCAAATAGCCGGCGTCTGGGCAGGACTTAGTATAATGCGAAGTGGCGAATACGCACAGCAGCACCGGCCGCAGCATTGCGGCCTCAAGGCCGGCGCAGCAGACAAACGGCAAGAACAACAGAAGGAACCAATGATGCAAACGCGAGCAGCGGTGCTGCATAAAGTGGGCGGCCCGATTGAAGTTGAGACAGTAACACTGGCTGCGCCGCGCGGCGGTGAGGTGCTGATCAAGGTGGCGGCGGCAGGCGTCTGCCACAGTGATTGGCATATTGTCAGCGGCGCCACCCAACATCCCCTGCCGGTAGTGCTGGGCCATGAAGGCGCGGGGATTATTCAGGAGCTAGGTCCTGATGTGACGGATGTGCATGTGGGCCAGCATGTAGCGCTCAACTGGGCGCCCAACTGCGGGCGCTGTTTCTACTGCCGTGCCGGCAGCCCTAGTCTCTGCGCAGCCTATGTCGAGCCGATATGGGCCGGCACCATGCTGGATGGGACGACACGCTTTTCGCAAGCCGGCAAACCGATCTACCACTACAGCGCCCTCGGCTGTTTTAGCGATTGGATCGTCGTGCCCGAAGCCTGCTGTGTACCGCTGCCGGATGCGGTGCCGCTGCCGGTGGCAGCGCTGATCGGCTGTGCGGTGACCACGGGCGTGGGTGCAGTGCTTAACACGGCCCAGGTGCGCCCCGGCAGCAGTGTAGCTGTCTTTGGCGCGGGCGGCGTCGGCCTCAGCGCTGTGCTGGGCGCAAAGCTGGCCGGTGCAGCGCGCATCATTGCCATCGACCAGGCGGAAAGCAAGCGTACGCTGGCGCTGGCCTGCGGCGCCACGGACTTCTTGCTTGCCGGCCCGGACACGGTTGCGTCGATCCAGGCGCTGACGCATGGGCGGGGAGCCGACTACACAATCGAAGCCGTAGGGCTGCCGGCTGTGCAGGAAACCTGTCTGGCCGCTGCCCGGCCCGGCGGCACGATCATCCTGGCCGGGCTGGCGCCGATGGGCAGCAGCACCAATCTACCGGGCGCGACGATCACCCGCCAAGAAAAAACCGTCAAAGGCTCGTACTATGGCAGCGCCAGCCCAGCGCGCGACTTTCCCTTTTTTGCGGAACTCTATCTGCAGCAGCGGCTTGACCTGGACCAGCTTGTCAGCCGCACCTATACGCTGGAGCAGGTAAACACAGCCTATGCCGATATGCTTGCCGGCGCCGTGGCGCGCGGTGTGATCTTGTTCGACGACTAGGTGGACACGCTGCTTTGCCCCCTTAGCACACAGGGAAGGGTGTAGTGGAGCGCCCAGTAAGCTGCATCTCCACAAAAGGCGTAAAGATACTACACAATATGGCGGATGTCTTTCACGTCTTTTTTGTGCACACTGGAGACAGGAGCAGACAGGCCGGCTTGCCTGTGCTCCAAAGGAAATCCTGTGATCTGCACGATGTATCAGTTGGACTCCGCTGTTGGAATGCTGGAAATCAGCGGACGGTTTGATGTGCTCCATTTGCGGCAGGTGCAGCAGAAGTTTGATGCCTTGCTGACGGTGGGCGTGCGCTATATCATTCTTGATTTGGCCGCCGTCACCTTTGTCGATTCGAGCGCACTGACTTTGATTGTGCGCGCCATGCAGCGCTGCCGAGAACGCAACGGGGAACTGCTGCTGTGTGGCCTATGCCCGCCGGTGCGCATTATCTTCGAACTGACGCGCATCGAAAAAGCATTCCGGGTGTTTGACAGCGAAGTGGCGGCGCAGGCCGCTCTGATAGGCTGCTAGGCAGCGCGTCGCAAATAGGAATCGCTGCGAAAGGAAGGGGTGGACGTATGAGCGAGATTTTCTCTTCTGTCCTTGTTTTGCCGGCCCAACTGCAGCGCCTGTCCGTCATCGAGACACAGATTGCGGCGCTGCTGGCGCATGCCCCACCGCTGTCCGAGGCGGAAAGCCTCCGCTATAACATTGGATTGGCCACTCACGAACTGTGCACCAACATTATCCTGCACGCCTACGCCGGTGCACCCGGCAAATTTATGCTCACCCTCACACTGCGGGATGATCCTTGGCGGGTCGAAATCGCCACCTGCGATTACGGGCGCGGCCGCTTTGCCGTGGAAGAATGGGCGCCCCCTCGTTTGGATGAGCCACCGGCAGAGAGGCTGGGTATTTTTCTCATGCAAAACTTGATGGATAAGGTTGCCTACCGCAGCGAAACACAGTGCTCACACTGGCAGTTGGTTAAGCAGCTAACTTTGGCCGAAGGGCAAGCCGCAACAGGCGCTCAGCAAGAGACTCTCCATCGCTTGCCGCCGGCCCTAGATTCCCAACCAACGCTCCAGCCAGTTGCGGCGCCAGGCCAGACGGATAACCACCAACCAAACGGCCAGGGCAGCCAACACCAGTGCGATGTGCACTGGCTCAAGGGGAGCCAAATCGAAGAAAGCGCGTAGCTCCGGCGCCAGCATAATCAACACAAAGAGCAAGGCAAGCACTAACGCCAGCTGCGTAGGCCGCCAGTCGCCGCTGAGCGTATCAGCTCCCGTCCACCAGGCGGTGGGCGGCTCGACAAAAGGCAGCAGCAGCAATCCAGCGCCGACGAGGAAAGCCGAGAGTGCTGTCTGGCTGGCAAGAATCAACGGTGCATAGCTGGACAGAAAAGCCTCAGCACCCAGCGCGCGCGCTTCAGGCGTCAGCCGCAGGGCCAACGGCACATAAAATACAACCAACGATAGCAGGCTCGACAACAGCGCCGGCGGAATGACAAAGTGCATAAGCCGCCGGATCAATGTTTGGTGATAGCGATAGCCGGGGCGCGCCCAAATTGCCAGCATCACCGTGGGGATGCCGACACTAAACAGTGTCACCAGCGTGCCCTGGCGCACAGCGATCGGGAAAACACCAATCGTCCACGCCGACACAATCACCAGCATCATCGTGGCGATGCGCGTGAGGAAAAGTTTGAGGATATCCTGCATGCCATTGACGATGCGCTGCCCCTCCTGCACAGCCGGTCCCAGGGCGGCGAACGAATCGTTGATGAGAATAATATCGGCGACGCCCCGGGTAGCCTGGCTGCCGCTCTGCATAGCAATACCGAGATTGGCTTTCTTGAGCGACAGCACATCGTTGACGCCGTCGCCGATCATCGCCACATAGTGGCCGCGGCGACGCAGCGCATCGACCAGCTTTTCCTTTTGCTGCGGCGTAATGCGGCCAAAGATATTGCCGGTGACGGCAGCATTCTCAAATTCCGTTTCATTCATCGCCGCAAGTTCTATACCCGACACCAGCCGTGCCTGGCCATCAAGGCCTGCCTGCCGCGCCAGCGCAGCTACCGTATCGGGGCTGTCACCGGAGATAATTTTGGGGGCGACGCCGCTGCTGATAAAGCTTTCCAGTGCCTCTTTGGCCTCGGGGCGCAGTTCATCGCTCAAACTGACGCTGCCCAGCGCCGTCATCCCGCTGGGCAGCGTCGAACCGTCGCCTGCGTCATGTAAGAGAGAAGGATCGGGGTGATGGGCAATCACAAGCACGCGCAGCCCTTGATCCATAGCTGGGGCGATGCGCTGTGCAGCACTCCGAAACGGTTGATCGTTGTCCGGGCCGTCTCCCCACGTGCTGTCAGCCTGCCAGGTGTCACGGCTCAGATAAGGGCGCAGCATCTCTTCGGCCCCCAATGCATAAATACCGCGCAGCGAATCGCAATCAAAAGCCACTGCACTCCATTTGCGCGCTGAGGAAAAGGGCACTTCGGCCACCACCTTCTGCGCCGGCTGTACACACTCGGCAGCAATGGCGGCGCTCGTCTTGTTCTGCGTCGACGCACTGGCTACCATCGTCCCCAACACCCGCTGCAGTTCCTCCTGCGCACCCAGCCAGGCTTCGACCTGATCCACCTGCAGCCGATTGGAGGTGAGCGTACCCGTCTTATCCAGACACAGCACGTCCACATTGCTCAACGATTCGACGGCGTTGGACTGCTGGAGTAAAGCGCCAAAACGCACCATACGCACCGCGGCCAGGGCATAAGCGATGGCGATGGAGAGAAACAGCCCATTGGGGATCAGGCTGACAAAAACGGTAGCCTGCGCCACACCAGTCGGCAGCGGCACGGCATTCAGCAGGTTGTTGGCCACCAGCAGCAGTTGCAGATAAATCACCATAAACAGGATCAGGCGCACAGCCAACCCGATCTGACGCTGCAGCGGGGTCGTGATACGCCGATACGCGCGTGCGCCGGCTGTCATTTTGTTGGCCAGGCTGTCGGCGCCTACCTTTTGCGCTTCATAGCAGCCGTCGCCGCTGACGCAGAAACTGCCGGAGAACAGCAAGTCGCCCGGCTCCTTGTGCACCAGATCAGACTCGCCTGTCAACTGCGACTCGTCCAGAGCCATCCGGCCGGAGAGGACGGCGCCGTCTACAACCACCTGGTCGCCGGGCGTCAGCTTCAGCACATCACCCTGCACCAATTCTTCAGGGGCAACCTGCTGCTCCTGGCCGTCGCGGATCACGCAGGCCAGGGGGCGCGTGAGCAGCGATACGTGGTCAAGGATGCGTTTGGCACGCATCTCCTGCACCACGCTGACCAGGATATTGAGCATGATAATGCCGACCGACAGCAGGGCATCCATTGGCCGCCCCACCAAAACCAGTGCGGCGCCCAGCACAAAAATCGCAATGTTGATGAAGTTGAAGACATTTTCGGTCAGGATTTGGCGGTAGGTGCGGGTCGTGGTGGGCGGCGGCGTATTGGCTAGCCCTTGCGCACGCCGTGCCTGCACTTCTTGCGCCGAAAGACCGGGTAAAGAGATGGATGCTTGTGTCATGATGTGTTTACGCGATTCCCTCACCGGCAAGCCTGACGCCGCTACGCCGGCAGCGTGAGCGTCACCGCACTGGGGCGGCCCTTTTCGCTGCCCACCAGATGAAATTGAATATCCGTCTGTGCGCCGCTGCGGTCGATGCGCCATTCTCCGCCGCGGTGCAGGTGGCCGGAGACAACATGCGTGACCTTAGGATGCTGCTGCACAAGTTCACCCAGCGTAAAATTACCCAGATAGGCGCGCTGCAAGCTGTATAATTCGCTTTGCGGGTAAGGGGGGAGGGCGGGAGCAAAAATAGGCATGTGGGTCACAACCACGATCTGCTCCACGCCGGCATCGGCCTCCAGCGCAGCCAGGCGACCGGCAAAACGCTTGGCCAGAAAGCGCGCCATTGCGCGGTCGCTCCACGGCCAGTCGATATAGTCGGCATCATGGTTCACCAATTTTTTGAGATGCGGATAATCTGCCGCCGCGAAGGGCAGATGCGGCGAGCGGGCCGAGTAGTCATACCAGCCCAACGTGCCGCAAATGCCGACCCGCCCCAACCGCAGCACACTCTCCTCCAGCCAGACAAAGCCTTCCTCATGCGCCACGGCCGGAAGCTGCGCCTCCCACAGCGTGCGGCTGTCATGGTCGCCGCGGTAGACATCGTGGTTGCCAGCAATCAGCAGGCGCGGGCAGTGCAGGTTGGCAAACAACTGCAGCCCGCGGCGGAAGAGACGCAGCGGGTGGCCTACATCACCGGCCAGGATAAAGCAGTCGGGCGCCTGCGCCTCCATCTGACGTGCGAAAGCGAGATAAGCGGCGCGTTGGGAGGGCTGGTAGTGCAGATCCGCCGTGACGAGGATACGCATTACAGTCACTCTACGGCCACCTTGCAGCCAGCCGGAACCAATTGGATTGTTTGCGGTGTAAAATTCGTCAGCATTATTCTCACCCACCAGCCATGCGTGCGCAAGCTATTATACCCGCGCTGTCCGCCGCTGCGAAGGGCAGTGTGCGGTGGTGGAAGGAAGCTGCTCTTGCGTATCCATCCATTGGGCACTGACGGCCGGCGCCTCCTGTGTCTACTTATATGCCCTCAACCTATTTCGGGGGACATAGCACGCTTTTGCAAACAGATGTTACGCTGCAAGTGACTACGCCCTCAACCTATTCAACTGACGAGGAATCTAATGCCACATCACGAAGAAGGTAACAAGGTCAAGCTGAGCAAGCCAATGCTGTCCAGTGTGATGAATAAAATCGACATTTGCATGATGACCACGGTAGCCGCCAATGGCGATCTGCACAGCCGTCCAATGTCGAACAATAGCACTGTGGATTGGGACGGCGAGACCTGGTTTTTTGCGCAGGCCGATTCCAGCCAGGCCCAAGAGATCGAGCGTAAGCCCCATGTGAACCTGGCCTACGCTGTCCCCGATGACATCGTGTTTGTGTCCGTCACGGGACGCGGTGAAATTGTAAGAGACGACCAAAAGAAAGAAGAATTGTGGTACGACGATTTGGAGCGCTGGTTTGACAATGGCCCCGACGATGACAATGTCGTGCTGATTCGGGTGAAGGCGAATTATGTCTACTATTGGAGTAAAGAAGGGGACGGAGAGTTGGATCTATAAGTGCGCCGCCACAGATTCATGAAGGATGGGTCTCTTATCCTTCATGAATCTGCAACTACATTCTGCCGCTCTGCACACCCTCATCCCCGCCGGATCGGCACTTTTGCCCTCTGCCCGTAGGTTGCCATTCCCTCCACCCTATGCTATCATGTTCTCCAATTAAAACGTTTTATACACAAACGTTTTTACGACTCCGCAACCCATTTTCTGTAGAGATTCCAATCAAAAGCTGGAGCTAATCATGAACATAACTGCACGACCCCTTACCCTGGGCATGATTGTCGGCAACCGCGGCTTTTTCCCGTCGCACTTGTGTGATACGGGCCGCAAGACGATGCTGAAGGTGCTGGCAGACGCCGGTATCAATGTCGTTGCGCTGACGCCGGAAGATTCCCACTTTGGCAGCATTGAGAGTCTGGAAGAAGCGCGCCGCTGCGCCGACCTGTTCCGCCAACACCGCGAAGAGCTCGACGGCGTGATCGTTACGCTGCCCAACTTTGGTGACGAACGCGCCATCGCCAATGCCTTGCGCTGGTCCGAACTGAATGTACCGGTGCTGATCCACGCCTTCCCCGACGACGAAAAGAATATGTCGATCCAGTATCGGCGCGATTCCTTCTGCGGCAAGATGTCGGCCTGCAACAATCTGCGCCAGTACGGCATCAAATATTCCTTGACCGCACTGCACACGGTGGACCCAGAGAGCGAAGCCTTCCGCGCTGACCTGGACCGTTTCGGCGCCATCTGCCGTGTCGTGCGCGGCCTCAAGTTTGCGCGCATCGGCGCCATCGGCGCCCGCCCGCAGGCGTTTAACACGGTGCGCTTCAGCGAGAAGCTGCTGGAGAACAGCGGCATCACCGTTGAGACGCTGGACCTGTCCGAAATTTTTGGCCGCATTGACCGGCTGGAAGACCAGGACGTCAGTGTGGACGCCAAGCTGCAGCAGATCAAAGAGTACATCCCCACCAATGGCATACCCGCCGAATCACTGCTCAAAATGGCCAAGTTGGGTGCGGTGGTGGACGGCTGGATTGCAGAGCGCAACCTTGATGCCAGCGCCATCCAGTGCTGGACATCGTTGGAGGAAAATTTCGGTGTCGTGCCCTGTACGGTCATGAGCATTATGAGCAACGGCCTGATGCCGGCGGCCTGCGAGACCGATATTGCCGGCGTCGTCGCCATGCTGGCGCTGGCCTATGCTTCGGGCACGCCGTCGGCCATCGTCGATTGGAACAACAATTATGGCGAAGACCCTGACAAGGCGGTCATCTTCCACTGCTCCAACCTGCCCAAAGATATTTTTGTCGACCAGCCGGGCAACTTCTTTGCCGCCGAAGACATTCCCGTGATGGACTACCAGGAAATTATCGCCGGCACCGTCGGGCGCGAGAACACCTATGGCACGGTCAATGGCCGTGTCAAGGACGATCCCTTCACCTATCTGCGCATCTCAACCGACGACCTCAACGGCAAAATCGTCGCCTATGTCGGCGAAGGTAAGCTGACCAATGACCCGCTCAAGACTTTCGGCGGCTATGGCGTGGTGGAAGTGCCCCAGATGCAAAAACTGCTGCACTTTATCTGCGAAAACGGCTTCGAGCACCATGTCTCCATCAACCTCTCACAGACGGCCTCCGCCGTTCACGAGGCGCTGGAGAAGTATCTGGGCTGGCCGGTATACAATCACGACCGCGCGCTGTAACATCCTTTGGCTATGCGCAACGGGCGCCGCGTGCCGGCATGCGGCGCCCGTCTTGTGAGCAGCCGTCTGAGTACAGGAGTTGACCTTTATGAGTGACAAAAAGTACGCCATCGGCGTCGATTTCGGCACCGAGTCCGGGCGTGCGCTGCTGGTGGATGTGGCAACGGGGGAGGAACTAGCCTCGGCTGTGCATGTCTACGCCAACGGCGTGATCGACGAGAAACTGCCCGATTCCGGCGTGCGTCTGGAACCGGATTGGGCGCTGCAGGACCCCAACGACTATATCGAGGTATTCAAACATGCCGTGCCCGCCGTGCTCCAGCAGAGCGGGGTCAACCCAGCAGATGTCATCGGTATCGCCACCGATTTCACCGCTTGCACCATGCTGCCGGTCAAGGCCGACGGCACGCCTCTCTGCTTTCTGCCCGAATTCCGCCGCCGCCCGCACGCCTGGATCAAACTGTGGAAGCATCATGCTGCCCAGCCCGAAGCCAACAAGCTTAATGAGACGGCGCAGCGGCTGGGTTATGACTTTTTGAACCGCTACGGCGGCAAGATCAGTTCCGAATGGTTCGTGCCCAAGACGATGCAGATTTTGGATGAAGACCCCGAAATCTATGCGGCTGCCGACCGGCTGATTGAAGCCGCCGACTGGGTGATCTGGCAGTTGACGGGTGTCGAGACGCGCAATCTGACCACAGCGGGCTATAAGGGATTGTGGTCCAAGCGCGAAGGCTTTCCGCCCCAGGAGTTCTTCAAGGCGCTGGACCCGCGGCTGGAGACCTTTGTCGCCGACAAGCTGTCGCTTGATATTCGTGAATTGGGCCAGAAGGCCGGTGGGCTGACCGAGCAGGCGGCGCAGTGGACAGGCCTCAAGCCTGGCACTGCGGTCGCTATTGCCAATGTAGACGCGCATGTGGCCGTCCCTGCCTCCAGCGTCACCGAACCAGGGCGCATGGTGATCATCATGGGCACTTCCAACTGCCATATGGTGCTGGGTGAGGAAGAGCATATCGTGCCCGGCATGTGCGGCTATGTCGAAGACGGCATTATCCCCGGCCTCTTTGGCTATGAGGCAGGCCAGTCCTGCGTAGGCGACCACTTCGCTTGGTTCACCGAGAACTGTGTACCCGCCGCCTATGCCGAAGAAGCGCAGGCACGCGGCGTCTCGATCCACGAATTGCTGGAAGAAAAGGCGGCGCAGCTCGACCCAGGCGAAAGCGGCTTGCTGGCGCTGGACTGGTGGAACGGCAACCGCAGTGTGCTGGTGGATGTGGATTTGACCGGCATGATCGTGGGCATGACGCTGGCAACCAAACCGGAGGAAATTTATCGTGCGCTGATCGAGGCCACGGCCTATGGCACGCGCATGATTGTGGAGACCTTTGCCGCCAGCGGTGTGCCGGTGCACGAGATCGTGGCGACCGGCGGCCTGCCCGACCGCAACAAGCTGCTGATGCAGATCTACGCCGACGTGACCGGACGCCCGATCAACGTAGCGGGCACGCATCAAGGCGGCGCCAAAGGGTCGGCCATGCATGCAGCCGTGGCGGCGGGCAAAGCCGCCGGCGGCTATGACAGCATTGTCGAAGCGACCCAGGCCATGGCCCGTCTGCGCGACGATCATTACGAGCCGCAGCCGGATGCCGTAGGAGTGTACCAGCGGCTCTACGCCGAATACGTCACGCTGCACGACTACTTTGGCCGCGGCGGCAACGACGTGATGAAACGGCTCAAAACGTTAAAGGCCGGCGTGCTGGCAGGTAAGGCATAGGCAGGCGCCCAGCGGCGCACAGACTGGATCGCAGGTGTAGAACAGCCTTCAGCGGTCTGGTCTGTGCGTCACCACAATTACATCTCCCATTCTTTGCTAAAGCAATTATTGGCAAGCCACACAAGCAGGCGCGACGCAGGCCACAGGAGGGCCGAGTATGGATATACGCAAGGCAATGACATCCCAGTACCTGGCGTCGCTGGCAATGCTGGAGGAAACCATCCGGCGTTGTCCGAGCGATCTCTGGATCGACCCGCAGGCGAAGGATCAATTTTGGCAGATTACCTATCACACGCTCTTTTTCACCCACCTCTATGTGCAGGAATCAGAGGCCACGTTTGCGCCCTGGCCAAAGCAACGCAAGGAGTACCAGTATCTTGGCCCAATTGGCTGGGACAACAACCGCCCGCCGCAGATCGACGAGCCATACAGCCAGGCCGATATGCTGGAGTACCTCGCCTTCTGCTCCGCCGAGGTAAAGAGCCGCCTCGCCCAGACCGACTTTGCCGCCCCCTCCGGCTTCGAGTGGCTGCCGTTCGATAAGCTGGAACTCCAGGTATACAGCATCCGCCATCTGCAGCTCCATATTGGCGAACTAGGCGCTCGTTTGAGCAGCCAAGGCATTAGCATCGCCTGGGTTACAGAGCCGGCCTCTTAACACAAGGGGCTTACCCGACCAGCCGTTGGCATTGCGCCTGCCAATAAACACAGTTGCCCAATACTTGCACAACAGGTAGACTGATTATGGCAATTTCTTACTGATTTTTTGGCGGCAAGCGTTGATAGAGAGTGGAAGGCGGCAGATTGGCGCACGGATCGACAGACAGCAGCAAAACGTCTAACTGGGCCGCGTGGAGCATCAGCCTCGTCAATGGCTTTTGGGGCGATTATCTGCACGATCACGGCAACGGGCTGGCGGTGGAGATGGCGCTGTATGCCCACAACCGGCCGCTGACGCTGACGGCGGAGCGGCTGGTTGCGCTGCACCCGCAGCCCTCGCCCAAGCTGTGCATCTTGGTGCACGGCCTTAGCTGTAACGAACATCTCTGGTCGTTTGTCCCGCCGCAAGAAGCTGACTCACAGCCGGAGCAGGTCGACTACGGCACACTGCTGCAGGCGGAGTTCGGCTGCACGCCCTTTTATCTGCGCTACAACACTGGCCTCTCAGTGGCTGAAAACGGCAAGTCGCTGGCGATTTTGCTGCAGACGCTGTGTGACTGCTACCCCATAAAAGTGGAGGAGATGGTGCTGATCGGCCACAGCATGGGCGGGCTGGTGCTGCGCAGCGCCTGTCACTATGCCAGGCAGCACCATGAGTCGTGGGCGAAACGGGTGACCGACATTTTTTACCTGGGCACACCGCATGACGGCGCCGATCTGGAACGGGTCGCCTACAGCGCCGCCGGTGCGCTGCAGGCGGCGCCCAATTCTATTACGCGGCTGGTCGGCAAAGCGCTGAATTCGCGCAGCCGCGGGATTAAAAACCTGCGCTATGGTACACTGCTGGAGCCGGATGTCATTGATGAAGGCTGGGATGATCTTGCGCACCACCACCACCGCGCCGTCCCCTGGCTGCCCCACGCCCGGCACTATCTGGTCGGCGGCACGCTGAACGGCAACCCAGCCCATATTGCCTCCGTACTGTTTGGCGATGGGCTGGTGGCCGTGCCGAACAATGTAAACAAAGCCGTGCCGGTCGAGCACATCCGTCTCTTTCCCGGCATTCGCCATATTCAACTGGCGCAGCGGTGGGAAGTATATGAACAGATTGCAGCCTGGTATCGCCAGGGAGAGAGCAAATAAGCAATGGAGAGACAGACCGCTCGCCAGGTGCAGGGCGCTGTAGACCTGCTGCACGACGCCACCACCACCGCAGCCAATACCATTGGCGCCATCCAGGTGGAAACCGCCGACCTTACATATACGATTCTCAAACAGATCCCGGTCGTTACGGGGCCGGCGGCGGCAATTGAGCGCTTCCATCTAAGCATCACACGCGGCGTCTATGTATCCGTCCGCGGTGTCAGCACAGTGGTCGCTTTGGCGACAGCCTTTGTATTGGCCAGGCTGCCGCAAAGCGAACAGGAATAGCCTACAGCGCCACCACTTTGCCGCTGCGCGCTGATTCGTAGATCGCCAGCGCACTGCGTGCAAAGTCGCGGCTGAGCGAAAGCGGCACAACCGGCGCGGCGCCGTCCAGCACGCACGCTTCCATCGCCTGCACTTCGCACACATAGGGATCGACAGCCGGGGTCATAATCGTTTCGGTTGCGCCATCCAGCCCAGTAAAGATCATGGTGCTGTCCGTACCGTTGACGCCCGGTTTCCACGGCTCGACAATGCTGAGAATTCCCTCATCCCCCACCAGATAGGCTGCTTCGCGAAAGGGTGTGCGGAAGCCGGTGGAGATTTGCGCTACGACCTCATTGGCAAAGTGCATTTGCGCACGCATAGCCACATCGACGCCGCTCTCACCGATTTGGGACTGCGCCCACACCGCCACAGGCGCACCGCAGCCGGCCATGACGATGGCCATGCTATTGGGATAGACGCCCACGTCCCACATCGCGCCGCCGGTGAGGTCCGGCTGCAAGCGCACATTTTGCGCCTGCGCAGGGGGCAGATAAAAGTTGAACCAACTGTGGATATTCTGCAGCTTGCCCAGCCGGCCGCTTTGCACCATCTCCAGCGCCTGCCGCGTCTGCGGGTGGTGCAGATACATAAACGCTTCAAACACCGTGACGCCGGCAGCGGCCGCCGCCTGTTCTACACGATCCATCTCTTCCAGCGAGACGACCAGCGGCTTCTCACACAACACATGTTTTCCCGCCTGCGCCGCCTTGATTGTCCACTCCGCATGCAGCCCATTGGGCAGCGAAATATAGACGGCGTCGATCTCCGGGTCGGCCAGCAAATCCTCGTAGCTGCCATAAGCCTTGCCGATATGATACAGGGCGGCATAGGCGGCAGCTTTGCCATGGTCGCGGCTGGCCACGGCGGCCAGTTGGCTGCGTTCCGCCTGCTGCAGCGGGCCAAGTAGCGCCGCGTTAATTCTGGCCGTGGACAACAGACCCCAGCGGACAACACCATTCATTACAAAGCTCCTGGTTGGGTGGGGAGGCAGTTGGCCTCCCCATAATTTTGAATTTACTGAACGAGCCGGCGAAGCAGTGGCATCGCCAACAAATTGTTGGCGATCAACACCTGCACGCGCATCTGTGTATCCACACCCTGCGCTTGCAAGCGCGCATAAACATCCTGCCCGTTGGCAGCTTCCGGCACATTCCGCCATACAAACTGCGCTGCGGTTGTGCGGCCACAGCCAGGCAACTGCACCGCCGCACTGCCCAGTTCTTCGCCGCCGGTAGCCGGATCCCCCAAGTAGAAGCGCACCGTGGCGTTGGCAGCCCATTGGTTATTGCCTGCATTGGCAACAAGAGCGTTGAGCGTCAGCGTAACCCCTTCGCCTGCGACGACCGGCGCAATTGGGGCAGTCTGGGTCAGATCAAGCAGCTTGAACTCACTGGCCGGTGACATGGCATTGGCGTATGCACGGTAGTTCTCTCCGATCGCCGTCAGCGTGAAGGGCGGCGACAGCGGGTCGCTTGCGGATCCTTCATACAGGCTGCCGTTAAATGACGGATCAAGGGTGCTGTACCAGGCCAGCCGCTGCACGAGACGGTTGTTGTCCGCCGCATAACCTAGCTTCTCGTCGGTCGTCTTGATCAGGAAGTCAAACGTCTGGTTCATGTAATTGTTGACCAGCGCAGGCGGAAAGCCGCGATCCGCCGGCATCAAAATGCCGAACTCAGAGATATACAGCGGACGATTGCGATAGCCGTTGTCGGCCATCCACTGGCGGAAACCGACAACCTGCTGCTTAAAGAACGCCACGTCGGCAGTCTTTTGCAGATCATCAAGATCGATGATAAGTCCGTCGATGGCGCTGCTGCCGGGGGGGATGTCGGCGCCCCAACAGAGGAATGGATCATTATAGTGGCTGCAGCTGCGCTCGTTGAGAATAAAGTTATGGATCGCCCAACCGTCCGCAGGCAACTGCTCTCCATACATCTCCAGATAATGGCGCAAGACCCCATCCAAATACTGGAGCCGCAGCGGCGTCGGCTGGACAATGGCACCCGCAAAAATGCGCGCGCTGGCGTCTTTTGCCTTGATATACTGATACAGGTCGTGATAGGCGCGCGCATATGCCTGCGGCACAAGATCGTTTTGATAGTAGCGGCGATCCGGCTCATTGCCGATGATCCAATCGCCGTTGCGGTTGGCGGCGATTGCCTCATCGAGAGCATCCCCACTGGGGATGCTGCGATAGCCGCTGGCGCCTACCTGTTCCAGGTTGATTACCGCAGCATGGGCCGCCGCGTTCAGCAGCGGCGCCGGCGTAGAAGCCTGGTAGTTGATGTACCAGCCGATGCGCAGTTCGGATAAATTAAAACTGTAGATCTGTGCTTTGGAAGTATTGACCCCCAGCCGACAGATAGGCGCCGGCATGCCGAAGTTGGACAAAACCGGCAGGTACAAAGAGTTGGTTGCCGCAGCAGCACGGCTTTCGTCAGCGGCAGCGTTGTTATCTTGCGCCGTCACCGGCTGCACGCTGAGCAGACAAATCAGGCCGGCGGCAAGCAACGCCGCCGGCAGCAACCGCAAACGCAGGCCAACCATAATCTTGCGGAGAAAAAGCTTTCTCATTTAGAGTCCTTCAACTACGATGTATTTAGGATCGCCGTTAATGGTGATTTTGACGCGACCGTCTTTCTTCCCGTCCGCTGCGTCCGTCACCGTCACCACTTGATTCCAGCCGGCATCATACACACTCGCAGCGCTGCCCTGGAGAAGAACCGTAGTCGTGCGCGTCGTATCCTTGTAGGGAGTTGTCGGCGATCCAAACACCGTCGCCAAATCGGTCGGGTTGGTCCAAGCCACATAGATCGTGCGATTTTTGGCGCTGTCACGGAACTGGTAGACCTTGACATCCGTCCCGGCGGCAATTTCCGCCACAAATGTCGTGCTGCTTATCTCGCGCGCAAAAACCTGGTAGGCGACATAGGCAGGTTTGCGCCTGATAGGACCTGATTCGCCATTAGTAACCAGACCACTGTTGTAGGCATAAGAGCCACCCGGATCCGCCAGCGGCCACCAGGCCGCCATCGGGATGCGCGCCGCCATTGCCTGTGTGTACAACTGCTGCACCATGCGCACCTGCAGCGTGTTGCTGCCATAGGGCGCATCGCCGTTGTTGTGCCAGCCCATTTCCGTGATGATCACTGGCTTGTCCACATTGTACTTGCGCATGATTGCGCGCACCGCCTCAGTCTTTTCCAACAGGCCAGGGCCATCGCTGGGGAAATTCTTGGTCCAGTTCCAGCCGAAGAGCGGGTAGAAGTGATAATTCATGAGGTCAAAATAAGGGCCGCCGCCGTTTGCCAGCACATCGTCAAAAAATTTACGCACAAAGGGGCCGGCGTCGGCAGGATTGGCCGAATCACTGAAAAAGTCAAAGGCAATCCCGCCAAACACAACCTGCGCCTGCGGATTGGCCTGCTTGATGGCTGGATAGACAGCCTTGAGCATGGCCGCATAGCGGTCGCCATAGTTGCCCCAGCGTTCCTGGACGCCAAGCGCGCCGGCGTCAGGCTCATTGTACATTTCAAAGTAGAACACTTTCGGCGAACCGGGGGCATCATCCACCCCATCGCCGTCATAGCGTTCCGCCATGGCGCCCATAAACTGCGCCAGCTCGCTGTCCGCTGCCCTGGTCAACGGCCCTTCCGCCAGCAGAGACGCCCACTCCGGATTATCAGTCAACAGAAACACAACCGGCCAACAGCGTTCGTAGGCGAGCGCAGCCAGCGCATCCGTGTGCGCCCAGTCATATTTATCCGGCGTAGTATTGTCAGGCTCCACCTGCGACCAGACAAAAGCCAGACGCACCCAGCTGGCACCGCTCTCCATCAAATCCTTTTCAAGAGTGCTGCCGGAATTTACCCCCCCATATGGCTGTACACCCAATAGGCCGGCACTCTTCAGCTCTTTGCAGGATTCCTTCATTGACGCCGGCATATATATGCTGCCGTCGGCGCCGGGCGTCTCCGGCTCAGCCAACGCCGCCTGTGGTGTAGCCAGGCTTGCTATACTCAGCATCAGCAGCAGCAGTGATGCTGACCAACGCAGCCTGATTCGCCGCTGCCACATCAATAATTTTTGCATGTTTTCTTCCTTTTTACAACATTTTGCTAAACCTGCAGGGGTCGGTCTCTTGTAATACAAGAGACCGCCCCCCCTGCAAAGCAACCTTTATTTATTCAACACAAGGCCCACTGTTGCAGGCCGCCTGCGGCATATACAGGGAAGACAAGAAATAAGGCGCATTCCACGTAACGGCCTGTGCAGCGTCAGAAGCTGCCACCCAGGCCGTTCCATTGCTGTCGGCAGCAATCCCCCATGGTGTGCCGTTGCCAACCGGCAGCGGCGTTTCCCACGGGCCCACGGCTGCGTTACCGCTGAGACGGGTTACAAGACGGCCGGCTCGATTTGCCTCCGGCCGTGTGTACCAAAGTTCGCGCACACCGTTAGCCTCGCGCACATACAGACCGGCTGGGCCGCCCGTCCCTGCAGGCAATCTGTAAAAATCCCAGTTGCCCAGCGTGTTGATGGCCGAGCGGCCAATACGGTTGGTGCCGGAAAAGGTAACCCAGATATTGGACTGGCTGTCAGCCGCAATGTTGATCGGCGCCGCACCCGAACCCGCCGGACTCGGGATCCACTTGCCGTTGCTGGTGCGATAGAGCACAACCGAAGCCTTCAGCTTGGGACCGGTAAACCAGACATCGCCATTCAAATATACCACATCTTCCAGTTCCGCTCCGCTCAGGTCCACCGGATCACTGGGGCCTGTCGCCAGACTGGGATACTCTTGGATGGCGCCGCTGGCCGGATCCAGCCGCCCCAACTTGTCACCTTTGCGCTCCACAAACCAGACGTAGTTTCCGCCAAAGGTGATTCCAGTCGGCTCGCTGTTGGCGGTCGGGATCGGATAGGTGGCGGTCACCGTACCGCTGGCGATGTCCAGCTTGCCGATCTTGTTTGTTCCCAACAGGGTAAACCAGACCACACCATTGTTCACCACCAAATCATACGGCTGCCCGCCGGCCTCTACCGCATAGTAGGTGACGGCCTGCGCTGCTGCACTCTGTAGACCATCGCTGGTAACGAGCGCCAGCTTGTCCGCTCCCGGCAGGGTATACCAGACGCGCCCCAGGCTCTCGATGGCCACATTCTTAGGGTTGCCCTCCAGTATAATCTGGCCAAAAATCGGCGCAGTGGGGGCGGCATCCTCAGCCAGGGTGGGGCGCACAGCCCCAACCACAGCCACAACGGCCAAACAAATTGCTGCAGCCACGATGGCTATGGCCACTGTTACGCTGCGCTGGGACGCGCTTGCGTCCCCCTTACCAAAATCAATTTGCTTCAACATATCTTGATCCCTTTCTAGTGCGCCGCTTACTCCTGCGGCACAGGCAATTTCGACGCAACTTCAGACGACTTGCCGTGCTCCACCAGCGAACGGTAGGCATCCACAATTTGCATGCCGGCGTGCTGCCACTCAAAATGCTCAACCGCACGTTGTCGCAGCCGTTCGCCAAGAGCACGGGCTTCGGTTGGATGGTCTAAAAGCAAAAGCAGTTGTTCCAGCAAGCTGTCCACATCGCCGCGCACTGCAAAGCGCCCTGAAGGCCCCAAGTACTCGCGCGCCACTGCGGTGTCATAGGCCACAGTCGGCAGCCCGGCGGCCATGTAATTCAGCAGCTTGCCCGCGCTTTCAGTCAAACTCAACTTCGGCGCCACCGCCACCTCGCCCAACGCAATGTACTGCGGCGCATCTTCATACAGGACGCGACCGGTGAAAACCACCCGATCACTGACCCCTAATGCCGCCGCCTGCTGCTGGTAATAATCTACGCCGGGAAAGCCCATCAATAAAAGATAGACGTCCGGACGCATTTCCCGGATACGCTGCATAGCTTGCAGCAGATGCGTTGTCCCCTGATATTCAGCCAACAGCCCCAAGTAGACAATAAGACGCGCCTTCTCCGGTAGATTCCAACGCTGCCGGATGGCCGCCAGTTCCTCAGCGGCAAAGCCGGCCGCCGGGCGAAAGACATGGGTGTTGACACAGTCCGGCAGAGGCCGGATCTGCTTGGGCCGGCAGCCGAACTGCTCGACGAGCACACGCTGTGCGTTGGTGGAACTGGTGAAGATGATCGGTGAAGCACTGTCGATCCGCCGCTCCAGGCGGCGCAGCGGCGGATACAGCTTACTGTGGCGGTCAAGAAACTTGTGGTCGATCATCTCCTCAGTCAAGCTGCCCTGAAAATCAAACAGCACCGGGATGTGAAACAGGCTGCCCAAAATCTGGCCGATCAGCGCCCCTTCATGCAGATGGGCATGGATTACGTCAAAGCGAGTGCGCAGCAGCAGACTCAGCGTCTTGACCCCCAGCAGTGCATCAAAGCCAATCTTGTGCCGACTTGACCCAACCTCATAGTTGCGCCGCCAAGGAATCGGCAGTGTGCGCCGGATGTCGAGCCCGGGCAGATCGCGGCCATTGTGATAGGTGACGATTGTAACGCGCTGGCCGAGCCGCTGCAGGACGCGCGCTTCCTCCACAATACGGACGTGACAACCGTAATCCGCAAAAAAGCTGGTCGGGGCAATCATCAACACACGATAACTGCGCGCCGGTTTGGTTAACTGTAGAGGTTCGGGCATAAGTCGATTCTAGCGCACGCCGCGCGGCGCATACAAATTAGTTTTGCCTCTTGACCACAAGTGTGGCGCGCAGCGTAGACAAGTCGGACGCTGAGAGTACACCTGTCACCCAGCAAATCGTCAGGTAAATAAATCCGCCCGCTGCTGCCTGCAGCGGCCACGCCAGCGGCAGCAGAAGCGCAGCAACGCCGGCAGCCGCGGCCCCGCCGGCCATGCTCCAGACGCCTCTGATTTGCAGCGGCAGTTGCAAAACATGGAGCTGCCGGATGCCGTAACCTGCACCCAAGGCCCCGGCCAAAACTACGGCCCAAGCCGTGCCATCGGCGCCGAGCCACTGCGTGAGCGGCGGCAGGGCAAGCACGGTGGCCGCCAGGTGCAGCGCCAGAATCAGCAGGCTGTGGCGCAGATGCCGCTCGACCATCAGCAGGGTGATGGCATAATTTTCCAACAAGAAAAGCGGCGCCGCCCACAACAATATTTGAAAGACACGCACCGATTCGTCGTATTCACCGCCAAAGATCAGCTGCAGCGCGCCACCGGCCACCGCGGCGCCGATGGTGGCGGATGGCAGCAGCAGCAGCAGCCCATAGCGCAGCCCTAAACGAGCCAGCCGCTCGTACTGCGCCTGCGCTTGCTGGTGCAGACGGCTGAGCGTCGGATAGAGCGCTTTCCAAAAACTCTGCACAAGTTTCATCAATACGCGGACTACATTATAGGCGGCGCTGTAGATGCCCGTCACAGCCGGCCCGGCGACAACCGAAAGCAGCAGGATGTCGATGCGCTGCAGCAGAACATCACCGAGCGAGAGGCCAAAAAACGGCATAGCCTGCCGTAGCAGCCCCACACTGTCGATGCGCACATCCTCTTGCACGCCTCCCAACAGCCTGCTGTGGGCCACCAGCAGCAGGCATACAGCTGCCGAGACTGCCTGCGTGACAATAATAACCGCAATCAGCGCCACTTCGTCGCCGTCACGCCACATCACCACCACACTCAGCGCCAGAATCAGTGTGTTGATAAAAACTTCCACCCCCATCACCAGTTCCATGCGCTCGCCGGCTTGAAACAATGTCTGCGAGGCGGAGGAGATGGCGAAGAGAGGCAGCGAAGCTCCCACCAGCCACAACGCAGAGCGCGTCGTGTCGCCATAAGGAAGCAGCAAAGATAGGAGCAGCAGACTGCCCCAGGTCAGCAAGCCCATGACAACCTGGATGCCGAGTAAAACCCGAAAGGTGCTGCGCCGTCGCCACGGAGACTGCGCCAGGTCGCGCACCAGCAGGGCCGGCAATCCCAGTTCGCTGACCACCTGGCTCACATTCAAATAGGCCATGGCAATCGTATAGTGGCCCAACCCTTCGACGCCGAGGCGGCGTGCGATCAGGAGTTGAAGCACAAAGCTCATGGCGATGCGGTAGAGGCTTGCACTTGTGAGCGCGCCGGTGTTGACCAGTACACGACGCCCCGTCTGACGCGTGCCTGCACTATCGCCGGCAGCGGCAAGATCGACCGGATTAACCGGAGCGCCGGGATCGGCCACCGGCGGATCGGGCGGAGAAAACGGCGCTAGCGGTTGCATCCCCTCATTGTACCATTTATCTCATGCCCACTGTGAAACAGCAGCGCGCCACCAGCAATTCTCAATTTGAGATTGGAACTTTGCTTACAGATGTTCATGGCGGTCCGAGACGGTTGTCAACCTTGCATTTTGCGGGCACATGCCGCAAGGATTCATGCCGATCTGAATTTCGAATCATGTCAACCTGCAAGA
>JBBRBX010000036.1:0-45266 GCA_038205395.1 Caldilineales bacterium
GATGCCTTGCAGCAGGGTAGTAGCCAATCGTACACTGCATTTTGCCTGCTGCAGCGGCACATTGGCGGCGGGAAAGATGGCGCAGCGGGTGCGGGCATAAAGGGCAAGCAATTCCGTCGGCGGGACAAAGCCCAGCCACTCTACACTGCCGGCGGCGGCAGTTGTCGCCATTTGCCGGCGGAACGGCGCATCCAATCCGGGTTGGACAGGGCTGCCGGCGATTAAAAGACGCATCTGTGGCTGCTTTGCGTATAGTGATGCAGCAAATTCAGCCAGCCAAGCAGGCGGCACTTCGACAAAACGGGTGAAAAACAGCACAGTTGCGCCTGCCGATGGGTCGCCGGCAAAAGAGGGCCAAGAGAATTGCGATGATTCCGCAGCGGAAAGCGGTTTGATGCCGTTGGGCAGATAAAGCAAGGGCGTGCGTGGCGCGTACTCTTGGGCACGCCCTTGCAGCCAGCGGCTGGCGGCCGTAATGGCGCCGGCATGACGAATACCCCATTCCTCCTGCCAGGCTAGAAAGCGCGCCAGCGGCCAGCTATAATGGTTGATTGGCGCCCAGGCTTGTTCCCAATCGTCGATATCGAGCACAAGCGGCGGCAGATTGGACTGCTGCCACAGCCGGCGCTGCACCAGCCACCACTGGACAAGACCAGCATAAGCGCGCGGCTTTACGATATGCACTAGATCGGGGCTGCGGGCGTCGAGTTCGCGTAGCAAACGTGCTGTGGTGGCTGGAATGCCGCCCTTAATGGCTACATTGACCAACTGCACCCCATCCTCCGTGCGGGAAGCGCCGGCATCTTCCGGCGTATCCCAGGGTGGAATCAGGATGGTGGCGCGCCAGCCTTGCTTGACAATTTCTTTGGCCAGCGGAAGCGTGCGCGCCCAGACCGTCGTTTTCTGCCCCAAGCCAAAAGGAGCGACAAAACAAACGTGGCGCGATGGCTGTTGTCTGGCGTCGCGTGCGGGCATAGCGTCAGTCAGTCGTGATGCTGATGGGCCAGTCGGGAAGCGCATGCTGCAGCCGCGCCAGCGTTTCGTTTTCCAACTCTTTGTCATATGTCAAGGCAAAGGCGGCTGCAAGTTGAGGGGCATACCACCGATAAATTACGATGAAGGCGACAGCCTGACCCAGCCAGCTTGCAGCTTCGATGGCAGGCGCCAGCAGTGTCTTTTCGATGGCACCCCGTTGGCTGGCGCTAAGATAGTCATTGAGCCGGCGCGTGCTGGTTGGGTAAGCAATGCCGTTGAGCGCCAACATCATCTCCAGCACGTTGCGGCGCAGCTTTGCCGTGCAGTCGGCGCAAAGCAGTTGCTCTCCGCGCGCCAGCAGTTCCGGCAGCTCAGCCAATTCATGCCAGAACTGCTGTAAAAGCTGTGCCACCTGTTCGCTGGTGGGAGGCGCCAGAATGTCCTGCGGGTTTGCTTGCGTCACGCTTATCATTATAGCACGTACTAGAACGGGTGCACCGTCACGCGCAAAGCGGGCGATCTTCTGCTACAATACAAATATGCAAAAACCACTACCGATCCTTTATGAAAACGAGTTTTCTCATGCGTAACAACGATCCGTTCTCCGACTTAATCCGTTCCATTGAGGAGAATTTGCAGCGAGATGGCGGTTGGGTGCCGCCCGAGCAGCAAGAGCCGCGTCCGATTCCACAAGGCAAACCTTCGCGTGCTTGGTGGCTTCTGCTGCCGGTCGTGCTCTTTTTCCTTTTCAACGTCGGTCTGGGCTTTTTGACTGATTCGGCTTGGTACGACAGCCTCGGCTACCAGTCCGTCTACTTTACGCGGCTGACTGCCTCTGCCGGCCTGTTTTTCACCGGCTTTCTGCTGGCATGGCTTTTTATCGCGCTCAACATCCTGCTGGCCCGGCGACTGGACCCTTATGGGCTGACAGGCACGCCGCCTGAGCAGATTGCAGCAGCCTTTGGTGTGCGTGTACCCACGATATTGGTGGCTGCCGCCGGTGTCTTTGCTTTTCTGATGGGTCTGGGGATTGCCGGTGACTGGCAGCAGCTGCTGCTTTATTTTAACCAGAGTCCCTTTAACATAGCTGACCCAATTTTCGGTCAGGATGTCAGCTTTTTTGTCTTTACGCTCCCGCTCTGGGAACTGCTGCGCGGCTGGCTGTTTTCGCTGCTGTTGGCGACACTCGCCGCCGTCGCGGTGACGGCGGGGGTAGGCTGGCGCGGCTGGAATGTGCGCCGTGGCATTCGTCTGCACCTGGCCGTGCTGGGGGCGTTGCTGCTTTTATTGGTGGCGTGGCAATATCGTTTGCAAGCGTTTGACCTGGTCTTCAGCCAGCGTGGCCCCATCTACGGCGGCACCTATACGGATGTTTATGCGCAGTTGCCCGCCTTCAACCTGCTGGCGATTGTGACGCTCGTAGCCGCTGTGTTGGTGGTGGTGGTAGCGGGCATCGGGCGCGGCTGGCGGGCCATCGGCGGCGTTATTGCCATCTGGGTGTTGATCACAGTAGGCGCCGGCTCTTTATATCCAAGCTTTGTGCAGCGCTTCCAGGTGGCGCCCAATGAATTAAACCTGGAGCGGCCGTTTATCGAAGACAATATCCAATTTACCCGCGCTGCTTTTAACCTCGACAAAATTCAGGAAACCAGCTATCGCGCTGATCGCGAGGTATCGCCGAGTGGCCTGGCCTCGCAGCCGGAGTCGATTCGCAACGTCCGTCTGTGGGACTACCGTCCGCTGCTGCAGACGTACAACCAGGTGCAGGCGCTGCGCCAATATTATGCCTTTAATGATGTCGATGTCGATCGTTACGAGATTGACGGTCAAATTGAGCAAGTGATGATTTCGGCACGCGAGTTGGCTCCCGACCGCCTCAATGCCGATGCACAGACCTGGGTCAATCTCAAGCTTGTCTATACTCATGGCTATGGTGTGGCCATCTCGCCGGCCGCGCGCGTCTCCGCCGATGGTCTGCCCGAGTTCTATGCCAAGGATCTGCCGGTTCAAGGCACGATTCTGATCACGCGCCCGCAGCTCTACTTTGGTGAGTTGACGAACGATTATGTAATTGGCGCGACGTTGGTAGAGTCGTTTGATTACCCTACGGCGAGCGGTTTCGCCACCACCCGCTTTGATTCCAAAACGGGCGTGCCGATGTCTTATGCCAATCGCCTGTTGTTTGCACTGCGTTTTGCGGATGTGAACTTGTTGTTGAATCAGGATATCCTGCCCGAAAGCCAGCTTCTCTGGCGGCGCAACATTATGGAACGCGTGCAGTTATTGGCGCCATTCCTGACTTATGACAGCGACCCCTATATTGTTGCCGGCAGCGACGGCGCATTATATTGGGTGATTGATGCCTATACCACCAGCGATCGTTATCCGTACAGCGAACCGTATCGTGACTCGCTCAACTACATTCGCAACCCTATCAAAGTTGTCATCAACGCCTATGATGGCACAACGAACTTCTACGTGATCGATGAACAGGAGCCGATTGCGGCTGCCTATCGCAAAATTTTCCCGGCGCTCTTCAAGACGGAGGCTGAGATCCCTGAAGCGGTTGTGCATCACCTGCGCTATCCGACCGATCTATTTTCGGTGCAGGCTGAGAAGTATCGCATTTTTCACATGACCACTCCTGGCGATTTCTATAATAAGGAAGACGTTTGGGCCTGGCCGCAAGAGGTGTTTTATGACCAGCTGCAGCCGCTGGAGCCTTATTATGTCCTGATGCAACTGCCCGGCAGTGATGAACTTGACTATATTCAAATTCTGCCTTTCACGCCGGCTAACCGTGAAAACATGGTGGCTTGGATGGCGGCCAAGAGCAGCTTGAGCAGCTATGGCGAAATGGTTGTTTACGAGTTCGGCAAGGATTCGCTCTTCTTCGGCCCTCAGCAGGTGGAAGCGCGCATCGATCAGGATCCGATCATCAGTGCGCAGCTCAGTCTATGGAATCAACAAGGCAGCAGCGTGCTGCGCGGCAATCTGCTGGTGATTCCGATTGGCAACAGCCTGCTCTATGTCGAGCCGCTTTATCTGCAGGCCGCTAACGGCAAAATACCCGAGCTTAAGCGCGTGATCGTGGCTTCCGCTGATCGCGTGGTGATGGATGAGAACCTGGGGCTGGCGTTGATCAAGTTCTTTGGCCGCGACGCGGTCAGGCGGGCTGGGCTGGAGGATTTGGCAGTGGTGGCTCGCTCCATCACATCAGGCAATGCGGCAGGTCTGGCTGCATCAGGCGCCGAAGGGCAGAACAATGAGCTGCAGGACGCCAGCCTGGAAGAGCTGGTCCTGGCTGCTAATATGCATTACAACGATGCCCAGACCGCCTTGCGCGACGGCAAGTGGGCCCTCTATGGACAAGAAATGGATGCGCTGCAGGCGATTATCCAGCAAATGGCGCAGATGACTGGTGTGTCGGTAGAGACGCCAATCCCCACACCCGCTTCAACACCGGAGCTTCCGCAGGAACCGGCGCTGGAGGGCGCTCAGGGCAATGCTCCCTAGCGCACAGGAAAGGCTGCGACGAATTCGCTGTGTGCAGACGATCTTAGCCATTCTTTAACTTGGCTTCACATCAGTCTCATAGCAGGCTGCGACAATAGGCGCTAGCCAAATATGGCAACCATTTGTCGAATGAAAGGAACTGTAGAATTCATGTACGATCAAAATCAACCCAATCACTCACGTCGGAGTGGGTGGCTGCCGAAGTCTCTTGTTGCACTTGCCGCCGCTGGTGGATTGGCGCTTGGCGCGCTTTACGGCCCGCTGGTCTGGCAGACGACTAATGTGGCGGCGCAGGCGCCGGCCGCCGTCACTGCGCCGATTGCGCAGCTTGATTCTTCTCTACTACAAGATCAGGCTGCCCTGGCGTCGCTGTACGAGCAGCTTTCTCCCTCCGTTGTCAACATTGCGGTGGAAAGTGTACGCGATTCGGCGCAACTGCCGCAGATTCCGGGCTTTCAGATGCCTGAGGGTATGCCCAATCAGCCTCAGCGCGGCGAGGGGTCGGGCTTTATTTTTGACAATGATGGCCACATCGTGACCAACAATCATGTGGTCGAAGGCGCCACCAAGGTAATCGTCAACTTCGACAACGGCTTTTGGGCCAAGGCCGAAGTAGTCGCCACCGATCCCCAGGCCGATCTTGCGGTTGTCAAGGTGACGCCGCCGGAAGGTATGGAGTGGAAGCCACTGGTGCTGGCCGATGACAATTCGGCCAAGGTTGGCCATACGGTGATCGCCATTGGCAATCCGTTTGGTTTGGAAAACACAATGACGACCGGTATCGTCAGCGCATTGGGCCGCAGTTTCCCGGTTGGTGAACTTGGCAGCAGCCGCTATTCACTGCCGGATGTTGTGCAGACCGATGCTGCTATCAATCCCGGCAATTCGGGTGGCCCATTGATCAATCTGGCCGGCGAGTTGGTTGGCGTCAACTTTGCCATCGAATCGACGGCCGGCAGCAACTCAGGCGTTGGTTTTGCAATTCCGGTTTCGATTGTCCGGCGTGTCGTGCCTGAATTGATCAAAGATGGTCAGTTTGATTACGCCTATCTGGGCCTGCAGGGCAACACCATCACGCCTGAATTAGCAGAGGCCTTAGGTTTAGAAAACAACAAGTTGGGCGTATATGTGTCAAGCGTTGTGCCTGGCGGCCCCGCAGAGAAGGGCGGCGTGCAAGGCGGCAGTGAGACCATCACCACTGCAGAAGGCGCCGAACTGCAGAAGGGCGGCGACATTGTGACCGCCATCAACGACCAGAACGTGCGCCGCTTTGAAGATTTGGTCAGCTACCTGGTTACCAAGGTTGCGCCTGGCGATAACGTGACACTGACCGTGCTGCGCGACGGTTCCGAGCAGCAGGTGGAGGTGACTTTGGGTTCCCGCCCCTCTCAGCCGCTGGCAACGCAGCAGGGAGGTAAAGCCGGCCAGATCAATGCGCGGGCCGCCATTACGATTGCCGAGGATGCTGCGAAGCAGGCCGGTTTGAACGGTGAAGTGACGGAGAAGGTGGCGACACCGGATCAGCAGGATGGCAAAGATGTGTGGGTAGTCGAACTTACGACGAGCGACCAGACGGCGACTGTGACGGTGGATGCCGACACTGGTGAAGTTGTTACGGTTGACGTAAAGTAAGAACAGCGGAAGGCAACTTCAGACACCGAGTTTCTCACAGAAACTCGGTGTCTTTTTATTGGCTCCCGCGCTGGACGAGCGGCAGCATCAGCCCAGCGTCGAGGCGCGGCCCGCCAAGGCCGGCCCGCCAGTCGCTGGGATCGTCTCCATACTGCTGCAGGTCCCTGCGCAGCAGCGCCTGCCTGCTGCCGCCGATTTCTGGCCACGGTGCGGAGACGCCATATTCAACCGCGTCCATATCGGCATAAGAGACGTTTCCGTCCACTTCGGGTGGCTGAGGAAGCTGAAGGACAACCCGTTCGCCCTCGTTGCTCAGCTTGCCCAGGAACGGCCCCACAATCTGTATGTTGCTTGCCGGATAGGTGGCGAGAAATGCCGCCGGATCGGCGGTCAAAACAATGCTTTCATTGGGTTGAAGTGTTACCTGGCCTGGTATGCTGTAAGCCCCGTTTTTGTCATCGATGCCGGCCACCCGCCAATGATTGTCGGGATGATCCGCATCATAAAGAGGAACAATCAGATTGCCGGCATTGGTCAGGATCAGGTACTCCGGCCCCTGCTTGGGGTCGTACATCAGTGCACTGATAACCACGCTGGGAATGTAGGGGCCGGCGTTGGCGCGCCCCAATGTGCGTTCGCGCTGCAAGGGGAAGTGGACGGCTCCTGTACTGGTTTGATAGCGGCCCAAAGAGACGCCATTAGGAGAAACGCCAAATCGTTGGCTGTCGATCAGCTGGAGGCCATTGGGGCCTGGGCCGGAGAGAAAAACCGTTTCGCCGAATTCGCTCAGTTTAAAGCCAAGCTCCGGCGCTGTGAACAATGCATAGCCACCAGCGTCGATAATAAGGCGATCTTGTGGCTTTGCCGGCGTAGGAACGCAGTACTGGTGCAAATTGTCTTTGTTGTCACTCAGACACCAGCCGGTCAGTTCTACGTCCACACCAGTCGGGTTGTATAACTCGATCGTGTCTACCAGTGGTTCGTCAGTGTGGGCGAGCACCTCATTGATGTAGATATGGGCTGCGCCTGTCGCAGCCGCCGCCGTTGGAGGCGGCGCAGGCGGCGCGGCCGTCGCCGCTATTTCGCCACTGCTGCAGAATGAGAGCAACGGCATTATGGCCACTGCCACCCACAGGGGCAGCCGCCCGCCATGTTCCACACGAATTGTCGGCATGGTTTTTCATCCTTCAGTTGAATTGTCCAGCCACCACTGGCTGGTCACCTGCTTGGGCGGCCACACTTGTTCACTATGCCCGCCGACTGTCGCCGTCGTGCCGATAGTAGACAGTCAGCCGTGCCGTATCGCGCAGGAAGTCGATCTCCTCGATGACATAACGCTTGATCTCCACGCCCAGGCGGTCGTGCAAGTCATCCAGCAGCGCCTGCGTATTGTTGCTGTGAATTAGGTCAACTCGCTCATAGTATACAGTCTGCGCCAGCCCATAGTAGAGCAGCAGCACACGATCCAGTACAAATAAGAAAAGGGCGATGCCGCCGTTGAGCAGGGCTAATTCAAGGAAGCTGACGCGTGTGGCCATAAACAGCGAATTCATAAACGGGACTGTGATGGCGACGTAAAGAAAAGTCATCTCGCGGATGGGGATCATATCCGTGCGATAACGCAACAATGTAAAAACAGCTAAGAGGCCAAAGCTGAAACCAAGAGTGAGCTGTACATCGCGCAGGAGACTGGTGATGAGGTAAGCTATCACACTGAAAACAAGATAGGTAAAGACAAACTCGGGGCGGCTGCGGGGTGAGGTCAGGTAAATGAGGACAAAAATAATGATAGCCGTGGCAAAGGTCAGGGCAAGACCCGGCCAAATTTCAAATAAAACGTTCACACGTGCCTCGTGGCGGAAAGTGGCGGCTGAGGTGGAGCAGCAGGGGTTTGAAGTGATTGTGTCTGAAACTTGGGTAAAAGCTGGCCGTCGCCACACAGAATTTGCTGATGGAGAGCGGTTGCAGATGCATCTTGTGAAGCTGGCGTGCAAATGGAGAACGCCGCATGGAAAATTCTGATTGCTTCACTTCCACGACGCACAGCCCCTCATATTGAATCTGGCGCTCGCCGCAGCCAAAGTAGATATCGACATCAATGGTGAGCCGTTCCTGCAAGGCGAAGTTGGCGAGTGTAACGCGGTGAAACCGATTCCAAGCTACTGCCTGCACGTCATCCAGCGCATAGGGAAATGAAGGTGGCAACCAGGAGCGGTCAATGGCGCTCATTTGGGTCACATGCTCCGGCACCTGGCGCCGGTACTTGCGCATACGGTTTTTGTTGTTTTTCATCTTGACTTCGACAAAGACCATACGGCTGTCCAGATAGGAGCGGCAGCGCAGTTTATAGCGATCTCGTGCGCCATTGTGGTGGGCGAAATACATGGCAAAGGCGGGCGTATCAAAATAAGTGGTCACATAGCGACCTGGGCGTACACCGTTGATTTCCAGTACACGATACTCATGGATCACCTCAGACAGGATAGCACACAGTTGATCTTGGTGCAGTACAAACTTGGTGTCCATACGATCCAGCAAAGCCAGAGGGGCAAGCTCGCTCAGGCTGAGACCGGGAGATTGATAGACAAGATCACGCACTTGGTCGACAATGGGCATGGGGTGGTTTCGGACTTCTGTTACTCGTTTTCAGTGCAGAGGCTGATCAGGGTTGCTGCTCCGCTTCCAAGACCGGCGCCAGGTAGTTGTGCGGCAAGAGCGCACCGGCCAGGTCCGCCCCCGTAAAGTTCGCCCCTTCCAGATTCGCCATACGCAGGTCCGCCTCACGCAGGTTGGCTTTGCGAAAATCCGCACTGCGCAGATCGGCGCGGCGCAGATTGGCACGCTCCAACTGCGCATCCACTAACAGCACCCCTTGCATCTGCGCTTTTTCCATGCGTACGTCCGACATTTGGGCGGCACGCATATCTGCGCCGCGCAGATCCGCTTCACGCAAGTCTGCTCCGCGCAGGTCGACCGAGCGCAGGACAGCACCGGTCAGGTTGGCGCGTCGCAGATCGACATAATCCAGGCGCGCATTGGAGAGGTCTGCCTCTTCAAGATTGCTCTCGCGCAAGCTGGCTCCGCTTAAGACGGAAAGCAACAGCGTGGCCTCGTGTAAATCAGCGCCTGCCAGATTGGCAAAGCTGAAGTCAATATGGCTCAAATCAGCTTCCGCCAGGTTGTGCCCGCTCAAATCGACCTGCGCACAGGCTGGGCGGCAGGCAATATGCTGGTCCCCACTCGCTGGATAAGCCTGCCAGGCAAGTGCGACTAGGGCGGTCACACCTATAGTAATGAGCAAATACAACAGGGTGGTGGACATTCTTGGCATACTTCGTGAATGTACCATAGCTGCACCGTACCTGATAATTGCCCTATCGCTTCTTTGGCCATTCCTGTATACTTGCATTGCAATGAACCCTGCCTTCAACCATCGCCAACCGTCATCGACCAGTGGCCCTTGCAGGAACTTGCTGTATTTGCGGTGAAGCACTGGGAGAAAAGAAGCCATGTTGTTCTTGGAAAAATTGCAACAGATCTGCTGTGCCCATCCGGACAAGGTGGCGCTCAAACTTGTTGACGAGACTTTTGCCACTACCACGTTTGTCACCTACGGTGAACTTGAGCGCAACGTGCAGCGGGCAATGGCTCTGCTGTATGCTTATGGAGTAGTGGCCGGCGATCGCGTGGCGCTGCAATTGTCTAAGTGCCTGCCTTTTGTCTACTTATATCTGGCGACGATGCGCCTGCATGCCATTTGTTTGCCTCTCAATCCCGCCTATCCGCCGCGTGAACTGGCCTATTTTTTGACGGACGCCGGGGCCAAGCTCTTCTTTGGTGATGCCTGTCGCCGCACGGCACTTGAAGGGTCGGCAACGGATTGGCCTGGATTCACACAATGTGTGTGGCTGGATTGCGGCGATGAAAGCGCCTTTTATGCATTGGCCGATGCTTGCGTCCTACCTGTCGTGCCCGTGCCTGCGCCTCCTGTTGCAGCGGATGTTACCTGCCTGATGATTTACACCAGCGGCACGACGGGCCGGCCTAAAGGAGCTGAACTGACGCACAGCAACCTCAGCGCCGGGCTGGATGCCCTCCACGCGGCTTGGGGCTGGCAAACCAATGATCTCTTGCTGCATGTGCTGCCACTGTATCATGTCCATGGGCTGTTGGTGGCCCTGCAAGGCGCGCTGCACGCAGGGGCTACAACGATTCTACATGCCAGATTCGACCCGCTGCGCACGCTGCACACACTGTCTGACCACCGCTGCACCGTTTTTATGGGTGTTCCCACCATTCATCGCCGGCTGGTGAATACGGCGCAGACCGGAACGGTTGATCTGGCACATATGCGGCTGCTGACGTCCGGCTCTGACCGTCTGCCTGATGATCTGTTCGTGCAGTTTCGCCGCATCTTTGGCCATACGCTGCTGGAGCGTTATGGGATGTCGGAGACGGGTATGCTGCTGTCAAACCCGCTGCATGGCGAGCGGCGTGTAGGATCTGTTGGCCTGCCGCTGCCGGGGGTGGCGGTGCGCATTGCCAATCCGGAGGATGATACGGTGCTGGGCGCCAATCAGGTAGGTGAAGTACAGGTGCGTGGGGCCAATGTATGCAAAGGCTATTGGCGGCAGCCGGAGAAAACGGCAGCCGCTTTTACCGCAGATGGCTGGTTCCGCACCGGCGATCTGGGCTTGCGTGAGCCGGATGGCTATTATATTCTTAAGGGACGATCTAACGACCTCATCATCAGCGGCGGCTACAATGTATATCCGCCCGAAGTGGAGTTGGTGCTGGCTGAGCATCCGGCAGTGGCAGTCAGCGCCGTGGTCGGTTGCCCCGACGACGAATGGGGAGAACAAGTAGTGGCTGTCGTGGAGTCAAAGCCGGATGCCCATGTGACGGAGGCCGAGTTGAGTGCTTTCTGCCGCGAGCGGCTCGCCCACTACAAGACACCCCGTCGCATTATTCTGGTAGCGGAACTGCCGCGCAATGCGATGGGCAAGGTGCAAAAGGTGGCTTTACGTCGGGAACTATGCTGTCTATCAGACGTTGGTTAGTGCAGAGATTAATGTGGAAGGCGAAGTTGCCGAAATAATTCTTAGGTGACAGTCACTGGAGAAGTGACTGTCACCTTTTAATGGATAGGTGTTGTGTCATGAATTTGCAGAAACAGGCCCCCAAGGCGGCGGCGGCAGGGCAGGGAGCCTCTAACCGTCCGCTGCACACGGAATATTTGCCGCAGCGACGGATCGGACCATTTGACCAACTGCGACCACAGCGCTGGGCATGGGAATTTATCAAACATCCGCTCGATAGTACGCTCTCGCGCCACGCTACCGAGCCGATTACGTCTACTGCGCTCGCCAACCTGCGCTACTTTTGGTTGGACGGCATTTTTGCTTCCACCAGTGAAGCCTTTTTCCTCGCCTATATCCCGCTGTTTGCCTTGGCCTATGGCGCCAACAATGGGCAAATCGGCTGGATTACAGCCATCGGCAACCTGATGGGGGCGCTGGCTCTTTTCCCTGGCGCTCGCACAATGGAGCGAACCGGCCAGCGCAAAAACCTTGTGCTTTTGACAGGCGGTGGTATTGCGCGTGTAGCTCTCTTCTTGCTGGCGCTGGTGCCGCTGTTTCAAATGCCGCCTACTATCGCCATTCTTGCAATCACATCGCTGAACGGCTTGCGCGCATTTATGGCGAACTTTGCCAATCCGGCCTGGACAGCGCTGGTGGCTGACCTGGTGCCTAATTTTATGCGCGGCCGTTACTTCAGCACGCGCAGCCTGACGATGGGCCTTTGTACGCTTGTTTTCACTGCACTGGCGGGCTGGCTGATCACCAATGGCAACCGCTGGAGCAGTGCTCCATTTTTGGGTTTCCAGATCGTCTTTTTTCTCGCCTTTCTTGCCGGAATGGGGAGCCTGTATTATTTCAGCCGTATTGAAGAGCCGCCGCTGGCGCCACGTGCAGCCGGCGCGCAGGTATCAGGCCAACTGCGGCGCACAATTACGGAGATGCCTGGCTATCTCGGCTTCGTGGTCAGCGCTATTGTTTGGAACTTTGCCTTACAAATTGCAGGGCCTTTCTTTAATGTTTATCTGGTCAGCCATCTGGGAGCTGACACTGCCACGGTGGGGATCGTCACTGCTATTTCCAGTCTGACGGCAGTCGGTGGGCAGCTTTTGTTTGGCAAGTGGATGGATCGCAAAGGCGCCACCTGGCTGTTGATCGTCACCGGCATTCCTATCAGCTTTTTGCCTATGATGTGGTCGTTGTATACGGTGCCATGGCAGGTGGGAATCAACAATGCTTTTGGCGGCTTTTTATGGGCTGGTTTTAATCTGGCCAACTTTAACCTGCTGCTGCAACTGACGCCAAATGAGGGGCGTGCGCGGGCGGTTGCTCTTTACCAAACCGGCGTCTTTGCCAGCGCCGTGGTCGGTCCTTTGGTTGGCGGCTATGTGGCGGATGCCATCAGCTTTCAAGCGGCGTTTATTTTCTCTGGGTTGGGGCGTCTTGTAGCCATGGGTCTTTTCGGATGGCTGACGGCCTGGCCGCTCTATCAATTGGACAAACGCACCCAATCCGCGGCAGCAGCGCAGTGATGGCTTATGCCGCCGGTTCTCCCAGCCGCCGCCACAGCGCCGGCGACACGCGTTCGGCCAGCAGAAAGCGGCGTTCTCCGTCGGCGCCCACCCCCGTAATCACATACTTGCCTTCACTGCTGCCGATGTAATGCTGCAGCAAGTTGTCCGTCAGTTCGCGCCAGGCCAGCGCCTGTTCGCCATCATTTTGCTGTAATGCCGTCCAGTCAGGCGGCGTCTCAATTGCGATCAGCGGCTCCTGGATGGTCAAGCCAGCGCTGTACAGGCCATTGTTGACACGCGCAATCTGTGGACGGTGCCGCATGTCTATCACCTCGGCGCGTGAGCCGACGAGCGGCACATCATTAAGCCGGCGCGAGCCAATCAGCCAGGTCAGGCTCAGGCGCGAGGCGTGTACGCGATTTAGATTATTGCGAAACGGGTAGAGATCGGGCGCAAATTCATAGGCCACAGCACGCAGCAGGCCAAAGTTGAGAGCAGCGTTGGGAAATTGCAGCGGGTCTGCCGTCCAGTGGATGAGGCTAATTCCTTTTTGTGCGGCTTGTTGCGCCTGCACGCGCTTGAGCAGGCTGGCAATGCGCAGCCCACGATAGGCGGGGAGTACGGCCATTGTTTGGGATTCCAAGCGCAGTTCGCCGTTGTAGTGTGCGGCCCAACTCGCAGGCAGCGGCGAACCGCCAAACCGATAAAAACCGAACAGGAAACCGGCCAGGGCGCCGTCCACGCGCGCCACAAACGAGGCGCCTGCCGCAAATTCTTGGCTGTGAATATCTGCCGGGTATAGAAATTCCGGTGGACTGCCCCATACTTCTTGTTGCAGCGCACGCAGCGCCAGTGCCTCTGCCTCATCCGGCTGTCCTACTTCGACCGGGCCAATCATCTGCGCAGAACGGCTGTAGGTGTGCTCGGCATTGGGGTCGTAGAAGACTACGCGGCTGCTGCCCAGCGCCGCCTCGCAGGCTGCCGTGAGCACCGGCGCCGGATTCGGCGGCAACAGCGGCGCTTGCGGGGCTGCCAGGCGGTGGTAGCGCAGCGTATAAGTGCGCAGAAGCCCGCCGTCCTCCGCCGTCAGGTGGCGAGGAAAGAGGAAGCCGGCGGCTATACGCCGTCCGTCTTGCTCAAAAACGGCAATATAGCCGCCTATCTTGCTGAGCGTAACCAACAAGAAGTGATAGGGAAAGAGCGTAGGGTTGCTGCCGGCGCCAAGCTGGACGCCAATACGTTCGACCTCACTGCTCCAATGTGGCGAAGACGCATCCAACAGCGTGACATGCATAGGGGGTGTCCCCCCAACTCTCTTGTGTTAGCGGGTGCGGGCCTGCGCAGCCAAGTAAAGGACAATACTGCCTGCCACTGCGGCATTCAGGCTCTCTATTTGGCCATGCATTGGCAGACGCAGCAGAAAATCACATTTCTCGCGTGTCAGGCGGCTCAAACCTTCACCTTCGCTACCGACGACGATTGCCAGCGCGCCATCCAGCCGCACTTGGCCGGCAAGCGGCACGTCCGGTGCACCGTCCAGCCCTGCCACCCATATGTTGTGCTGTTTGAGCTCGTCAATCACACGGTTGATGTTGGTCACCTGCGCCACCAGCGTATGTTCGACTGCGCCGGCGCTGGCGTTGCTCACAGCCGGCGTAATGCGGGCGGAGCGCCGGTCGGGCATCAGGATGCCGTGCACCCCCATCGCCTCAGCCGTGCGGATGAGTGTGCCCATATTCTGCGGGTCCTGCAGGTGGTCAAGCAGCAGCAGAAGAGGTGGCGTTTGCTGCTGTTTGGCGGCAGCCAGACAATCTTCCCAAGCTGCATAGGGATAATCCCCGCTTTCCAGCGCCACGCTCTGCGCATTGCTGTTCTCGCTGCGCAGCTTATCAAACAGCCCGCCGCTGAGATAGCGTACAGGCAGGCTGCGCTGCTTAGCAACCGTTAAAATTTCGCCCAAAGTACCGCCGGCCGGTTGATTGGCATCGCCCTCCACCCACAGCCGAAACAACTGGCGGCGTCCCGCGCGCAACGCTTCCAGCACAGCATGGCGGCCATACAGTAATTCGCTCATAATTCTTGCTCAAACTGCCATTTGGCGCCTTCGGGTGTATCTGTAATAGAGATTCCCAGGCTTTTCAGATCGTTGCGAATTTTGTCCGACAGCGACCACTGCTTGGCGGTGCGCAGTTCATCACGCACGGTCACTAGAAGGTCAATAAACGGGCGGGCCGCCACGTCGTTCGTCACTTCGGCTGCCGGCGCTTGCAGTGTCAGTCCCAGCACGCCACCTATTTCGCGCAGCGTCTGCTGCGCCGCTGTAAAGAAGGGGCCAGCTGCGCCGGCTGTGCGCGCTGTGTTGATGGCGCGTGTGAGTTCAAAGAGAACGGCAATAGCTCCGGCTGTATTGAAATCATCGTCCATCGACGACTCAAAAGAGATGCGCGCCTTTTCCGTAGCCTCGCGCAGGGTGTCGATCAACTCGCCGGTGCTGCTATTGCCTTGCGCCGGGCGCAGAGCGCTGCGCAAACGCGCCAGGTTGCGCTCTGCCGTCTGCACGGTTTCATCGTTAAAAATTACGGGTTTGCGATAGTGGCCGGAAAAGATGAGCAGGCGGAAGGCGTCGGCGCTGTGGCTCTTGAGAAATTCATCAATTTTGATCAAGTTGCCCAGCGATTTGCTCATTTTTTCGCCGGCCAACTGCAGCATCCCGTTGTGCATCCAATAGCGCGCAAACAGTTTGCCGTTGTAGCTCTCGCTTTGGGCGATCTCATTTTCATGATGGGGAAAAATCAGGTCATTGCCGCCGCCATGGATATCCACCGTTTCTCCCAGGTGGTGAAGGCACATGGCTGAGCACTCAATATGCCAGCCCGGACGACCCGGGCCAAAAGGGCTGGGCCAGGCAGGCTCGCCAGGCTTGGCGCCCTTCCAGAGGGCAAAGTCGCCGGTATTTTCCTTGCGCACATCTTCCTCTACGCGCGTGCCGCTGACAGCCTGCTCCAGCCGCCGCCCGCTGAGCTTGCCGTAATCGGCGTCTTTGGTCACGCGAAAGTAGACATCACCGTCCAGGCGGTAGGCGTAGCCTTCTTCTTCCAATCCGGATATCATCTGGACGATCCAGTTCATCTCCTCGCTGACGCGCGGGTAGACGTCGGCCGGCAGCACGTTGAGGTCTTTGAGATGGCGCAGATATTCTTGGGCGTAATAATTGGCCAGTTCCACTGGGTCGCGGCCCTGCTCGTTGGCGCGGCGGATAATTTTATCGTCCACATCCGTAAAATTGGTGACGAAGGTGACCTTGTAGCCGCGGTAGACGAGATAACGGCGCACCATGTCAAAGATAGTGGCCGCCATGGCATGACCGATGTGTGCATCGGAGTAGACCGTCGGCCCGCACACGTACATGCGCACCTTATCCGGCTGCTGCGGTACGAATTCCTCGGTTTCACGCGTCAGTGTGTTGTAAATACGCAGAGCCATGCGGGCATCCTATCTGGTGGCAAGAACAAAGCAATCATAAAGACAGTGGCAAGAATAAAATAGGTTACTCCGGCACGGCAAATATGAGCCGCCCGGCGTTGGTTTGCAGCACCTTGGTCACCTGCACCAAGACCTGCTGGTTGAGAAAGCGCCGCCCATTTTCAACCACCACCATTGTACCATCTTCCAGGTAGCCGACCCCTTGTCCGCTCTCTTTTCCTTCTTGAATAATGCGCAAAGGAATTTCTTCGCCGGGCAAAAAGACGGATTTGACGGCATTTGCCAGTTCGTTGATGTTGAGAATCTGTACACCTTGCAGCCGCGCGACACGGTTGAGATTATAATCATTGGTGACGACGATGGCGCCGCTCTGGCGTGCCAGGCTGACCAGCTTGTCGTCTACTTGGGTGGCATCGCTGGGATCTTGGTCAATAAAATCGATGGCGACTTCCGGTGTGTTTTGCAATCGATCCAATATCTCCAGGCCGCGCCGCCCGCGGTTGCGGCGCAAGCTGTCCGCCGAATCCGCGATATACTGCAGTTCGTTGAGCACAAAGCGTGGCACCGTCAGCGTGCCCAGCAGAAAACCGGATTTTGCCACATCGGCAATACGCCCGTCGATGATAACGCTGGTGTCCAGCAGCAGGGTTGGGCGCAGGCTCTCTGTGTTTGCTGCTGGGGGAGGCGCCGGCTGCCGGTTGCGTTGGAGCAGGTGCACAAGGTCTTGCTGGCGCAGCACAAACAGGGCGGCGCCCAAATAGCCAAAAAAGAAGACCAGCACCAGCGGCAGAATGTTGCCGAATGGCGGCGGCAGCCGCGAGATGGGATAGGTCAAGAGCGCGGCGATCAGCAGTCCGGTTGCCAGCCCTGCAGTGGCTGCTACCAGATCGGCAATCGGCACCTGGCGCAGAGCATTACGGGCGGCGCGCGCCGGCGCAATGACGAGCCAGGGAGCCAGCACAAAACCAAAAATAGCGCCGATCAAGGTGCAAAGCACGATGATTCGCCAGGTATCGGTATTGAAATCGGTCGTGCCTACAATGGTCACGCCAATTTCCCACCCGATAAACCCATAGAGGATGGTACCCAACAGACGAAACAGTGGACGGAGGCGCATAAATAAGCATTCCTATGAGTGCGTTGAATGAAGCTGCCAGGCAATAAAGAAGGTAGATGATCATAATAAGAGTTGTTGACAACAAGCGCTTTCGACTTCACTCGTGATAAGAGTAAGATAATAACGAAGATTAGTCAGTAGAGCAACGTACACTTGGGCTGTCTGCTGTACTGGTCGCACCTATATTGGGAGGAAACATGACACGTAAACACGTTTTGCTTGGCATCTTTGCGCATCCGGACGATGAAAGCTTTGGTCCGGGCGGCACATTGGCGCGCTATGCTGCTGAAGGCGACGACGTACATGTCGTGATCGCCACAGATGGGATTGCCGGCTCTGTGGATAAAAACAATCCTATCGCCGGCCACGAATCATTGGCGCAAGTGCGCTCGACTGAGTTGAGCCGCGCGGCTGTCGCTTTGGGTGTGACGTCTGTCTGGTCGCTGCCCTATCGCGACAGTGGAATGCTCGGCTCCGCTGACAACAACCACCCGGATGCGCTGATCCAGCAGCCTTTGTCACACATGGTGGACGAACTGATCGAGTACATGGAACGGCTGCGGCCGCAGGTGGTGGTCACACATGATCCCTATGGCGGCTATGGCCATCCTGACCATATTCGCTGCTGTGAAGCGACGACTGCCGCTTTTTTTATGGCACGCGAGCGTGCTGCACAAATGGCGACCGGCGAGTGGCGCGGCCCGCAGAAGCTGTACTATACAGCTTTTCCCAAGTGGTTGATCCGCTTTTTTGTGCATACCATGCCCTTTCTGGGCAAAGACCCGACTAGTTTCGGGCGCAATGGCGATATCAATTTGAAGGAAATCAGTCAGTGGGAGACGCCCGTGCATGCCCGCATCTATACGGGCGATTATCAGGAAGCAAAGCTGCGGGCCAGCATGGCGCACGCCAGCCAGTACAGTGGCGGCCCTTCGTGGGCGGAATCGATTCCCGGCCCTATCCGCAGACGGGTGATGGACTATGACCAGTTTACGCGTGTCTTTCCCGTGTCTAATCAACATATGGAGCATAATTTGTTTGCCGGCGTTGTCTGAGTGCAGTGGCATAATCGTCTTGTGTGGGCGAGAGTGAAGCGGCGTCAGGGGCTATCTTACTCATGCTGGAAGTAGCAGCTAAATTATATATCGGTGACGTAGTTGAGATGCGCAAGGTGCATCCTTGCGGCGGCTATGTATGGGAAATCGTGCGCGTGGGCGCTGATATCGGAATTGTCTGCCGCACCTGTGGGCGTCGCGTCCTGCTGCCGCGGCGCGATTTTGGCCGCAGCGTGAAACGATTTGTCCAGCGTGCAGGACCGGCAGACGAAACTACAAACCAAGAAAGAGGTGGGCAAGGTGAAACGTAGCGAATTGACCCAGTATCTAGACCAGTATCTCCAGATCGCCGCCATCAAGGACTATGGCCCCCAAGGCCTTCAGATCGAAGGCCGCCAACAGGTGAACCGGATTGTCGGCATGGTGGACGCCCAACTGCCTTGTCTGGAGGCTGCCTTGAGCCGCGGGGCCGACATGTTGCTGGTGCATCATGGTATCTTTTGGGGTGCGACACAGCCACTGGCAGGCAGTTTTGGCCGGCTGGTGCGCAGCTATATGGAGGCGGAGATCAATCTCTATGCTGCGCACCTGGCTCTCGATGCGCATCCCGAAGTTGGCAACAATGCCGAACTGGCGCGGCGGTTGGGTCTTGAAATTCAGGATTGGTTTGCGCCGGTCAATGGCGTCAAACTGGGGGTATTGGCTACAGCGCACCATGAGGCCAAGCTCGATTACCTGGTAGACCGTTTTGAGCAGACGGTTGGGCCGGTGAAACTGGTGCAGGCGCATGGGCCGCGTTTGGTCAACAAGGTGGCGATCCTGAGCGGCGCCGGTGCGCGTGAGATTGCTGCCGCCGCGGCGCTGGGCTGTGACACCTATATCACAGGAGAGACCAGCCATGCTGAGTTCTACGCCGCGCAAAACGCCGGCCTGAATGTGATCTACGGCGGCCACTACACGACAGAGATTGTAGGCGTGCAGTGTCTGGGCGAGCACCTGCACACTACGTTTGACCTTGAGTTTGAATTTGTAGACCTGCCGACGGGGTTGTGACCATATCGTCTTCGTACTTCCTGCTAATCGGGAGTGTGATCTCAATCAGCTTGATCGATCACCCTCTATCTGCGTCTGGAAAAGGCGCGCGATTTCTTCCGCTTCGGCGTGACGGCCAAGCGTCTTTTTGCTGAACAGCAGGATGTCGCCGGCTTTCACTTCAAAGCGCCCGCCGCTGGATGGCAGCAGTGTGACGCCGGCAAGATGCGGCAGGAATTGCTTGAGGAGTTCGTCCGTCAGACTGACGGCGCGTGGGGTGTAGTTTCACTGCACGCAAAATTCGATGCTGACCTGATACTTCTTCATGTTTGACTCCTGAATCACCGGGCGACTGGGAACACTTTGTCAGCTTGACACGTTACACTTGACACGTTACAAGCGGATTGAAAATTGCTTTGTTACCGCACCTACTTTGCTACCGATTGGCAGGATGATATAGTAGAATCCATGAATTCACAAGAGACGCCGCCGCAGAAGGCACTTCCGCCGGGTGCTGCAGGAGACGACGTGACACAAGAAGAGCGTGAGGCGCCGGCGGCCAAAGTAAGATGGAGCCGGCGCACCTTTTTGGGTAGAGCGGTTGGTGGAGCGGCTGCGCTGACAGTGGCCGCCTGTGGTGGTTCCGATCCCACGCCGACGGCTTCACCGCTGAACACCCCGTCGCCGTTGAATACACCAAAGCCCGGTCTGCAGCCGCTTGCGAGCCAGGATTATCATAATTATCTGCCGTATGTGGCGCGTGACGCCTACAATCCCAACAGTGTAGCGCTTCTGCCGCCAGAGCCGACCCTGACGCCTACGCCCAGCAAGACGCCGACGCCGGAAGCAACCGCAACGCCGCAGCCGCCCACCGCGACGCCGACGCCGCAGGCCACGCCTTTTCCTCCCGGACCACCCAGCAAGTTGGGACTGTTTGTCGGCCATAATGACCCCCAGTTCTTTGACTTGTTGGCCACCAAGGGGGTGGCCGTGGTGAAGACGTTGGAACTCGATCGCAACTTTTTAGCCCAGATCAAGCGAACGTCGCCGAATACGAAGACGATAGGGCGCATTGACCTCCCGCAGATTGAATTGTCCAGCTTTGACCCGCTGCCCGCAGCGCAGGCATTTGTGGAACAGGTGCTTGTATATGCTGATGACCCCGATAGACGTCCCTACATCGATGGGTGGGAAGCATATAATGAGCCGGTGGCCGGCAATTTGGATGAAATGAGCCGTCTTTCTGCGTTTGAGGAAGAACGCACGCGGCTGCTGGGGGAGCGCGGGATTCGCAGTGTCGTCGGTAATTTTGGGACGGGTCAGCCACCGCTGGAACTATGGCCCGCTTTTCTACCTGCGCTGCAAGCGGCGCAGCAGTATGATGGTTGGCTGGGGCTGCATGAGTATTCCGCACCCACCATCTACTTTCTCTCCAGTGTAGAAAATCAGGGGCGCTACCCAGGGGTGACTGCGGCAGACAGCGGCTGGCTGACGCTGCGCTATCGCAAGGTTTACAACGATATTTTAATTCCGGCTGGGCTTAAGCTGCCGCTGGTGCTGACGGAACTGGGTGTGGATGGTTATGTCCAGGATCGCCCTGGGCCTCCCGATGCGCGCGGCTGGATGGATTTTCAGGGCTACTGGGCCGAAAATGGGTATGGATTGTGGGGGCCTGGCGCCTATGTGGAACAGTTGGCTTGGTATGATGAAGCCATGCGCCAAAATGATTATGTGATCGGTGGCTGCGTCTATGCGATTTCGCCCACAGCCGGCTGGGAGAGCTATGATATTCGCGGGCCTGCCGCCATGGTGCTGAGCCAGTACTTGAGCGTGCACGCCCCGGTCTGAGTGTGACGGCACGGTCAGACAAGGTCTTTGTTAAGTGAAATTCCCATAGTATAGAGGCGGCTTATGCCGATTCAGTTGCTTCACCGGGGGCTGGCCAATTCAGCCTCGCTATTTCTTGCTATTATCGCCATCTGGGCGCTGGTGCAGTTTCTGCGTTCTCGTCCACTCGGCGCCTCCTGGTATGGGGCTGCGGTTGTGGCTGAATTGCTGCTGCTGGTTCAATTTGTGCTTGGTGGCATTCTCTGGTTGGAAGGAATGCAGGCGGGGCCGCGGCCCTGGATCCACATCCTGTATGGTACGGTGGCGATTATTACACTGCCCGCCGCCCATTCCTACTTCAGCCATCTTGAAGATGCCAAGGTGCAGTCGTTGGCTATGGCGTTTGTCTGTGCTTTTTTGTGGGGTATTGTTCAGCGGTCAGGGCAGGTCATCACGCTGCCGGCTCCCTGATCTCACAAGTGCCATGACGCGCCGCGGTGGCTTTGATTTTCTGGTGTGCGCCTGCTAAAATGTTGTGTAGAATTTTTTGTCGGCTAAACGGGCGGGCAAAGAGTTCTTGCAAGTATGTGGTTGTCTCTACCACCGTAGCAGGCAAAAGCAGTAGCCTACGCACGGCGGCGACTCAGCCCGTGTGTAAGCGGTACTTTGATAATGAGTCGTGTATGTCAAAGCAAGTCCTGGTCTTGAACGCTGGCTATGAGCCTTTAAGCTTGGTGTCGGTGCGCAGAGCTATCGTCCTGCTCCTGCGCGAGAAGGCGGAATTGCTGGAAGCGACACAGCAAATGCTTTACAGTGCCAATTGTGCGATTCCAGAGCCACTCGTTATCCGCCTGGTTCACTACGTGCGGTTGCCCCATCGCCGGGTGCCGCCGACGCGCGTGGCTATCATGCTACGCGATGCATATACGTGCCAGTATTGCGGCGAAAAACCTGGACAACTCCAGCTTACGGTGGACCATATTGTCCCGCGCAGCCGCGGCGGCGGGCATACGTGGACCAACCTCGTCACTGCCTGCAAGCGCTGCAACCAGCGCAAAGGCAACCAGACAGTCGAGGAAGTAGCGATGTTTCCACTGCGCAAGCCCTTTGAGCCGAGCTACGTCGCGTTGGTGCTGCTCAGCAATCCAGTGGCTGCTGACCGCTGGGAGCAGTTGATGGGCATACCCAAAGATCATTTTTTAGCTGCCGGCGCTTGAGCAGCGGCAACTGCATTTGACCGTCTAGGTACGGCTAAGTCCGTCTAAGTCTGGCCTATAAGCGCTGGGAAGAAGCAGAGAGTTATGGTTCGGAAAATTGACGTGCGGCAGGAGACGATCGACGGCATTACGCGCCGTATCACCGACCTCAACGAGCAGTCGTTGACCCAACTTTCCCAGTACATCAGCTACCTCAAGTGGCAGGAAGAGCTTTGGCACAGCTTGCTGGAGGACGAGATCGATGACGATCCGGATCAGCCGCTGCTTTGGCAGTATGATTTTATTGAGGCTTTTCCTGCCGCACGCAAGATTGCCACGCGTGCGCCCGACTTGATGGAAATTAAGACTGGTATGGCTTCGTGCGGCATGGTGCAGCAGATGGCGATCTGGGAACATCCTCCCGTTTCCGGCAGTGCCGTCTGCGAGTACGCGGTGCTGGTTCCGGCTGAACTGAATGCCCTCAAACTGCGTTTTGCCGTAGGCATCCGCGACGGTGCATTGATGGAAGGCGAGAATACCTGTGCTTTTCGGCTGTTTATCAATGGCGTGCGCCTTTGGAGCACCACCAAACAGACCAACGCCTGGGAACGTTATTTGCTCGACTTGCCCAGCCTAGCCGGGCAGGAAATCGTCATCCAATTTATGACCGACGGGCTGGGCGACAACCGTTGGAACTGGGCGGTGTGGGGCGAGCCGCTGCTGTTGGGCTATGGCCCCAAACATAAACACAGCGTCAAGTAGTCTGTTATCATCCACAAAAACATAATCCATAAAAACCGATAGGACGGCAGCCATGGCTCTCATTGACAAACCATTGGAGGAACTTCGCACCTACAAGCCTGGCCGCGAAGAGGCGGACGACTTTGATGTTTTTTGGGCGGAGACGATGGCGGCTGCCCGCAGCCACCCCTTGCAGGCACAGTTTGCGCCGGTCGACATCGGTTTGCGCACGGTTGATGTGTTGGATGTCACCTATAACGGCTATGGCGGCCAGCCAATCAAGGGTTGGCTTGTTCTGCCCAAAGATCGAGCGCAGCCGCTGCCGGTGGTTGTCGAATATATCGGGTATGGGGGTGGGCGCGGCCTGCCGCTGGAGTGGCTGCTGTGGGCGAGCGCCGGTTTTGCTCACTTTGTGATGGATACGCGCGGTCAAGGAAGTGCTTGGAGCAAAGGCGATACACCCGACACGGAAAGCGATGGCGGTAATCCGCAGTATCCCGGCTTTATGACGCGCGGCGTGTTGGATGCCAAGAGTTACTATTACCGCCGTGTCTTCACCGATGCGCTGCGCGCTGTGGAAGCCGCTATCGTGCATCCGGCCGTAGACAAAGCGCGCATCGCCGTAACCGGCGGCAGCCAGGGGGGCGGCATTGCGCTGGCGGTGGCCGGTCTGGCGCCGGCGCTGCTGGATGATGCGGTTAAAGTCGCTATGCCCAATGTACCCTTTCTCTGTCACTACCGCCGCGCGACGGAACTTGTCGATACGTTCCCTTATCAGGAAATTGTACGCTTTTGCAAGGTGCACCGCGACCAGGTCGCCACCGTCTTCCGCACGCTCAGCTACTTTGATGGCGTCAATTTTGCTGCCCGTGCCACGGCCCAGGCGTTATTTTCCGTAGCGCTGATGGACGACATTTGTCCACCCTCGACGGTCTTTGCCGCCTACAACCATTATCACGGCCCTGCTGATATTCGTGTCTGGCCTTATAACAACCACGAAGGCGGGCAAAGCTTCCAATCGGTGGAGCAAGTGCGGCTGCTGCGCGAAGTGTGGGGGTGACGCCTGGCCACCCACGCTCTCGGCTTTGCTATGGAGGTGAGGCGCTTATGTCAGACGAGAATCGAGAAGAAGGGACATTCCCTTTTCACCAGCCCATCGTCTGGCAACCTGACCCTGTTCAGGTTGCGCAGACGAATCTGGCGGCGTTTATGGCGCGCCATGCAATTGCCGATTATGCCACACTGCTGCGCCGCGCTGCCGATGATGTCGGCTGGTTTTGGGATGCTGTACTGGCTGATCTAGATATTGAGTTCTACCACCCTTACACCACTGTTTTTGACCCTACGCCCGGCATCGCCTATCCGCACTGGTGCGTAGATGGGCAGATGAATATCGTGCACAACCTCCTTGACAAGTGGCAGGCGACGCCTGTGCGCACGCGACCCGCATTGCGCTGGGAAGGTGAAGAGGGGAGCACACGCATACTCACCTATGGCGACTTGGCGGTGAAGGTGAACCGCTGCGCCAACGCGCTGCGTTCGCTTGGCTTGGGCAAGGGCGATGTCGTGGGGCTGTACATGCCGATGATCCCCGAACTGGCAATCGCCTTTTTGGCCGTTATCAAGATCGGCGGCATCATCCTGCCTTTGTTCAGCGGCTATGGCCCCAGCGCCCTGGTGTCGCGTCTGGTGGACGCCGGCGCCACGGCCCTGGTTACCGCTGATGGTCTGCTGCGCCGCGGCCAAACAGTAGCGATGAAGCCTGTGGTGGACGCGGCGCTGCACGATGTGCCCAGCGTCCGCAACGTGCTGGTGGTGCGTCGTGTAGGGCTGGCGGATACGCCCTGGACTGCCGGCCGTGACCACTGGTGGGACGAACTCGTTCCCGCCCAGCCGGCGCAGGCCGCAACCGAGTGCACTGCTGCTGAAGATGTGCTGATGCTCATCTATACCAGCGGCACAACGGGGAAGGCAAAGGGCGCCGTACACACCCACTGCGGGTTTCCCATCAAGGCTGCCCAAGATATGCGCCAGCCGATGGATCTCAAACCTGGCGAAACGATCTTTTGGCTGACGGACATGGGATGGATGATGGGACCTTGGCTGCTTTTTGGCAGCTTGCTCAATGCCGCCACCATGGTCTTTTACGACGGCGCGCCCGATTATCCCGATGCGGGACGGCTCTGGTCGCTGGTGGAGCGCCACCGAGTGACCCATCTAGGCGTATCGCCGACGCTCATCCGCAGCCTCAAGCCGTCGGGCGCCGAACCGGTGCGCGCCGCCGACGTCTCCAGCCTGCGCATGATCGGCTCTACCGGCAGTCCCTGGGATCCGGAAACGTGGCTTTGGTTGTTCCACACGGTGCTGGACGGGCGCAAGCCAATCCTGAATTATTCCGGCGGCACAGAGATCAGCGGCGGCATTATCTGCGGCAACTTTCTGACGCCGCTCAAAGCATGCGCCTTCAGTGGCCCTGTGGTGGGGATGGACGCTGACGTTGTCGATGCCGCTGGCAATTCGCTGCGCGGTGCAGTGGGCGAATTGGTCGTGCGCCAGCCGTGGATTGGCATGACGCGCGGCTTTTGGCATGACCGCGAACGCTATTTTGCCACCTACTGGAGCACACTGCCCGGCGTCTGGGTGCATGGCGACTTCGCCGCCATCGATGAGGATGGGTTGTGGTACATTCTTGGCCGCAGTGACGATACTATCAAGGTGGCGGGCAAGCGTCTAGGGCCGGCTGAGGTTGAAGCCATCCTCAACACGCACCCGGCGGTCAAGGAGTCGGCAGCCATCGGCGTGCCGCATCCGATCAAAGATCAGGAGGTGGTGGCTTTCTGTGTTCTGACAGACGAGCGCGCCGCCGGCGAAGCGTTGCGACAGGAATTGATTGCGCTGGTGACGGCAGAATTGGGCAAACCGCTCAAGCCCCGCGATGTCCGCTTTGTTGCGGCTTTGCCCAAAACGCGCAATGCCAAAGTGATGCACCGGGTTATCCGCGCTGCCTATCTGGGTGAGACGCTAGGCGATTTGAGCAGCCTGGAGAGTATGGCCGACGCAGATGCCATCCGTGATTCCCATTAGCTGTTGTTTCAGTGCCCGCAGCCTTCTCTCTGCTACAATAGCGGCATGAATCTGATTACAATCGAGAATCTGTCCAAACAATACAGCGAGCGCTTGCTCTTTGACCAGGCGAATCTGCTGATCAACGAAGGCGACCGTATCGGGTTGATCGGCGTCAATGGCAGCGGCAAAAGCACGCTGCTGCGTGTCGTCGCTGGTCTGGAGGCGCCTGATCTAGGCTCCGTCGCTATGCCTGGCGGTGTGCGCATTGAATTCTTGACGCAGGAGCCGGCGCTGGATGATGGAATATCGGTGCTGGAGACCATCTTCCGCAGCGATTCACCGCAAATGCGGCTGCTGCGCGCTTACGAACAGGCAAGCGCCCATCTCCAGCATGCACCCGACGATGCTGCTGCCCAGCAGCAGTTGTTGGAACTCAGTGCGGAACTGGATCATACGGAAGGTTGGGCTGCGGAAGCTAATGCTAAGACGGTGCTGACCCAATTGGGCGTGACGGATTTTGCAGCTAAGGTAGGCACACTCAGCGGCGGGCAGCGCAAACGGGTGGCCCTGGCACGCGCCCTGATCGACCGCGCCGATCTGCTGATCCTGGATGAGCCGACCAACCATATTGACGCCGACACGGTGGCTTGGCTGGAAGAGTATCTGGCGACGACGCCGGGCGCCTTGCTGATGGTTACGCATGATCGTTATTTTCTGGATCGGGTAGCCAACCGCGTTGTTGAGCTGGATCGGCGGCAGCTTATCAGCTACAGCGGCAACTATTCGCAATATCTGCAGGAACACGGTTTGCGCAATGAGCGGCTGGCGCAAAGCGAGGAGAAACGCCAGAATCTGCTCAAGCGGGAGCTGGAATGGCTGCGTCGCCAGCCGATGGCGCGCGGCACCAAGCAAAAGGCGCGCAAGCAGCGGGTTGAAGAGTTGATGCAGCTAAACTACGACAGCGGCGACGAGCGGGTGGCCATCGCACTCGCCAGCCGCCGTCTGGGCAACAAGGTGCTTGCGGCGCAGGGGCTGACTAAGCGCTATGGCGACCATACTGTGCTGGATGGCGTCGATCTGCGTCTGGAGCCGGGCGACCGCATCGGCATCATCGGCCCTAATGGGGCCGGCAAGAGTACGCTGCTGGATATACTGGCAGGCCGGCAGGAGGCTGACGCCGGCAGCATGGCTTGGGGGGACACGGTGCGTGTGGGCTATTATGACCAGCGCAGTGCTGATCTGCGCGATAATATGCGCCTGTTGGAGTTTATCGAGAACGAGGCGGCGCTGATCCGCACCAAAGATGGTGAGCATGTCGAGGCCGCCCAGATGCTGGAGTGGTTTCTGTTTCCACGCGCCATGCAGTACACGCGCGTCGGCAGCCTGAGCGGGGGCGAGCGCCGCCGCCTTTATCTGCTGCGCAGCCTGATCCACCAACCCAACGTGCTGCTGCTCGACGAGCCGACCAACGACTTGGACATCCAGACCTTGGCCGTGTTGGAAAACTTTTTGGATCATTTTGCCGGCTGTCTGCTGGTCGCCAGCCATGACCGCTACTTTCTGGATCGCACAGTCGATTTTCTGGTGGCGATGGAGGATGGACAGTTGGGGCCGCGTTATCCCGCACCCTACGCCAGTTTTGTGCAGCGGCGGCAAGAGGCGCAGCAAACGAATGGCGGTGAGCCGCTCCTAGCTAAGTCGGCTGCTGAGGAAGCGGAGCGCCCGCAGCGGCCGGCTGGGCGCAAGCTGACTTGGAAAGAACAGCGCGAATTGGAGGAAGTAGAGACGCGCGTAGCCGCACTTGAAGCGCGCAAGAATTCGTTGTTGGACGAAATCACCAATTGCGGCGATAATTACGAACGGCTACGATCGCTGTCGGCGCAACTGGAAACGCTTGACGGCGATTTGGACACAGCGCTTGAACGTTGGTTTGAACTCTCCGCTATCGTTGAAACAATTGCGGGTAGCTAGCCGCCACGCCGGATTCTGCGTCAGGTTCGGCGGCAGCCAATAACTACATATTCCATTTAAATCCGCGCGGGACTGGACTATGCTCGAAGTTACTTGCTTTCACTGCGGCCAAGTTGTTCAGATTTCCCCCGACGCTGAGCGCTGTTCTGTGTGCGGCATGAACCTGCGCAAATTGATCGGAAGGGAGCAGGCTTCGGCCTATTTCTACGGGCGCGCTGCCGACATGGCAGGAGCCGCCAATGTATTGGGCGCTTTGCAGGAAGTGCAGCGTGGCCTTGCCTATGTCAGCAGTTCTGAACTGAATCTGCTGGGCGCCATTCTCTGCAAGCGGCTGGGACGCTGGGATGACATGCGCCATTTTGTAGCCGCTATCCCCGCCGACGATCCGCTGCGCGGTGAAGGTGAGTGGATGCTGCGATCCAACCAGGCGCGCCAGCGGCCCGTGCCGCAGACTCAGCCCCGCCAGGCGCCCGTAGCGCTGCCGATTGTGCCGGACAGTGATGCGCTGCCGGTCGTGATGGATCAGGTGGCGCCATCCGCCAATCATCGCAAACCGGCGGCCGGCAGGGGGAGTGTGGCGCCCCTGGTGTGGCCGCTGCTGCTTCTCCTGCTGCTCGGTGGCGGGTGGCTTGCGTGGCAGAGCGGTCTGCTAGGTGCTCTGCCGCTGCCGGGCGCCGAAGTGGCCGTTCCTGCGCGCAGCCAGGTTGACGCCGGAGTCGCCGCTGAGCAGCAGAGCGATCCGGCGGCCGTCGCGAGCACGCCTGTTGTCGCCCCGACGGATACGCCGGCGGCTGGAGCGGCAGATTCACCGGCCCCGACAGTGTCGCTGCTGCCGGATGACGCAGCGGACGGCGCCGCACCTGCACTGCTCTTCCCCACACCCACTGTGGCGACCAACCTGGCCGGCGGAGAGTCTATTTCGGAAGCCATTGCCTCGACCAGCCCTGGGCTGGCCGCCGCTGCCAGTGATCTCAGCAAACTGGATTGGAAGCAGTGGTTGCAGGAGAAGAAGCGCAGCGACTTGGCCGACCTGCCGGTTACGGTGCGCGTACAGGACAAAACCTTGATTCTGGAAGGGATTGTCGCATTTGCCGAGCAGCGGGCGGCGTTGGAGTTCGAGGCTGCGCAGGTGCCGGGCGTGGAAGCGGTTTCCGTGGTCAATGTCAAAGTGCGCCCGCCTGCGACCTATACGGTGCAAGAAGGCGACAGCCTTTGGGGTATCTCCGTTCGCATTTACGGCAACGCCGACCAGGTGGAAGAATTGTTTGCGGCCAACCGTACGCAGATGAGTTCGGCAGGTGATCTGCGGATTGGCATGGAACTGGTGGTTCCGCAGCCGGAGCCGTGATGTAAGGCTGTAAGGCGCAAAGTCCAGCAATCGCGTCTGCCTGCGCGTCTGTGGTTTACGCCTCTGGATTGCGTTCGAAGAAGTCGTGCGATGGCAAGCCCGACACCAATTCCGCTGCTTCTCGCTGTAGATGGCTATATGCCGCCCATTGCAGCAGGCGGCCATACAGGCGGCGCTCCTGCAGCTCCGCCTCGATCTCTGTAATTGAGCAGTTGTGGTTTTCCTGGCGCAGCAGCGCTTCCAAGTCTACCTCAGGGCAAAGGGCTTTGACGGTGGTGGCGAAAACGCCGCCATGTGCGAAGATTGCTACGGACTGCGCCGGATGGGCGGCGATTACTTGGCGAAAGCCTTCTCCTACGCGCTGCCAGACAGACAGAAAATTTTCACCTCCCGGAAAGGTTGTTTCCAACTCGCCGCTTCGCCAGGCGCGCAGGACGGCGTTATGCGCTGCCCATGATTGCGCCGTAGGCGGCTGGCCCTCAAGGTCACCCACATTCAGTTCGCGAAACTGCTCCATGATTTGCACAGGCGTATTTAATATTGCGGCCAGAGGTGCAGCGGTTTCAAAGGCGCGCCGCAGCGGCGATGAATAGACAGCCACGATACCCTCGGCCTGCAAATGCTGGGCAGTCTGCTGCGCCTGCAGCAGACCTTTGGGTGTCAATGAATAGTCAACTTTGCGGTAAGAGAACTCCTTGGTCAAATTGGCAAGGTTCTCGCCGTGACGGATCAAGTAGAGATGGGTCATAAAATATCCAGAGTGTTATATCTAAGCTACCAGCAGCAGCGTAGGATCGGCGGTTACGGCGCGCAGTGTGGCACGCACCATGCGCGGCGCATGCACCAGGCGCACGGTGGCCGCGCCTACGCGCCCGCTGTACTCAATGCTCTGCTCTACAAAGACCGGCTCCATCACGTCAAAGTTGCGCTCAGGCCCATACTTGTGCAGCATTATATGGCGCGTCTGCGGCGCATCATCTATGATGAGCGTGGCGGCGGCCAGGCCGGGCTGCATGTGATATGGCAGACCGGCCAATTCTTCGACATGATGAAAGATTGTGCTGTTGGCATGCGTGACGCCGATCAGCAGGATGTAGCCATCCGTACAGCGCGCAAGTTCGCCATAGGGTGATAACTCGTCACAAGGGGTAATGGAAAATGTGTGGCCCGCCAGCAGCGCTGCAGCGTCGGCTCCAAGCGCCGCTACCGAGTGGGTCGGGTGCAGGCTGCGCAGCGCTCGCGGCCGGCGGCGCAGCGTTTCCGGAATGATACCCGTCCAGCAAGGCGTGTGCGCCGGGTCAAAAACAGGCGGGTTTTGCGGCGAGAGCAGTTCGCTTCCGGTCAGGGTGGGGACGAGCAGTGTGCCGCTTGGGCCAAGCACTGCCAGCAGGCTGTCGATTACAGCATCCGCTCCGCCGTCTACATGACCCAGGCTGCGCAGCGAGGAATGCACCAACAGTTTGCCGCCTTGGGGAATGCCCAGGGCGGCAAAGTCGTGGCGTAATTGGGGCGGTGTTATCACAGAAGGCGCCATCAGGCTTAACGGGGCGGATGCATGGGCATGACGACGTGCAGGAACTCGTCTTCACCCAACCCCAATGGGCGGATGGCGCCGGGTCGCGTCGGCTGCGTTGTCTCCAGCACAATTTGAGGCTGCTCGATCTGGCTGAGCACGTCGATCAGATATTTGGCGTTGAAGGCAATTTCCAACTCGCCGCCTTCCACCATGGCGTCGATCTCGTTGACGTTATCGCCCATTTCGGCGCTGGAAGCCGTCAGACTGACCTGGCCGCTGCCGCCATTGTCGGGGTCAATGCGCATCCGAATGATATTGGCACTGTCGCGGGCGAAGAGAAAGGCCACCCGCACCGCCTTGAGTAAGGCCGCAGTATCGACCACCGTGCGCGTCGTGTGGTTCTTGGGAATGATGGCGCGGTAATCAGGAAAGCGTGCGTCGATCAACTGGCTTGCCAGTTCTACGCGGTGGAAGCTGCCGGCCTTGCCCTCCAAATTTTTGCCCCAGATCTGGAAGAGGATTTGGTTGCGCGCCTGCGTGACGATGACCTGCACCGGGCGCGAATCGTCGGCGTCGGCGGAGATGCGCGCAAACTCACCCAAGCTCTTGGCGGGGACGATGACCGTCATGGCTTCTTCGGGCAGCGTGCCGTTGACGGGGGCGCTGCGCAGGCTGAGCCGGTAGCCGTCGGTGGCCGCCATCGTAATGCGCCCATCCTTAAAGCTGACTTCAACGCCGGTGAGCGTGGGGCGGCTTTCGTCGCTGGAGGCGGCAAAGGTGACCTGGTCCACCATTTTGCGCAGCCCATCCGTCTCCAACTCAATGCGCGTGCCTTCCAGTGTTATGGCGGCGTCGTCCATTGCCTCGCCTGTGCCGATGGTGGGAATGATGGGAAAGTCGGCGGCGTCGATGCCTTTGATATTGGCTTCAAACTTGGCGCAGCGCAGATGCAGCGTCTGTGTGCGCACCGAAAGTTCCATATCCACCCGTTCCGGCGGCAGGTTGCCAACAAAGTCGGTCAGCAGGCGGGCCGGCACCGTAATGGCGCCTTCATCTTCCACTTTGCCGCCAATCCAGCAGTTGACGCCGATCTCTAAATTGGTGGCCGCCAGCCGCAGTTGGTTGTCGCGCGCTTCGAGCAGGATGTTGCCCAGAACAGGCAGTGTGCTGCGCGAAGAGACAGCGCGGCCAACAATTGCCAGTCCTTTGGCTAAGTTTTCTTGCAGACAGCTTACCCGCACAGGCGCCTCCACTCTCTCGTTCAGAATATTTGCTTAGTAACGTTGGACTGATTGGCCAAAGTATACCATGCGGCACAGCATTGTTAGAAAGGAGCGGGCAGAGTTGCGTCAGGAACTTTCCGTTTTCATTTCCTTTACCCAGTCGCCCGTTTGCGCAGGTAGATAAACCAGTAGACCACCCCTACCATCAGTGAGCCGCCGATGATGTTGCCGATCGTCACCGGCAGCAGGTTGCCCAGCAGAAATTTGTCCAGTGTCAGATTGGGAAAATCAGCGGGCGTTTTGTGGATGTTTTCCCAGAAGGTGGCGGGTGCACCCAGGCGCACAAGCATCGCAAAGGGAATAAAGTACATGTTGGCTATGCTGTGTTCAAAGCCGGCGGCCACAAAGGCTGTGATCGGCGGCACGATTGCCATAATCTTGTCGGTGGTGGAATGGGCGCTGTAGGTGAGCCAGACGGCGAGACAGACCAGTGCGTTGCACATGATGCCGAGCGCCAGCGCAGGCACAAAGTGCAGGCCAGCCTTGGCATTGGCGGCGCTGAGAGCATAGAGGCCGATGGCGCCGTTGCTGAAGGTGTATTGTTCGCTGAGAAACATGATGAGAGCGGTTGCTACGGCGCCGGCAAAGTTGCCGACATAGACGATTGCCCAGTTTTTGAGCAGCAGCCCGGTGCTTACTTTGCGCCCGGCCCAGGCCATCACGATCAGGTTGTTGCCGGTAAAGAGTTCGGCGCCCCCGACAACAACCAAGATCAGGCCGAGGCTGAAGACCAGCCCCATCAGCAGACGCACCCAGCCGGTGGGCCAGGTGGTGGTGACGGCAGCCGCGTCGGCTGTGCTGGTGACAAACGCACCGGCTCCCACGGTGGTGGCGAAGATGGCGCCCAGCGCAATAAATGCCCCCGCCAATACGGCGAGGGCAAACAGCGTCATGCCGCCCATGTGCGCTTTGCGCACGCCGATTTCCTCCGCTTTGACCGCCATCATTGACGGCAGCAGCGCATCAATTTGGACCTCATTGGCCATAATTCGATTCTTTCTGAGTGGTGATTGGTTTGTATAGTATGGGGCCGCCCTCAGTATATCACTATCTCTTGCAGCCTGCGCACACCGGTTTCTCTCCGGGTGTGGTTCAAATTTTTGGGCGCCTCTGGAGTCGCTGCACTTCCAGAGCAAGCATTACCCGAGTAAAATACAAAAACTTGAACCACACCCTTTCTCTCCTACCGTTCACTGTCGAGGTGCGCCATCTGTGCAGATGCGTAACGGTCTCCGGCTGCGGCGCCGGGCGGAACTGCCCGCTCGATCTGCGCCAGCGCCTCGTTTGTCAGGTTGATCTCCAGCGCGCCTAATGCTTCAGCCAGCCGCCGGCGGTGACGTGTGCCGACAAGAGGCACAATATCTTCGCCGCGCCCAAGCACCCAGGCAATGGCCACCTGCGCTACGCTGGCCCCTTGCGTCTCCGCTACGGCGCGCAAGGCTTCCACCAGCGCTAAATTGCGCTCTAAATTTTCTCCGGTAAAACGAGGGTTGAGATGGCGGAAATCGCCTGGCGGTGCAATCCGATCTTGTGTCCAGCGACCGCTGAGCAGACCGCGCGAGAGCACGCCGTAGGCGGTGATGCCGATGCCTAACTCGCGGCAGGTCGGCAGTATTGCCGCTTCGATCCCGCGCGACAGCAGTGAATACTCGATCTGCAGGTCAGCAATGGGATGTACTGCCTGAGCGCGGCGTAGTGTCCCCGAGCCTGCCTCCGACAGCCCTACATGCCGGACGTAACCGGCTTTGACCATGTCGGCGATGGCGCCTACGGTCTCCTCAATTGGCACAGCAGGATCGACACGCGCAATACGATATATATCGACATAGTCTGTCGCCAGCCGCTGCAGCGTATACATCAAGAAATTTTTGACTGCAGCAGGCCGCCCGTCAACACCACCCCAGCCTCCTGCCGGGTCGCGCAGCATACCGAACTTGACGCTGAGCACAACTTGTTCGCGGCTGCGGCCGCTGAGCGCCTGGCGCAGCAGCAGTTCATTGTGCCTCATTCCATAAAAGTCACCGGTGTCAAGCAGGGTGATTCCTGCCTCCAGTGCAGCCTGAATGGTCGCGCTGCTCTCTTGGTCGTCGGCTGGGCCGTAGACGCCGGACATACCCATGCAGCCAAGGCCGATAGCTGAGACCTAGGGGCCAGTGGCGCTGAGTGAGCGTGTGCGCATCGGTAGGGTTCTCCTTGTTGAAAAGGCGGCTTTTCTCGCAGTTTTTCTCACGATTTTTCTTGCCGTGTAGTTGACGGCGGACAGAATAGATCACAACTGACAAATAACAAAATCCTCCAGCATTACCATCCTCGCACTGCTTTGGCCCATTGCGAGCCGCTTGTTGGTTTTTTGTTCGCATGTTAGCATAGCAGCGGATTGTATTCTCCACTGTTGGGTAAAGGAAGAAGTGTCGTATGGCCGACGAACGACTTGCACGTCGCCGGGCGGAGCGCCGCGAACGGCAGGCGTTGCAAGCTGTCCACCAGGTGACGCAGCCGCTGCATACCTTGCCCACTTACGAACTTGTGAGCACGGAGCGGCCCGCCCAGTTGGTCTTGCTTAGTTGGCCGTTCAACCCATGTTAGAAAGAAATCGCCTATGCGCACGCATGCTCGATTGGTCATTGTAGGGGCCGGCATTGTCGGTTGCAGCGCCGCCTATCATCTTACCCAGTTAGGTTGGCATGATATTTTGGTGCTGGACAAAGGGCCGCTGTTTGAGACGGGCGGCTCCACTACACATGCACCCGGACTGGTCTTTCAGACCCATTATTCCAAGATGATGACCGAGTTCGCTAAGTACACGTTGCATCTGTTGAAACCGCTGCACTATGCCGGTGAGCAGTGCAGCTATCCGGTCGGCGGCATCGAGGTGGCGGCGACGCCGGCGCGTTGGGAGGAATTGAAGCGCAAACAGGGTGTGGCCATGAGCTATGGCGTGGAAGGGCATCTGCTGTCGCCACAAGAGGTGAAGGCTCACATTCCCATTTTGAATGAAAAAGCAATCTTGGGTGGCTATTACGTGCCGACCGATGCCGATGTGCGCGCCTGGCACTCTGCAGCGGCTTTGGCGCAGATGGCGATCAACGGCGGCGCTGAATTTATGGGCAACGTTGCGGTGTTGGACATTCCTGTGCGCAACGGGCGGACGCGCGCTGTCGTGACGGACCAGGGGACGCTGGAGTGCGAGTTTGTCCTGCTCTGCACCAATGTCTGGGCTTCCGTACTGGCGGACCGCGTTGGGCTGCGCTTTCCGCTGCTGGGGGTTGCGCATCAATTGGCTTACACTGAGCCGCTGCCCGAGTTGGCCGCTGACCGCAATCGCTTTATCACACAGCCGATTTTACGCCATCAGGATTCCTCTCTGTATTACCGCCAGTGGTACGACAGTTATGCGATTGGAAACTATCGGCACGAGTCTCTGCTGATAGATGGGAACGCCGTCGGCGCCCGCGCTGAGCGGGAATTTACGCCCCAACACTTTCGTGCAGCACAGCAGGCCACCGATGAATTGCTGCCTGCCCTGCAAGGCAAGCGCATTGTCCGCGCTTTGAACGGCTATATGGCTTTTAGCAACGATCTATATCCCATTGTGGGCCGGACGCACATTCGCGGCCTTTGGGCGGCGCTGGGGGTCTGGGTGACCCATGCGGGCGGTGTGGGCAAGGCGATTGCCGAACTGATGACAAGCGGCGAATCGGAATGGGATCTACGTGAGGCCGACATCAATCGCTTCCATCCGCATGACTATACAAAACGCTATATGCGTGCGCGTGTTGACCGGCAGTACCAAGAGGTCTACGACATCATCCACCCGCTGCAGCAGATGGAGAAGCCGCGCAACCTGCGGCTGGCCCCTTTCCATACCCGGCTGGTGGAGCAAGGCGGTGTCTGCTTTGCCAATGCCGGCTGGGAAGTGCCGCAGTGGTATGAAGCCAACGCGCGTTTGCTGGAAGAGTACGATGCTCATATTCCTCAGCGCACGGGCTGGGCTGCACGCTACTGGTCGCGCATTCAAGGCGCCGAACATTTGGCTACACGCGCCCATGCAGGACTGTTCAACTTGAGCACTTTTACCAAGCTGGAAGTGAGCGGGGCGGGGGCGTTGGGCTTTCTGGAATCGATTGCGGCCAACCGTGTCGATCGCCCAGTGGGAACGGTGATCTACACCTCTTTATGCAACAGCCGCGGTGGAATTATGGCTGACCTGACTGTCAGCCGCCTGGAAGACGACCGTTTCTGGATTCTTACCGGCGGCGGCGTGGGGCCGCACGATTTAGCTTGGATCCGGCAGCACGCGCCGACCAGCAGCGCAGTGGACATTCGCGATATGAGTGGGCAATACACGACCCTGGGGCTGTGGGGGCCACAGGCGCGCGTCATTCTGCAGCAGTTGTGCGAGGAAGACGTTTCCAGCGCGGCCTTTCCCTTCTATACGGTGAAGCCACTTCATATCGGCTGCGTGCCCGCCCTGGCGCTGCGCATATCTTATGCAGGCGAACTGGGCTGGGAGATTTATGCGCCGATTGAATATGGTTTGCTGCTGTGGGATCTGCTGTGGGAGGCCGGCAAACCGCATGGTCTTGTGGCAGGTGGCGCCGGCGCTTTTGATTCGTTGCGTCTGGAAAAAGGCTACCGGCTGTGGGGCAGCGATATACACAGCGAGTACAATCCGTTTGAAGCCGGCCTAGGCTGGGCAGTGCGGCTCAACAAGGGCTACTTCTTGGGGCGTGATGCCTTGCTGGAAGCCAAGCAGAAGGTTCAGCGCAGGCTGTGCTGCATGACATTTGATGACCCGTCTGCAGTGGCTTTGGGCAAAGAGCCGATTTTCGCGCAGGGCAAGGTGGTAGGCTATGTGACAAGCGCCAACTATGGGTATACCGTTGGCCGCTATATTGTCTATGGCTATTTGCCCAGCGAATACGCTGAGCCGGGCACAGCGGTGGAAGTGCAGTATTTCGGCAACCGCTATACAGCTAGAGTGGCCAGCGAACCATTGTTTGATCCCGGCAACAGCCGTATGAAGGTGTAGCCGGCTGCATTTGCTGGGGCTGGTGCTTGCGCTGCTGGACTCAGGCCGCCGCCAGACGGATGGTGAATGTGCTGCCCTGGCCTACAACGCTGGTTGCGCTTACCGCGCCGCCGTGGTTGGCAACGATCGACTTGACAATGGCTAGACCAAGGCCTGATTCGTCGCCGTTTTGGCTGCGGGCATTATCAGCACGATAGAAACGATCGAAAATGTGCGGCAGTACATCGGCTGCGATGCCTTCACCGCTGTCGCTGACGGTCAACAACACATCATCATCTTGCATTTGGGCGCCAAGCACAACCGCACCACCTGCCGGTGTGTGGCGCAGGGCGTTGGTCACCAGGTTTGCCAATACCTGCACCATACGCTCCACATCCACGCACACGTCGGGCAGCGCGGCAGCGGGGGCAACCTCCAGCCGGATGCCGGCTTTCTGTGCGCTAGGGGTATAAGCCTCTGCCACGCGGCTCAGCAGCGTATCAGGGGTAGTCGTTTGTCTGTTCAGGGTCAGCTCACCGGCATCTGCCAACGACAAGATGCGCAGGTCAGCCACTAGGCGCTGCAAGTGCTGCGCCTCTTCGTGCATCATCTCAAAGCGTTCCGGGGTCGGGCGCAGCACTCCGTCACGCAGCGCCTCAATGTAGCCGGTCATCACCATCAGCGGGTTGCGCAGTTCATGAGCAATGTCGGCGGTCATCTGCTGCCGAGCCTGGTTGGAGAGCACCAACTGCGTACTCATGCTGTTAAAGGCGCCGGCCAATTCACCGATCTCGTCGCGCGAAGTGATGTCTACCCTCTGCTCCAGATTGCCGGCGGCCATGGCATGGATGGCCGCGGTCAGCCGACGCAGAGGACGCGTCAGGGTACGCGCCAGCGCTACCCCCAGCAGCAGCGCAACGATGCCGGCCCCAATTGCACCCCACAGGAGACCACGGCCTGTGCGGTTGAGGAACGCTTCTTGCGCCGGGTCACGCAGCGGCATGGCCCCGGTCTGGATCACCGTGCCGACTGTTTGATCATCCACTTTGATCGCACTGCCTGCCGCCACCTGCCAGGCGGGCAGACACTTTCCCGCAGTGTACACTGTGTCAGTGGGGCCAAGCACACAGCCGTTCGCATCCACGAGCACCAATGGGGTGCGTTCGGTAGCGCCGGTGCGGTTATCCGGCCAGCGGCGGGGGTGGGGGCCGCCCCCAGAGTCGAAGCCCACTACAATGCCCTGCCAGGAGCCGTTTTCCTGATAATAGGCGCCCGCCTGGGACACTAGTTGGTCTTGGATCTGGTCGATCAGCAGGCGGTCGTACTCGCGGGCGGTGAGCCAGCCGCTAAACAAGGCCACCAATCCGACGCTAACCAGGCTGACGGCGAGTACAACCAGGGCAATCTTGACAGTGAGTGTTTTGAACAGTGCCATCAGGCCGTTACATCCACGGCAAAGCGATAGCCGACGCCAAACACTGTTTCCACATAATGCGGGTTGGCTGCATCCGGCTCGATTTTCTTGCGCAGGTTGCGGATGTGTACATCCACCGAGCGCTCTGCCCCTTCAAATGTTTCGCCGGGCAACGCGTCGAGCAGTTCGCTGCGGCTGAAGACTCGTCCAGGTGTGCGCATCAGCGTTGTCAACAGTGTGAATTCTGAAGGCGTCAGACTGACGGGCCGCCCGGCGGCGGTGACGGAACGGTGCTGCACCTCAACCAGCAGATCGCCTGCTTCCAGCGTGGCCTTTTCCTGCACACTGCCATTTGTGCGGCGCAGCACAGCCCGCATCCGTGCCACTAGTTCGCGCATTCCAAACGGCTTGGTGACATAATCGTCGGCGCCCAGCTCCAGCCCCACTACCTTATCCGTTTCGTCCAGTCTGGCTGTCAGCAGGATGACCGGCGTCGCACTCTCCTGGCGAAAAGCGCGCATAAAGTCATAGCCGTCCATTTCCGGCATCATAATGTCCAGCAGAATCAGGTCGGGTCTTTCCGCCTGCGCCACGAACAGTGCGTCGCGTCCATTGGCGGCTACCGTCACACGGTAGCCCTGTTCGCTGAGATAGTCCTGCAACAGCCGCCGAATATTCGCTTTATCGTCCACTACCAAAACTGATTGCGCCATTGTTGCACCTGCCAATGTTGAACCAGACGCGTACGGTTGTGCGCTGTCTTTACTCTTTACTACTCTTCTTTGTCTGTCTAGAGTATACCGCGCGTGCAAAGAAGCTGTTAAGCACGCGTGTAGATCGTGTATAGAGTAGCACCCGTTTTGGCACAAACCTCAACAACTTCTGTAAACCATCTCAAAATCTTCTTAACAACTGTCCGCTATCCTGAAGCCATAGCAAAACGCACTCATCAACAGTAGGAAATTGCAAGCGAGCCATGTCCATGAACAGTAGTAGGGGTAAGCGGTGGAACATTACGAAAGGCAACTTTGGGTTTGACGTCGCTCTCGGCTGCCACCCAGAGATAATAGACCGGATTGTGGAGCAACGACCAGCAGTTTGGTCGATCCAAATAGTATGTAGACGTTCTTGAACAGTTACAATAACTAAGGAGACACGTGTATGAAACTTCCAACACAGCGAGCGCCTTTCTTTTTGGGAACAGCCGCAGCTTTGATGCTGACCTTTAGCACCGCCGCACTCTATCCGCAGTTGAGCCAGGCAGCCGATGCTACGCCGACGCCTACCGCACCGAGCACAGCTACGGCAACGCCGGCAGCGCCCGCTACCGGCAAGAGCATGGGCCGCCAGGCAATGGGCGCCGACCGTGAAGCGCTGCTGGCCGATGCGTTAGGCATCAGCACTGAAGAACTGCAGGCCGCCTATCTCAAGGCTGCCAACTCTGCCCTGGATCAGGCCGTTGCGCAGGATCTGCTGACTCAGACGCAGGCCGACAATCTGCGCCAGCGCTTGGAATCAGCCGGAACACAGGGCTTTGGCTTTCGCCTTGGCAGCCGCGGCATGATGGGCATGTTCGGTTCGGACACGTTTGATAGCGAAACGCTGTTGGCCGATGCCTTGGGGATTACGGCTGAAGAATTGCAGACTGCAGAGAATGATGCCGAGGCGGCTGCGCTGGCTGAGGCGGTAACTGCCGGACAACTGACGCAGGAGCAGGCGGATCTGGTTACGGCGCGCCGTGCCTTCCAGGAGTATGTGCGCTCGCAGCAGCAGAGTTTTGCCGATTTGGTGCAAGGCGCTGTGGATGCCGGCGCTATCACGCAGAGCCAGGCCGACCTGCTGTTGGCGAACCAACAGTCTTCCGGCGGCCGTGGCTTTGGGATGGGAAGCGACTTTGGCTTTGGTATGGGTGACCGTGGCATGGGGGACTGTGGCATGGATGGTGGCCGCGGGATGCACGGTGGCCGTGGCATGAAGGACGGCCAGAACTGGGGGCGCGGTCAGAATGGCTCGCAGGAGACACAGCCGGACGACAGTGGCGCGCAGAGCAATTCCAGCTTTGTTTTCCCCAGCGCCGGCCTTTAGTGGGCATAAAGTCCACCAAAATCGTGCAGTAGGATTGGAGACAGCCGCCCCACACGGCGGCTGTCTCCTGACTTTGGAGCAGAGGCAAAGAAATGCAACAGGTGCTAAAGCGAAGGGCAGTGCTTTCCAGCCGCAGGGGAGTGCTGCTGTTTTTATTGGTTCTGGCGGGCTGTGGCGGCCAACAGGCGGTGGAACCGGTTGGCGTGGCTGCGGCAAATCAAGTTTCGGTGCAGCAACCGGCAGCCGCAGTGTCCAGCGATCGGCAAGCAGTGGCCTATGCCGCGCAAACCGGCGTGGGCGATGCTCTTGCGCTGCAGGATCGGCTGATTCAACTGTATGGACAAGCAAATCCTTCCGTTGTGTACATTATTGCCGAACCCCTGGGCAGCGGCAGCGGCTTTGTCTACGACGGTGAAGGTCACATTGTCACCAATGATCACGTTATTGAGGGTGCGCGCAGCCTGGAAGTTGTTTTTGCCGGCGGTGAGCGCCGCTCGGCGCATGTGGGTCGGGGCTAACGTGGACGGTGATTTGGCGGTGATTCAAGTGGATTTACTGCCGGCAGGCGTCAACCCACTGCCTTTGGCCGCCGCCGATGACATTGCGGTGGGCCAGTTTGTCGTCGCCATTGGCAATCCCTTTGGTGAGCAGGGATCAATGTCGTTGGGCATCGTGAGTGGGCTGGGGCGCAGTCTGACTTCGCAGCGCGCGCAGAGCAGCAGCGCCAGCAGCTATACGCTGCCGGCCGTGATCCAGACGGATGCCCCCATCAATCCGGGCAACTCCGGTGGGCCACTGCTGAATCTGGATGGGCAAGTTGTGGGTGTCAATGCGGCCATCGCCTCAACGACAGGGGCCAACTCCGGTGTAGGCTTCTCGATCCCGGTAGGGGCTGTGCTGCGCATCGTGCCGGAGCTGATCGCCGGTGGCCGCCACGCTTATTCGTATCTGGGTGTTGGCTTCGACGATGAGATTAGCCTGGCAGACCAATCTCTCTATGGCCTGCCGCAGACGCAGGGCGCTTATCTCGTCAGCGTCACGCCCGGCAGTCCGGCAGCGCAGGCCGGACTGCGCGCCGCTAATCAGAGCAGTGGCCGCGGCGGCGATCTGATCGTCGCGATCGATAATGAATCTATTCAAGATTTTCAGGCTTTGAACCGTTACCTGGTGTTCAACACTTCGCCAGGTCAGACCATCCAATTGACTGTCCTGCGCGAGGGGCAGACGTTGACAGTGCCATTGGTGTTGGGAGAACGGCCCTAATCCAGCTATTGTCAGCGCGGTGGGCCGGTTTTGATGCGCTGCAGCAGTTCTTCATGTGTCCCGCGTGTGCCGAAGATGGCCTCAAACCACCAGGTGGCGCCTGCTGCGGCATATTCGGCCACCGGTGCGCCGCTTCCGCTGCCTGCGCTAGCTCCATCACCAGTCGCGGGTTGCCGTAGTCGCCAAACGGGACAACTTCAATGCCAAATTGCATAGCTTATCCTTTCCGCTTCCTTGCCGGCGTTCCACTGTCGTGGATAAAACTTTTTTCATGCTATGATTGATCTGAAAATATACAAGAGTCTGTTTGATTCTAGAAGTAGGCGTGGCAATGATGGATCGCGAATGGCTGACCTGAACGACTTGCTCCCATGACTGTAGACCCAGTGACTGAAAACCTTGCGCCGATTCTAAACACACTGGTTTTTCCAGTAGATTCACACTTTCCTGATCCTGCAGTGATTTCCATTGCTGCGCAGGCTCTCGCTGCCGGCAAGCTGGTTGCCTTCCCCACCGAAACTGTCTATGGGCTGGGCGCCAATGCGCTGGAGGAAGCGGCGGTGGCACGCATTTTTGCGGCCAAACGCCGGCCTTTCAGCGATCCGTTGATTGTGCATGTGGCTACGCTGGACGACCTTTTCGGCATTGCGTGCGATGTGCCGGCTGCAGCGCTGCGGATGGGTGCGGCTTTCTGGCCGGGGCCGTTGACGCTTGTGCTGCACCGTGGTGCGAGAACCGCCTCCAATGTGTCGGGGGGACGCGACACAGTAGCGGTGCGCATTCCTAATCATCCGGTGGCGCAGGCGCTGCTGGCCGCTGGCGGGCTGCCGATCGCAGCGCCCAGCGCCAATCTTTTTACGCGCCCCAGCCCCACGACGGCGCAGCACGTGCTGGATGACCTGGATGGTCGCGTGGAGATCATCCTGGATGGCGGCCCGACAGCGATTGGCCTGGAGTCCACTGTGGTGGACATGACACAGGAGCCGCCGCGGCTGCTGCGGCCCGGCGGCACACCGGTCGAGGCGTTATTGGCGCTGGCGCCTGACCTGGTCGTTACCCGCACGGCTGTGATTCAAGCGCAAGATCAGCCTGCTGCTTCACCCGGTATGCTGCTCAAGCATTATTCCCCGCAGGCGCGCGTGCTGCTGCTGGCGGGGGCGGCGCCGGCTGCGGCAAACGTGGCGGGGCAGCTTTCCGCACAGTTGCAGGCATCAGGTCTGAAGCTGGGGCTGTTAGCCACCAACGAAGAGGCGCCGGCCTATGCCGCGCTGCAGGCGGAATTGATCGCTCTCGGCTCCGCCGCCGATCTCGAGGCGATAGGCCGTTCCCTGTTTACTCATCTGCGCCACCTGGAAGCGCGCCATGTCGATGTAATTCTGGCTCGTGCTGTGCCTACGGAAGGATTAGGGCTTGCCATCTGGGATCGTCTCTTTCGTGCCGCCGAAGGACAGGTCATTGACGCGGATCAGCCGCAAGCAGTAGAACAGGCGCTGGCCTGGATTGCTGCCGGCATAGACTGCTGAATGTCGTATTCCGCCCCATAAAAGGCATCCTTCCAGTAGAATGGTTGCACACAGATGCAATTATTCGCATTTGTGGCGGGCTGCATTATGATGGCGAATCTACGCGTCGGTCTACGCTGCGGGCAGCAGGCAGGCAGTATAGCGAACTCAACCCGCATGCGCAATAGGTGCAAAGGAGTGCGACGATGGCCACGGTTCAAATCCTTTATTGGTACGATATTCCCGTGCAGGTGCGCGGCAGTACTGGGCGCGAGCGTCGTTCGGTTTCGCTGTCAGAGCGGTTTCAAGAGGCGGTAGATCATGCAGCGATGGTGGTCGGCGTAATTGATTCCGACGATTATACGGAGCTATATGAGTGGGGCGAGCCACAGGAGCGGGAAGGGTCGCCCCAGGAGGCGGCGCACGCCTTGGCTGAGGAACTGGAGGCGCGCTATGAAACCATCAACTGGCGCGCTACAGCCGAGGCACTGCGCCGGCAGCGTGCCGGTGATAGTTAAGCTGTCCTCGCGTTGCCACTGCTGCGCAGCAGGCGAATCAGCAGCAGCAGCGCCAGCACGATAACGGCAAGCCTTAATCCTTGCCGCAGCGGCGCAGCAGCCTTAGGCTTGCTCCTGGCGCCCAGCTTGCGCCGTGCTGCCTGTTGGCGGTGTGTCTGTTCCAGCGCCCGCTGCAGATCCTGGCGGAACTTTGCGTCGAGCGGTGCTGTGGGAAAGGCGCCGGGCGTCCATTGTTCGCTCATGCTCCACTGCTCCCTGTCGCCGGCTGGGGCTCGCCGAAAGGCTTCGATTCTTGGCCGGCTGTGTTTGTCCCGCCCCAGCCCCGATCTTCAAGATCCTGACGCAGCGCAGCCAATGTGCGAAAATAGAGCGACTTGATAGCACTCTCGCTCTTGTTCATCATTTCACCAATTTCAAGATTAGACAGCGACATACCGAATTTATACTGCAGCAGGTTGCGCCGCTCTTCCGGCAGCCGATCGATTGCTTCCAGCAGCGCCTCCTGCTCTTCCTGCTGTGCCACCTGCACTTCGGGCGCGTCTTTGTCCGTGCCGTGGCTCCACAGGCGGTCGAGCGATAGAAAGTGCCGCTGGCTGTGGTCGCGATGCCAGTTGGCGGTTAGGTTGTGGGCGATACGAAAGAGCCAGGCTGAGAAAGGCAAGCCGCGATCTTCATATTGATTGAGCTTGTCCAGCGCGCGGTAGAAGGTGCGGGCAGTGAGGTCCTCGGCGTCCTGGGCATTGCCGACGCGGTGGTAAATATAGGAATAAACTCGGTCGATATAACGTTCGTATAGTTGTCCAAAAGCCCCCGGCTCAATACGGGCACGCTCGACCAAAGCTGCTTCGTTTTCAGACGGCGGCTCCGCTTGCGCTCGTTCGGAAGCCTCTGCGGCCAGTGGCTGGCGCGGTTGGTAGGCAAAAATGGATTTCCCCAAATTGGCGGGAAGCTTTGACTTCACGAACCGATCCTTAAACTACAACCTGCCCAGACAGCCGCCCCAAAAGGCTGCAAAATATAGCCTCAGATGGCATCATACCAGCAATTATAGCGCGCCGGGAAAACGTGGTCAAGTGGGCGCAATTCATTGTTTAACTGGCACTAACGGGGGGCCATCTCCGAC
>JBBRBX010000037.1:0-44349 GCA_038205395.1 Caldilineales bacterium
GTCCCGATGGGTACAACTTGCACGATAGCAGCCATTGCTTGTACAGTAACTTCTGCGGCGATTAGCATTCCTCACCCTCCTTGGTTTTGATCAACCTGGATTGTGACCTGCTAATCGTCGTTTGTCATTTCTCTACGCACCTTGATGCACTTTTACCGGAAACTAAAGATCTCAGCCCTGGCGTATATTGCTGCCGTAGGGTTGCATGAGCATTTTGGACACAGCCTGGCGTGCATTGTGCTCGGTAGTCATCCCAGTGAAGTTGGCGCATTCTATGTCAATTGTGACTACACCGGCATGAGTGACTTATCTATCCGTCTGGTCGCGTTGGCTGGTCCTCTGGTCAGTTTGATAATCGGCATCGTGAGTTTCCTTGTTTTGCCTCGGATTCCCCCACGCAAGTCTGCTGCCTATTATTTTGTGTGGCTGCTGGGCACTCTCGGTTTCATGGCCGCCACCGGCTACTTATTATTCTCTGGTATTACTGGCATTGGCGATTTCGGGACAGACCGCGACGGTATTTTTTACCAGGCATCCCCTGCGTGGCTCTGGCAGATTGGCCTGACAATTGTCGGGTTGGTGAGCTACTACCTGACGGTCCGTATCGCCGTTCGAAAAATCGATCAACACATCGGGGGTATAGGCAGGCCACGCATTCGGTATGCTCGCCACTTAGCTCTGACATCCTATCTGACTGGAGCAGTGGTCAGCATCGCAATCGTCTGCTCAATCCATATGGGTTCATCATTGTGGCGACATCAGCCGCCGCCTCAAGTTTGGGATCATCATCTGGTTTGCTGTGGATGATGCAGTTGCTAGATCGGAACCGACAGGTAGCGATGCCCGGGTTAATTATCCAACGGAGTTGGCCGTGGATTATTTTCGGGGGCATTGTAACAGTCGCCTATGCCTTAGTGCTGGGACCAACACTTCGCCCCTAGCCACCACATAAATACACAATCCGCAATGGCCGCCCAACAAAGCGTGCACTAAACGTGTGGGATTCGTCGCTATTTTCGAGCAGTTTTCTGGCTTTGAGGTTTCTCTGCTTCCAAGCATTATCTCGTCCTGCCCACACGCCAGCAACGCAAACCGTTAGCCTTACTAAACTGGTGCATCTCTTAAGTCTGCATCAATAGGCTCTGCGCCAGCGATATGGTTTGCGATGTGCCATAGTGGGGGGCGACTTTGGCACATTCTCCGCCCGGTTTCGGTCGACGGGTAGCATAGGTCTTGACACCTGTGCCACGCAGTATACCAAAAGTGGCGGGCTTCAGAGATGCACCACTAAGCCGGCGCACCAAGCCGATTTGTGGGGGCCTTATACGTTTTGTGATCTCTGAACTGGCTTGCGCAATGCGCCGCCGGCTTTTCTTTGGTCGCGCCCGGCAGGGCCGCCTTCTGTTGACAGGCAGGGATGCGGCGGTATAATGGGCCTTTGTTGCATTACTGTTGTAGGGCAAACGTCTAGGGTGAGTGGGCTGCATGGCACGGGGACAGTGCAGCGCTGTGGTGATGGGAGTGTGATGAGGGGATGGGGTTGGAGCCGTCGGCTATGGCCGGCGGGCGCGCTGCTGCTGGGCGGGCTGGCGATCTGGTTCGGCCCGCAAATCTGGCAGATCGCACGCGACGAACAGGCGCTGGAGGCCGCCATTGCCGAGCTGGGCTGGCTAGGGCCGCTGGCGCTGGTGCTCATCAATGTGCTGCAGATCGTGGTGGCGCCGATTCCCGGCTATGTGATGCAGGCCGCCGCCGGCTATCTCTATGGCCCCTTCTGGGGCGGCGTGTGGGGGTCGATCGGGCTGCTGGCGGGGGCCATGCTGGCCATGGCGCTGGCGCGCACCTTTGGCCGCCCGCTGGCGGAGCGCTTTGTCGGCGCCGAACGGCTGCAGCGCTGGGAGTCGCTCACCTTCAGCACCAACACGCTGGTCTGGTTCATTATCCTGGCCGCGCCCACCGGCGATCTGCCCTACTTTCTGGCCGGGCTGGCGCGTGTTTCGTATTGGAAGATTTTGGGGCTGACGCTGTTGATCCGCGTCCCCGTCACCTTTGTGGTGGCCGCCGCCGGCGCCGGCATGTGGAACGTCACAGGGCCGCAACTTGCCGCTGCTATCATTGCGCTGGGCGTGCTGTTTTTGGTCTTCTATCTCTACCGCCGCCGGCTGGTCGCCCTGCTGGACCGCCACGTGCAGCGCCACCTTTTTGAACAGGAGCCGTCATGAGCACATCGGAGATGGAACTGCTGCTGCAGCAGATCGATATGGATTTGAAGCAAGCCATGCGGGATAAGAATGAGGTGGCGAAGCTCACGCTGCGCTCGGTCAAGACCGCGCTCACCGAGGCGCGCACCAGCGGCGCCGGCCCGCTTCTGGATCATGCGCAGGTGCTGGCCGTGGTGCAGAAAGAGGCCAAGCGCCGCCGCGACGCCGCGGAAGAGTATCAGCGGATCGGCGAGCAGCAGCGCGCCGACGCCGAACTGGCCGAAATGCAGGTGCTGGCCAAATATCTGCCGCAGCAGCTGGATGAGGCCGCCATCGAACCCGTCGCCCAGCGCGTCATTGCGCAGGTCGGCGCCACCTCCCCCAAGCAGCTGGGCGCGGTCATGTCGGCGGTGATGGCGGAGATCGGCGGCCAGGCGGACGGCAAGCTGGTCAGCCAGGTTGTGCGCCGCCTGCTCAGCAGCGGAGCCAAATGAATCGCGACCAAGGCCCACGCCGGCAGAGCAGCAAGTCACGCGGCGCGCTGAAACGGGCGTGGCGCAAGCTGCGGGGCACAGACTGGCGGCGGCTGGCGCTGCTGCTGGTGATGCTCATCTCCATCAGCCTCCTGCTGGTGGTGGTGCTGGCCTGGCAGTCGCCCTACGGCAACCGGCTGTTGATCGATGCCGGGCAAGTGGCCAGCTTTAATGTCGTCGCCCCGCGGCAGATCACCTATGAGAGCGATGTGCTGCTGGCGCGCGCCCAGGAGCGGGCGGCGCAGGCGGTGCCCGAACAGTATGACACGCAGGAAGTGGTCGTCCGCCGCCGCCAGTTGGAGCGCGCCCGCCAGGTGTTGGATTTGATTACCAGAGTGCGCGCCGACCCGGAGGCAACCCTGGCGCAAAAGACGGACAGCCTGCTGGCGATCGAAGACTTGAACCTCAGCGCCGAAGTGGCGGTCGGCATCCTCTCGCTGGCGGATGAGGAGTGGCAGGCCGTGGCGCGCGAGACGCCGCTGGCGCTGGATCGGGTGATGCGCGACGAGATTCGCGAGGGCAACCTGCCGTTGATTCTGCGCCGCGTGCCGATGATCATCAGCGACGGCTTGAGCGAGACGGCCTCGGATGTGGCTGTGCCGCTGGTGCAGCATTTGATCACCCCCAACAGCACCGTCAACAGCGAGCGCACGGCGCAGCTGCGTGACGCGGCACGCGCGGCGGCGCCGCCGCAGCCGGTGACGCTGGAACAGGGCGAGATTATTGTGCGCGCCGGGGATGTGGCGACCGCCGAACGGGTGGAGGCGCTGCGCCAGGTGGCGGATCTGCAGCATGAGTGGGATTTTTGGACGGTGCTGCGCGTGGTGCTCTACAGCCTGGCGCTGATGGCCGTGACGCTGGGCGCGCTCTACCGGCTGGCCCCCTGGCTGCTGCGCAATGCCTCCATGCTGGCGCTGCTGCTGATCATTGCCGTCACCTGGCTGCTGGCCGCCAAGTTTATGGTCATCAACCATCCCTGGCTGCCCTACATGTTCCCGCTGGCCGCCATGGCGATGCTGGTTTCGGTTCTGTGCGCGCAGCGGGTGGCGATTGTGCTGGTGATCGCCTTTGGGCTGATTGTCTTGTATCTGAGCATGGGCAGCGCGCAGTTGACCTCCTATGCCGTTTTAGGGGCATTGGCGGGTCTGCTGGTGGTGGGGCGCGGCGAGCGGCTCAACACCTTTCTGTGGGCCGCGCTTGCGGTGGCGGGCGTCAACTTGCTGGTGCTGAGCGCCTTTTTGCTGCCCTTCCAGGAGGCCGGCCAGCCTTCGCTGGGGGATGCCCTGCTGCTGGCGCTTTTCAACGGCGTGCTGTCGGCGGCCATCGCCCTGATCGGCTATTTTGTGCTGGGCAATGTGTTTGAAATTACGACGCCGCTGCAGTTGACCGAATTGAGCCGGCCCACCCATCCGCTGCTGCGCCAGCTTCTGCTCAAGGCTTCCGGCACCTATCATCATACGATCCTGGTCAGCAACATGGCTGAACGGGCCGCCGCCGCCATCGGGGCCGACGCCCTGCTGGTGCGCGTGGGCGCCTACTACCATGACATCGGCAAGACCGTGCGCCCCTACTTCTTTGCCGAAAACATCATGGACGAGTCATCGCCGCACGAGAAGCTGGATGCGCAGACCAGCGCCCAGATCATCATCAGCCATGTCAAAGACGGCGTGGACCTGGCGCAGAAGTATCACCTGCCGCAGCCGATCCAGGACTTTATCCGCGAACATCATGGCCGTTCACTGGTCAAATACTTCTACATCCAGGCGCAGCGCCAGGCGGGGCCGGACGAAGAGGTCATCGAAGAAGATTTTCGCTACCCCGGCCCCAACCCGCGCAGCAAAGAGACCAGCATCCTGCTGTTGGCGGATACGTGCGAAGCAGCCGTGCGCGCCGTCCATCCGGGAACTCGCGAGGAGTTGGAAGCGCTTGTAGATCGGTTGATCGACGAGCGGATGATGTCGGGCGAGCTGGATGAGTCGCAGCTGACCTTTGCGGATTTGCAGACCGTGCGCTCCGTCTTTCTGCAAGTGCTGCAGGGTGTGCACCACCCGCGCATCGTCTATCCGGACCCGGTCAAGAGCAATGCGCCGGCAGTTGAGGCAGCAGCGGCGCCGGCCGGCGAAGAGCCGCGCAACGGCGTCACCCGCCCGCTGCCGGGCGGCATTGAGGAGCCGGCCCTGCGCCGGCCCAGCGAAGCGATGAAGGTGGCGGCAGAAGGGTAACTGGAAGGCTGAGCGGAAGACTGACCGGCGCCGGCGAATGGCGGGGAGGGTGCAGTGGAAACGACCATCGAGCTTGAGATTGACGAGGAATACCAGGAACTGGTGGATGGGGCTGGGCTGCAGGCGGTGATGGCTGCGGTTTTGCAGCGGCACGCCGGCAAGCTGGGCGAAGAGGTGTCGCTGACGCTGGTGGTGACGAACGATGAGGAGATGCAGGCGCTCAACCGCTTTCACCGCGACATCGATGCGCCCACCGATGTGCTCAGCTTTGCGGCCAGAGAAGAGGACGACCTAGCCCCCCAGCTGGTGCTGCCGCCGGAGCTGCCACCGGAACTGGTCGCCGAGATCGACCGTCATCTGGGCGATATTGTGATCGCCTACCCGTATGCTGCGCGCCAGGCGGCGCAGTTCGGCAACAGTGTGGCCGCCGAGCTGCGGCTGCTGGCCGTGCATGGCACGCTGCACCTGCTGGGCTTTGACCACGCCGCGCCCGAAGAAGAAGAGGCCATGTGGGCGGAGCAGGCCACCATTCTGGCGCCGTGGGGCGATGCCAACCTGACGCAACGGACCTATACTGAATGAACGAGATATTGAGCGGCAAGCAGGCCAAGACCAGTTCCCCGGCGCACGCGCACGCGCCCCATGCCGCACTGACCGGACGCGACCGCGGCTTCTGGCAAGGGCGACTCTACAGCTTCCGCGCCGCCGTGATGGGGGCGCTGCATGTGCTGCGCACGCAGCCCAATGCCTGGATCGAACTGGCGGCGCTGGCGGTGGTGGCGGCGGCGGCCTTCTATTTTCAGGTCAGCGGCGTCGAGTGGGCCATTCTGCTGGTCTGCATTTTTGGCGTGCTGGCGTTGGAAGCGGTCAACACCTCTGTGGAAGCCATCATCGACCTGATCTCGCCCCACTATCACCCGCTGGCCAAGATCGCCAAAGATGCCGCCGCCGGTGCGCTGGTCTTTGCCGTGCTTGGCAGCCTGTGCGTCGCCATCACCATTTTTGGGCCGCGCTTGCTGGCCCTGTGGCCGTAGCCGGCAGCCCAGCAAGCCGGTTTGTTTCCGCGACTTTTTCGCCCCGCCTGCGTATCGTTAACCAAAGAACCTGGTCGCTGCCCTGTCCTGGCGCTGCTTAATCGTCACGGTACTCGGCCCGCAGATAGCGCAGCGGGGCAATGGCGCCGATCAGCGAGATCACAAAGACGATGATCAGCACGCCGAGACCGAGGGGCGTCAGATCAGCCAGGTCCTGCTGCAGATAGGCGCTCAGCACCACCGCCGCAAAGAGGCCATTGCCGCTGACGCAGGTGAGCATGGCGGATGTGCCGACGGCGCGTTCGCTGGCCGCCAGCAGATAGTAGAGGCCGAGGGTGACGAGAAAGGCCCCGGCCAGCCGCAGCGGCCACTCGACATTGGCCTGCGGCGCGCCCCACTCGGTGAGCACGAGGCGCGGGAAGATCAGCATGGCGCCGCCCAGCAGCAAGGCGGTGCTGCCGACGAGACGCAGCACGCCGCGCAGCGGGTTGAAGGGGTCGGTCAAGGTATAGGCCATACGACAAGTTCTTTTCCGGTTTTCGGTTTGGCGACACAGCGCTGCCGGCTCAGGGCCGCAGGTGTCGCCTCAGATGGTACACGACAAGAGCGAGTAAAAGCAATGATGCGGATCGATTGGCGGGGAACGGCGCTGGCGCGCACAGTTAACTTGCGGCAGCGGCTGCTGCGACAGGCAGTAATATTAGGCTCGATCGTCGCCTTTCTGTGGCTGATCGAGATCGGCGACGCGCTCTTTTTGCGCGGGGCGCTGGATGGTTTCGGGATTCATCCGCGCGCGATCACCAGCCTGCCGGCGGTGCTGGTGGCGCCGCTGCTGCATGCCGGCTTCGGCCATCTGTTGGCCAACACCATCCCCTTTGTGGTGCTGGGCTGGCTGGTGATGTGGCGGCGCAGCGGCGACCTGTTTGTGGTCGGGCTGGCGTCGGCGCTGGCGAGCGGGCTGGGCATCTGGCTCTTTGGCGGGGCCAACAGCGTGCATCTGGGCATCAGCGGCGTGATCTTCGGGCTGCTGGGCTATCTGCTGGCGCGCGGCTATTACGAGCGCAGCGCCGGGGCTATTGGGCTGGCGCTGGTGGCGCTCTTTCTCTATGGCGGGATGCTGTGGGGGGTGCTGCCGCTGCAGCAGGGTGTGTCGTGGCAGGGCCATCTGTTTGGCTTTGTCGGCGGCGCGGTGACGGCCTATGTCATGGCGGGCAAACGGGGGACGGCGCTGGCTACGGCGAATCCGGTGAATCCGGCGAATCAGGCGCCCCAGAATTCTCCCCAGGATGTTCCTCATGACGTTCGGCGCGCAGCATGACGAGAAACTCGTGTATCTCGCTGTCCGCGGGGCGAAAGCGCTGGATGGTCAGAAAGCCGGCGCGGGCAAACATCGCCTGTGAGCGGGTGTTGACCGCGGCCACCGTGGCCCGGAAATAGTCCACGGCAAAGCAGCGGCGGCCCCAATCCAGGACGGCGGCCAGAAACGGGTGGGAAAGCCCCTGTCCCACCAACTGCGGATTCATGCCCAAGCCGATGTCCACCGCCCCGCGCAGGCTGTAGTTGCCGCCCGGCACCTGCGCGTCGGCCCCATAGCAGCAGAAGCCCACCAGCAGTCCCGCCGCCGCCCGCGCGGCATAGTAGTTGTAGGCGGGGGTCAGCAGCACTTGGATGTCGTCCTCCATCTCTTCCAGGACGGGGTTGTACAAGGTGGGCAGACCGGGGTAGCGCCAGTTCAACACCGCACGCGCCTCATCCGCCGTGATCAGGCTGAAGTGCAGCGAGTCCATCAGCGGCTTTGTCACCCCACTGCTCATGCCAGCGCCTGCGCCAGGTCGGCAATCAGATCATCCGGGTGCTCCAGCCCCACGGAGATGCGCAGCAGGTTGGGCGGCGTATTGCCGTGCGGCCCTTCGATGGAGGCGCGGTGCTCGATCAGGCTTTCCACGCCGCCCAGGCTGGTGGCGCGCGTAAAAAGCTGCACCTTGGCCGCCATGGCCATGGCTTCGTCAATTCCACCCTGCACCTGCACCGACAACATACCGCCGAACAACTGCATCTGGCGCGCGGCCACGGCATGGCCGGGGTGTGTCGCCAGGCCGGGATAGTGGACGGCGGCGATGCGGGGATGGCCGGCCAGAAAGTGCGCCACGGCGGCGGCGTGCTCGCTGTGGGCGCGCATCCGGTAGGGCAGCGTGTGGATGCTGCGCAGCAGCAGCCAGCAGTCAAAGGGCGACGGCACGGCCCCGCCGATCTTCTGGATCGTGGAGAGCCGCGCAAAGAACTCGTCGCTGCGCCGCGCAATCACCGCCCCGCCCAGGATGTCGCTGTGGCCGCCCAGGTACTTGGTGGTGGCGTGCATCACCAGGTCGGCGCCCAGCGCCAGCGGCTGCTGGCCCAGCGGCGAGGCCCAGGTGTTGTCGACCGCCGCCAGCGCGCCGCCCGCATGGGCGATCGCCGCCACCGCCGCAATGTCCGTAATCTTGAGCAGCGGGTTGGAGGGCGTCTCCACCCAGACCAGGCGTGTGTTGGGGCGCATGGCCGCCTGCACGCCCGCCAAGTCGGTCATGTCGATAAAGTCATAGGCGAGACCCCACGGCCCCAGAATCTCGCGCACAAAGCGCCGTGTGCCGTGATAGAGGTCATCCGGCAGCAGCAGATGGTCGCCGGGGGCCAGCGCCTGCAGGATGGCGCCGATGGCCGCCATGCCGGAGGCGAAGGCGGCAGCCGCTTCCCCGCCCTCCAGCGCCGCCAGACATTCCTCCAGCGCCAGCCGGTTGGGATTCTCCGCACGCGTGTAGACATATGCGCCGGGATAGCTGCCGTCGGCGCTGCGCTCAAAGGTGGTCGAAAGCTGGATCGGCGGCATGACCGCGCCGCTGGGGTTGTGTCCCCGCCGTCCGGCGTGCACCGCCAGCGTTTCGACGTGGGTAAAAGGTTCGCTCATAGTTCGCCCGCTTCGCTGCTGCTTGCGTAATTGCTTGCGCCGGTTACTGGGTGGGCTGCGTGCCTTTGGGCAGCCCGGTGATGCGGATGCCGCTGCCCTGCACCTTGTTGCGGATATTGACGCCGATCAGCAGGGCCGTCAGCCCTTCCACCACTGAGGCGTTGGCGAGCGGGCCGCAGTCCACCCCCACAAAGCCGGCGGCGGCGATCAGTTCCAGCGCGGCGGCTTTGGCCTCATTGTCGTCGCCCGTGTAGAGCACATCGCAATCCGCCTGCCAGGTGAGGTCGCGCAGATGGCCCGCCGAGATATTCTGGAAGGCGGCCACGACTTTGGCCTCCGGCCCCAACTGCGCCTGCAACTCTTGCGCCGCCGAACCCGCCTCCGGGCGCCAGACGACCGACACCTTGGGCGGTTTGAGCGGGGCCACGACGGTGACGACGGTTTTGCCCTGGCTGCCGGCCACAATCTGGGCGGCGGTGTCGTGCTGGGCCGCATAGGGCACGCTCAGCACCACGATTGCGGCGGCGGCGGCGGCGGCGCCGTTGCTTTGCCCGCTGATGGGCGCGCTCCCTTCCGGCAGCAGGGCGCTGAATTCGGCGGCAGTGCTCACAGCCTTTTCCGCGCTGCGGCTGCCCAGAATGATGGGGTAGCCCTGTGCGGCCCAGCGGATGGCCAGCCCCGACCCTTCCGCTCCCGTGCCCCCGATGACTGCAATAGATGGTTTCGGCATGGTTCAGTCACTTTCTTTGCGGTTCTAGAACATGCGCCAGTAGCGTTCCCAGGTGGCCTGCGCCAGCGCACGGCTGCGCGCGCTGATGGCCGCCTCATCCATCGTCAGCAGTTGGCGGTCGCGCATCAACACCTGGCCGTGGGCGATGGTGCTGTGCACGTGGCTGCCGCTGATGCCGAACAAAATATGCCAGGGCAGATTGGCGGGCGACAAGGGTGTAGGCGGGTAATAGTCGAGCAGGATCAGGTCGGCATAGGCGCCGGCAGCCACGATCCCCACCGGCTTGTCAAAGAAAACGCCCGCCAGTTTGCGGTTGTTGGCCACCGCCATCTGCACCACCTGGTCCGCGCCCAAATAGCGAGGGTCGCCGTGCGCCAGCTTTTGCAGCATATCCGCCGCCTTCATTTCGGCGAACATGTCGTTGCTGAAGCCGTCATTGCCCAGGCAGACCGCCATCCCCGCGCGCAGCAGGGGGGTGATCTCGGCGGCGCCCACGGCGTTGTTCATGTTGGAGCGCGGCTGGTGCGCCACAAAGGTCCTCGTCTCGCGCAGCAGGGCCGCCTCCCAGGCGTCGATGTGGATGCAGTGCGCCATGATGCTCTGCGGCCCGGTGATGCCGAACTGGTGCAGCCGCTCCACGCTGCGCAGCCCCGACTTGGCGAGGCTGTCATACTCATCCACCGGATGTTCGGCGACATGCACATGAAAGCGGCTGCTCTCGCTGCGGCAGGCGTCCAGCGTGGTGTCGGAGAGCGTCAGCCCGGCGTGCAGCCCAAAGGTGGCGGCCAGCAGTTCGCTGTCGTCGTGCTGGAGGCTGCGGGCAAAGCGCACATTTTCGCGGATGCCCGCCGCCGCCGCGTCGGGGCCGTCGCGGTCGGTCACTTCATAGCAGAGGCAGGCGCGCAGCCCGGCGGCCGTCACCGCCTCGGCGATCACATCCAGGCTGCCGTCGATGGCGTTCTGGCTGGCGTGGTGGTCGATCAGCGTCGTCGTGCCGTTGCGGATGGCGTCGACCAGGCAGACCTGCGCCGATGCGGCCACGCCGTCCAGGTCGAGCGCCTTGTCCAGCTTCCACCACAGCGATTCCAGAATGGCAGGGAAATCAGCGGGCGGCGGGCCGGGGATATACATCCCGCGAGCGAAAGCGCCGTAAAAGTGGGTGTGGGCGCAGATCTGCCCCGGCATCAACAGCATCCCCTGCGCGTCCCAGCGTTCGTCGTCGGGGAAGCGGCGCAGCAGCTCGCCGGCAGGGCCGACGGCGTCGATGGTCGGGCCGTCAAAGCGCACGGCGCCGTCGGGCAGGATGCGGTTTTCTTCGTCGAAGCAGATGACTGCAGCGTTGTGGATCAGCATAGTGACAAGCCAGTCTGGGCAGGATTCAGGACAGGATTCAGTTGTGTTCAGGATGCGCTTTGGCTCTGCCCCCGATGCGCCAAGATGGGCAGCTGCAGGCAAGCATACTGGAAGCATACCACGCGCCCGCACGCCAGGCCAACCTCATTGGCGGCTCTGCGCAAGCGCGCAACTGTGCGCACCAATGGTACAGTAGCAGCGCGGGCGCTCAGGGACGATCAGGGACGAAGAGGGACGAGGGCAGGACGGATATGGTGGTTTTGCGTGCAGGCTGTGAAGTGGCGGTCAACGGCTGGTTTGCCGGCGAGACGGCGTCCGGCAGCGGGCAGTATGTGAATCATCTGCTGGCGCATCTGGCCGCGGCGGCGCCGGGCGCGCGCTTTTCGCTGCTGCTGCCGGCGGGCCGTGGGCAGGATGCGGAGGCGCTGGCTGGCGGCTGGCCCCATGTGGACTGCGTGCGGGTGCCGCTGCCGCGCCTGCCGCGGCAGGTGGCCAAGCTGTGGTGGGAGCAGGTGAGCGTGCCGCAGGCGGCGCGCCGGCTGGCGGCGGATGTCTTGTGGGTTCCCTACTGGGCCGCGCCCTACTGGCAGCCGGTGCCCACCGTCGTCACCATCCACGACCTGATCCCGCTGCTGCTGCCCGCCTACCGCGGCGGTCTGGCGCTGCGGGCCTACACGGCGCTGGTGAGCCGCAGCGCGCGGCGGGCGGCGGCGGTGATCGCCGTCAGCGAAGCGGCCAAGCGCGACATCGTCAGCCGGTTGCACATCGCGCCGGCGCGGGTGACGGCTGTGCTGCACGGCCCCAACCAGGCCGAGAGTGCGCCGCCGGGGCTGCCGCAGCAGGAGGCGGTGCGCCGCAAGTATGGCCTGCCGCCGCGTTTTTTCCTCTATCTGGGCGGCTTCGACGTGCGCAAGAATCTGCGCGCCACGCTGCAGGCGTACCGGCGCTATCTGGAGGAGGGCGGCGACCCGGCGGTGCGGCTGGTGGTGGCGGGCCAGCTGCCGGCCGGCGACAGCCCCTTCTTCCCGGACCCGCGGATCATCGCTGCCGAGCTGGGACTGGGGGCGGGCGTGCATTTCTGCGGCTGGGTCGACGAAGCCGACAAGCCGGGGCTCTACGCGCTGGCGACGGCGTACATTTTCCCCAGCCTGTATGAGGGTTTTGGCATGATGGTGGCGGAGGCGATGCAGGCGGGGACGCCGGTGGTGACGAGTGCGCGGTGAGTGGAGGGGGTGAGGGGGGAGGCGGGAGGGCGCGCGATGATCGGGGCGATTGGGGGGCGGTCGTCCGCGTGGCGACCGCCGGTGAATCAATTCACCGGCTAGCTAAATGCGAAACCCACCGAGGTGGGTTGGCGTGGCGAACATCTCGACGCGCGGCAGGGGGAAGGAGGGGCAAGGTGCGGCCCAGGCTCGCGCGTCTGGGGCAACACCTGTCCACCGATTCGGGCGCCGATTGCACCGATTTGGCCGGCGCGGATTTCCCATCGGCGTGACCTCGCCTCCATTATTTTGTGCTGAGCATTCGGCTGTCCTATGCGCAGAGAAAATCGGTGCACTCCGCGCAATCTGTGCCTGAATCGGCGGACAGGAGGGCGCGGCTAGACCTCGCCCTGCGCGCTGAGCACGGCCCGCACCTGTTTCAGCGCCGCACGGTCGGCGTCCAGGTCCGGGCGGTGGATGGCCTCGTCCAGCGCAACGACCATCTCCAACTCCGCCACTGCCCGCGCCAGGTCGCCCAGCGCTTCCGACACCATGGCGATGTTGTAGCGGGTGACGACTTCGCCAAAGCGATCCCCCACCTGGCGTCTCAGCGGCAGCGACTGCTCGTAGTACGCCAGCGCCTGCTGCTTGTCGCCCAGGTTGGAGTAGACCAAGCCGATGTTGGTGAGGGTGACCGCCTCACCGCCCTTGTCCCCCACCTGGCGGCTCAGCGGCAGCGCCTGCTCAAGATACACCAGCGCCTGCTGCTGGTCGCCCAGGTCGGAGTAGACACTGCCCAGGTAATACAGGATACGGCCGCTGGAACCCACATTCTTTAGTTCCTGCGCCAACGTCTGCGCCAGACGCAGCGACACCAAGAAATCGCCGGGATGGCGGCGCAAATGAGTCTGACGATAATCCTCAGCAATATGCCGCAGCAGCAGCCGCTTGTCGTCCGGGCCGGCGGCCAGCGCCTGCAGGGCGTCCCACACGCTGGCATCGACGGGGTTGGGGACAAACCAGCGGGCGCGCACGGCCTGCGCCGCCGCTGGATCGCCCACCGCTTCATAAATCTCGACCAGGCGCGGGGCCACGCGCTCGACGGCCGGCGTATAGGCCGCGGCCAGCGCTTGGGCGTAGCACTGCCCGCCCGCCTGCTGGTCGCGCTCGCTCTGCAAGACGTGCAGGATGCGGCCCAGCACGGGCGGGCTGATGCGGTAGCGCGCCAGCGTACGCACCGGATGATCCAGTTGGGCGGTGGGCAGTTCGACCACCTCGTCCAGTTCTTCAATCAGCCCTACGCCCTCTTCATCCCGGCACAGCGCCTCGTCGAGCACGATCTGGAACGGTTCGTACTGCTCCTCGTCGTATAGATCCAATGCCCGCGCCAGCGCCTCGTCGCTGAAGATGTCCCCTTCCCAGGCGGCCAACTGCAGCCAGCCGCGCAGGTCGTCCGCGCTCAGGTCATAGCCCAGCGCCTGCGCGCGTGCGGCGCAGGCGGCCAGCGGCTCCTCCACCAGCCGCAAGGCCAGTGAACCGGGCGCTGTGCGCTGCAGGTCAAAGTGCAGCCGCCAGCGCCCATCCGCCCCCTGTTCGGCCTGCCCCTCGTCGCGCCAGTAGGCCAGCAGCTCGCGCAGCACCGCCGGCATACCTTCGCTCAGATAGCGCAAGTCGCCCGCCCAAATATGGGCGGACGGCGCCAGCAGCTCTTCGATCTCGCCGCGCGTCAGCCGCCCCAGCGCCAGCCAGTGGGAGCGCGGGCTGTGCGGGGCCGTCTGCTCCCGCAGCCAGGGCAGCCAGACGCCGCCCAGCGCCGCCAGCCGTTCGTCGTCCAGCTTGAACGGCGTATCCACCGTCACCACAAAGAGCAGCGGGCGCGCCGCCAGGTCGGCCAGCCACAGCTTGAGCCACATCAGCCAGGCCAGATCGGCATCCTGGACATGCTCCAGGGTCAACACCAGCGGCCCCTGGCGCAGCGCGGCGTGCAGCAGCATAAGCAGCGTGCGGCGCATCTCCTCCGCCGCCGGCTCCACCCGCAGCCCGCCTCGGCCGGGCGTGGCCGCGGCCTGGGCCAGCAGCCCGCGCACCGCCTCGCACTGGTGGGCAAGCTGCGCCCCCAGCAGCACCCACGGATAGCTGCCCAGCTGGAAATGGTGGGGAAAGAGCGCCTGGATTTCGTCGCCGTACTGCGCCCAGTCCAACTGCCAGCCGGGGTGAGTGCGGTAGAAGTCGCCCTGCTCGCCGGGGTCGATCCAGGGTGGCAGAAAGGGTACGTCGGCAATCAGCGGGGGCGTCGGGCGTGACCGCAGCCGTGCCAGCCAGGTGCGCAGCAGATCCTGCTTGCCCGTCCCCTCCGCCCCGCTCACGACCACCAGCCGATGCGCGTCCGCCCGCGCCTCGCCCGCACAGGCCGCCGCCAGCCAGCCGTCCAGCAGATCCAGCGACGCTTGCCGGCAGACCAGGACTGGCTGTTCCCCCGCCACCAGCGGGTCGGCCAGGGTCGGGAAAGGCAGGCGGATGTCGTCGTAGACAATCTGGGTCGTATGCGTATGGTTGTTGGTGACGGTGACGGTCTTGGCCTTGATATTGTTCAGGTAAATTTCGGGGCCGTTCTGCATCGTTCGCTCCTGGGGGCTAGCGGTTGGATTTTCGATGGCCATCACCGGCGGCAAGATTGACGGCCAGGAAGAGGATGGTCAGCTTGGCGGTGGGCGGCATGGGCAAAACCTTTGGGTTGGCGTCGGGTGGCAGGGTAAGATGCTGCTGGTTGTATTGTAGCGGGGCGCGGGGCGCGGCGCAAGAGGTGCACGGGCGCAAACACGGGCACGTGGGCGTGCCTTGCAGCGCAGCACGAAGGCGTGCTGCCTACGCGGGTGCGGGAGGCGGGAGGCGAGATACCGGCGTGGCAACCGGTTTTCAACCGGTTTCGCATGAGGTAGCCACCGATTTGAATCGGTGGCGGGCGCCGGGAACGGATCGTCGTAATGGGCGGCGTTCGTCGCGCGCGACCGCCGGTGAATCAATTCACCGGCTATCCCCATGCGAAACCCACCGAGGTGGGTTGGCGTGGCGAACGTCTCGGCGTCTGGCAACCGGTTTGCAACCGGTTTTGTTTGGGGTAGCCACCGATTTGAATCGTTGGCGGGCCGGTCGGCGCACAATGTTGCCAATCACCGGGGGACCCGCTGGACGGAGGTCTGGGGTGCAGCGTGCAGCCTACGCGGAACGGGAGAAATCCGTGCCGTCCGCATCAGCGCGATCTGTGCCTGAATCGGTGGACAGAAATCCGCGTCGAACAGTCATCCGCGCGACGCCGCGCCCCTCACCCCCCATCCATCTCCAGCCCAAACAGACCGTGGGCGGCGTGGGCCAGCCAGCGGCGGCGCGGGGCGTCCAGACCGGTCAGGTCGGGCTGCTCCCCGCGCACCAGCGCCTGCAGCAGACGGCTCTCGCGGCTGAGCGCCGGCGCGGCGGCCAGCGTCTGCCACAGCACGGCCTGCACAGGGTTGACGCCGCGCGCAGCCTGCCAGGCGGCGACAGCGGCGGCAAATGCCGGGTCGCCCGCCGCCGGCGTCTCGTCGCGCCAGCGCCCGCCAAAGCCGTTGAGCGCCGCCAGCACCGCCTCCTTGCGCGCCGCGGAGGACAGACCGGCCAGCGCCGCCGGCAGCAGCGGCGCACCGATCCAGATCTCCTGGCGGCCATAGCCGGTGGGGAAGGCCAGCGGCTCCGCCACCGGTGCAAGGGGCAGACCGCCGGCAAAACGCACCGGCACAATCGGCACGCCGTGCGCCACGGCTAAGTCGATCAGCGAACTGCTGACCATTTCCACCGGACGCCGCGCCTGCAGCGCGTGGCGTCCCTCCACATGCACCAGCAGCGAATTGGCGCGCGTGGCCGCCGCCTGCACCGCCGCCGCCAGCGTCTGCAGCACAGCCTCCGGGCTGCTGCGGTCGATCAGCAGCAGCATGTGCGGGTCGATGATCTGCGGGTGCTGGAAGCAGATGTCAAAAAACGGCCCGATCCACGACTCGCCCAAATCCTGGCGCGCAATGGCGGTGGTGATGGTCCCTTGCAGCGAAGCCAGCAGCGACACAAATAGGGCCGATTCGAGGTCGAGCTGGTGGTTGGCCAGATAGAGCAGCCCCTGCCCCTGCAGCGCCGCAAAGCCTGCCGGGTCGACCAGGTCAACGCTCCCTACAAAGCGGCGCATGAGCGCCAGCGTGAGGTCTTCCACCAGCGTGTCGCCAGCTTGAGCGCGGCTGCGCCAGAACGCGCGCACGCCGCTGACGTCCAGCGCACCCTGCTCCCTGTCCGGCTGATCCGTCACCTGCCAGCCGCCCTCATAGGGCAACAGCCGCAGCCGCTGGACGTTGAGCGGGCGCGACGCGGCCGCCGCGCGCACAAGCTGCCCACCGCTTTCGTTCTGCGGCCCGTTTGCCGGCTCACCGTCCAGATCACCATCCGGCGCATCCGCCATCTGCACCACAATTTCACTGGGGTGGACGTGGAGCCGCTGCGCGGCATGGTCGCGGATCGCCACGGCCTGGGCAAGCTGCGCCGGGGCCGCCGCTTCCAGCCCGTAGATGGCGGCCACCGTGCCCGGCAGCCAGTCGCTCGCTTGCACCTGGGCCACGCTGAGCGTGGTCGCGATGCCGTCGAACTGCGAAAGGGAGAGGCCAGGCGTGTAAAGACGGTCGTGCAGAAAGGCGCGGCGCGCAAGCGGGTCGGCCTGGCCCAGCGGCCCTTTGGGCAGCAGCATCTCCACCAGCGTCACTTCCGCCCACACCTTGTCGTCGCAAATGATCTGCAGATGCACCAGCGGGAACTGGCGGTCGCCGCCGCGGAAGCCGCCAAAGCGCCCTTCGCAGCGCACGCGCCCCTGCGTGGGGGCCGGGCCATAAAAGGCGGCGGAGGGAATGGCGACGGGATAGGCCGCCACGTCGCGCCCGATCTCGTCGCTCCAGCGCCACAGCGCATCGTGCGGGATGCCGTGCGTGGCCGCGTCGAGCAGCCCCTGGTTGAGCAACCCCAGCGGCACGCCGCTCGCATCCAAGTCCAGCCAGTAGGAAGCGCCGCCCGCGCCCAGCCGCAGTTCGGCCAGCAGGTGGTAGGCCGGGCCATGAAAGAGCACGCCCGCGGCGTAGGGGTCCGGCTCGACCTGCGCATCCGCCGGCGGCGGCCAGGCGGCAGGGGCAAGCTGCCAGTGCTCGCCGACAACCACCTCGCCGGAGGCCACCGTTGTGTACAGGCTGCGCCCCGCATCCCAGTTCAGCAGCTGCATTGAGACGCTGTCGCTGCCGTACGGCGCGCCCACCACCCGGATCGTCTGGGCGCCCGGCTGTCCATCAACCGGCTGTCCATTGTTACCCTGTCCAAAAGCCAGCCAGCGGTGGACGCGCAGGTTGCGCAGGCCGATCACCTTGCGCCCCGGTGCGCGCCGCGCGGCGCCGGCGGCCAGCCGGTCGGCCATCGACATCATCGCCAGCGCCGGGATTGTCCAGGTTGGGCAGTGGTCGTTCAGCCAGCTGTCTACTGCCGGGTTGAGCCGCTCGTCGCCGGGCGCGTGGGCGCGGGCGGGGTCGGCCACAATGCGCATGGCGACCGGCGCGGCCTCGTAGATGCGCAGCCCATCCACCCACAGCGACGCCGCCGCCTGCGTATAGGCGTCCTGCCCGGCAACGCCTCCCTTGTCCGTGATCTCCAACTCGATGGTCACGCGCTGGGCGCTGGGCATCACCTGGCCGCGGTACTTCCAGGTCATGGCGGCGTTCAGCTGGATCGGCTCAAAGTGGGCGCCGTCGATCCCCTCGCCCATCCCCGTCTCGAGCATATAGAACTGGAGCGCCTGCAGCATGGCTTCCAGCCCCAGCGAGCCGGGCTGCACCGAGTCGCCCATAAAGTGCGACTGGAAGAACCAATCCTGGGCGTCCACATCGATCTCGGCGCGCAGACGGCCCAACTGCGCTTCCCCGCCCTGCGGCCAGAAACCGCTGATGCGGTCGAGCAGCAGCAGCATGGGGCCGGGCAGCGCCAGCGCGCCGGCACAGTAGCGCGGCGGGCGCTGCCCCAGTTCGCAGCGGAAGCTGCTCGGCTCCTGCAGCCGCTGCCGGCGCGCGGCGTCGGCGGGCAGCCCTGCCTGCGAGGCCAGCGCCGCCTGGGGGAAAAAGCCGAAGGTGGTCGTCATCTGGAAAACGGGCACGTCGCCCACAAAGCAGGCTACGTCAAAACCGGCGATCGTCATCGACCCCAGGCGCGCCAGCGTGGTGTTGGTCACATGGGTGCGCAGCAGCCCGGCCTGCGGCAAGACTTCACCGGTTTGGGTAGCCGTGCCGTCCAGGTTGCGGAAGTAGAGTTCTTCCTCCGTCGCCAGCACTGACCCCTTGTACGAAGCAAACCAGCCGCAGGGCTGGAGCGCGGCTTCCAGCAGCACGGCGTAGGGCATGGTGCGGCAGCCGTTTTCGGCAAAGTACCAGGCATCGGGTGGAATCTGGTATTCGGCCACGATCGAGCCGCCGGCCACGGGGGCGCCATCGGGTGCACCTGGCGGCGCTTCGATATGGGTGACGCGCGTCATAAACAGATAGGGCGGGCCGGGCAGCCGTGGGCAGCGCGCCGGCCCATCGAAGCGCGCAAAGCGCTCCCCAAACGCGGCGGAGGGCGCGCCCCAGGCGCAGGCGGCAATCGAGGCGGCGTCATAGGTGTGGCCCAGCGTCTGCGCCGGCCGTCCGGCGCCGGCATAGCCGGCAGCCGGGTCAACCGAGTCAACCAGCGCGGGGTCGGCCAGTTCCGGCCCGGCCAGCAGCGCCTGGCGGGCGGCGAGCGGAAAGGCGGGCACCAGCCGCAGCCCCATGCGCCGACAGTGGAAGGCGGCCAGCCCATCCACCGTGCAGAGCAGATCGGCGTAGAGGGTGGGGATGGGGCCGTCGACCAGCTCTTCCACAAACAGTTCGTAGACGACAGTCTTGGCTGCCGGCGTCACCTGGCCGCGGCAGACGAGCTTATACATCTCTTCCTGCGCCGGTTCAAAACGCCAGCCATCATGGTTGAGGGTGTAGCCCAGCGCGGCCATATAGAAGGCCATCGTCTGCAGACAGCCTTCGAGCATCATCGTCCCCGGCATGCAGGGGTCATTTTTGAAATGGCCGGCAAAAAACCATTCGTCGGGATGGATATGATCCTCAGCGCGCAGATAGCCGCGCCCCCAGGGGCCGCCGCCGGGCGTCAATTCCACCACCTTGTCAAACAGCAGCATCCGCCCGCCGGCAATCGTGGGGGTGCGCACATGCACCTGGGCGGCGGCGAAGCCGGGGCCGAAGCAGTCCACCACACGCCCGGCGGCAAAGGCCGCCACCTGCTCGGCGCTGAAGCGTGTGCGTTCGACGGCGACGGCGGGCGCATCGACGCGGGCGACGGCGGCATGCTCCGCCGTGCGCGCATCCCAGATCACGCCGTGCGAGTTGGCCAGTTCCGCATCGGTAAAGAAGCCGGCCTGGCCGTTGCGCACCGAAAAGATGCGCCGGTCGCCGCTGTAGCAATCATAGTGAAAGAAGAAGAGCCGCACCGGCCCCTGCTGGGCGTAGCCGTCCAGATGGATGACATAGTGCAACGTGTCGCCCACGGACGGCAGCGGCGCATGGAAGGTCGCTTCGCAGCCCAGCAGCCGGTAGACGCGCTCGCCCTGGTTGACAAAATCGGCCCCCAGGTAGGAGACCAGCAGCAGGTCGGCCTGCCCCGCCTCGATCAACACGCCCGCCGGCATATGGCCTGCGTGCAGATACCAGGCGTCGGGCAGAATATCGGTCTCCGTCCAGATCACGCCTTTCTGGCCGACCGCGCCCGCTTCGGCGTCGATGCCCAGCACGCGATCCGCCAGCAGCAGCGGCGGCATGGGCATACGCACCTGGCGTGGGAAGTCGTCCTGGCGGGCAAAGATCGGGCCAAGCACCGCCGAGATTTTGCCGGACGCCAACGCTTCAAGCTGGCGGCGGTCGAGATGCGGGCCGGGGTAGGCGTCACGCCGCGGGCCGCCAACCGGCGCGGAAACTGGCAGCGCAAGAACCGGCGGGGTGTGAGTCACCGGCGCAGGCGCAGGCGGTGCAGGGACTTGCGGTGCAGGGACTTGCGGTGCAGGGACTTGCAGTGCAGGGAGCGGCGCTGCAAAGTGTTGCGGCGCAGGCAGCGCTGGTGCGACAAGCTGCGGCGCGGCGGCAGCTTGCGCCGGGAGAGCCTCACCCACCATCCCGCGCAGTTCCAGCAGCCGGCGCAGCGCGCGGGCCTGCTGGGCCAGGAACTGCTGGTGCGCCGCCGCCACTGTGCTGTGAAAGGCGGCCAACTGCCCAGCCATTGCGTGTACAGCCGGCGCTGCGACATACGGCGCCGGCTGCTCCGTTTCCGTCCGGCGCACAAGCGGCTGGGGCAAAGACGGTGCAGGCAGCGCAGTGATTGGGGGCGCTGCCGCCATGGCCGGTGAGACAGCGATTGCAACCGGCACAGATGGTGCGGCTGGTGCAGATGCTACGACCGGGGCGGCTGGTGCAACCGGGGCGGTGCGGCGCGGGCCGTCTGCCAGGTTGACCGGCGGCAGGGGCGGCGGGGGCGGCATCTGTTGGAATTGGGTGGGCATGGCAGTTTGTTCCTTGTGCGCCGGCAGCGGCGGCAGCCGCAGGGGCGGGTAATGGGCCGGGAAGGTCAGCCGCTGGGGGGCCGGCACGGCTGTGGGCAGCCGGTTCGCTGCACCCAGCGCGCAGTTGAGCGCCGCAATGTCCAACGGCACGCCCGCCAGCAGAAGCTGCGCCGCCGCCGCCAGCAGTTGGCTGACGCCGTTCTGCGGGCGGTCCAGCGCCACGGCCAGATGCGGGCGCTCGCCCAGAATGGCGCGGATCCAGCCGCTGCAGACATTGCGCGGGCCATGCTCGACAAAGATGCGCACGCCATCGGCGTAGGCGGCCTCGACCACGCGCCGGAAATCTACCCCCGCCGTGGCCTGGCCGGTGAGGGCCTCGGCCGCGCTCGCCTGGTCGGGCGTGTAGGATGCGCCGTGCGCGTTGGCGTAGAAGCGGACGCCGGGCACCGGCTGTGTAGCGCGGCTGTGGATGGCGCGCCATTCGCTCTCCCAGTTTTTCAAAATCGGATGGTGGGCGATGATCTCGCCTTCGTTCTGCCGGCAGCGCGCCGGGCCGATCTGGGCCACCACGCGCGCGCAGGCGTCGGCCTGGCCTGCCACCAGACAGTCAGCGGGCGCGTTGATCATGGTGAGGTAGGCCAGCGGCTCGTCTTGCAGCGCCGCCTGCACCTCGGCCACGGGCGCCAGCACCCGCCACCCCGCCCATTCGACACGCTGCGGCTCAACCTGCCAGACGCGCGCGGCCACCCGATATTCGCCGGCAATCTCGCGGCTGTACATGCCCGCCTGCTCAATCTCGGCAAACATGGCGTCCATATCGTGCCAGGCGCCGGACGCAAACAGGCTGTTGGTCTCGCCCGACGACACGCCCAGAAAGGCGTCCGGACGCAGCCCCAGCACGTCCTGGCTCAAAATGGCGTGGGCCTGCGAGAGCAGCGCGCAGCCTTGCAGCAGCGCAAAGGGGTCGCTGGGCGCGCTCACCTCCGCCAGCCAAGCCTGCGTGCGCGCCAGGCAGGGGAACTTGCGCACGACGGCTTCGCCCAGCGCGGGCAGCGCCAGCAGCAGCTCACGCCCCATGCCGCCATAGGCCGCGGCGGCGGGTGTAAAGACAAAGCCCAACTCGCCGGCCAGCGGGGCGGGCGACCAGTAGATACCCTTGCCCAGAAGCTGCACGCCGCCGCCGGAGGCCAGGCGCGCCAGCAGTGCGCCCGCGGCCTGCCGCTGCGCCGGCAGTTCCGCCGCCGTGGCGATGATGGCCAGCCGCGCCGGGCCGGTGGAGGACTGTTCGTTCTGCGCCATGGCCGTCTGCACCGCGGCGGCATCAGTCCCGCCAAACAGGAAAAGCTGTGGGATGTCGCCCAGCGGGGGCGCGACAGCCGGTTGGGCGGCGGTGAGGATGAGCGCGGCGGATTGGCCGCCCAGGGCGTCGATGCGCACCTGCGCCGTGCGCGCGGCGGCCAGCCAGGGCGTCGCCGGCCTGGCTCCCGCTGCACCGACTCCCGCTGCCCCGGCTGGAGACAGGTGCAGCCCGTGCCGGAGACAAAGCGCCGCCGCCGCCACATGCAGCAGCCCTGCAGCGGCGTGGGCATGGCCGAACTGCGCAGTCAGCGCCGTATAACCCGCCGCCAACCCCAGGGCCAGCGGCGGAGCATCCTGGTGCGCTTCACCGGCGGCAGAAGGGCCGTCGAGTTCCGTGGGATTGGCGGGTGTCAGCAGCGCCAGCACGGCATTCCCGGCGCGTGCGGCATCCTCGGCGCGCTGGAGCAGCAGCACGACCGCAGCGTCGCCGCCGTTCTGCCGGTCGCCCGCCGCCAGCTGCGCATCCATCAGTTGCGCCGCCGCCGCTGCGTGCACCGGCTCCTGCGACAGATCCACGGCGGCCACCAGCGCGGCGTCGATCTCGCCGCGCTGCAGGGCATCGATGGCGCATTCGAGCGCACGCAGCCCTGAAAGCTCCTCGCCGGAAAGCGTATGGCTGGGGCCGAGATAGTTCAACTGCGTGTTGATGCGGTTGGCGGGGATGTTGGGCATGGTGCCGACGACGCCTGCGGCCTCCAGCGGCGGGATCACCGCCGTGCGCGCTGCCGCCACCCATTCCGCTGTCACAGGCTCACCCGCCGCCGCCCACTGCTTGGCCCATTCGTCCAGCCGCCAGCGCAGCCCATAGCGGGCGATCTCCGGGTCGCAGCCCATCCCCACCAGCACGGCGGTAGAAGCGCCCGGCAGATGCGGATGGCGCGCCGCCAGCGTGCGCGCGACCTCCAACACAAGAAGCTGCTGCGGCAGCGTCTGCTGCAAATCCTTGGGCGGGAAGCGCAGCCCGGCCATCGCCAGCTCGATCGTCTCCATCCGGCTGCCGCTGCGTCCCTCCAGCAGCGCCTGCACAAAGGCGTCACGATCCGCAAAGGGGCCGGCGCTGATCTCCAGATCGATTAGGGCGATGGCCGGCGGCGCCGGCGCCGCCGGCTGCGGGTAGACGGTCTCCGGCAGCCATTCCTCGACGATCAGATGGGCGTTGTTGCCGCCGAAACCAAAGGCGCTGAGCGCGGCGCGGCGCGGGATGCCCGCCTGGCGCGGCCAGTCTTCGGGCGCTTGCAGCAGGCGGAAAGGAGATTCCTCCAGCGCGGCCAGCGGCGTCGCCACCGGGCGCGAAGGCGGGCGGATGCCGGCGCGCAGCGCGGCCAGCAGCTTGATCAGCCCAGCGGCCCCGGCGGCGGTGATCAGATGGCCCAGGTTGGCTTTGAGCGAGCCGATAGGCACATTTGTGCAGCCGGCAAACAGCTGGCCCGCTGACGCCAGTTCGGTGGCGTCGCCAATGGGGGTGCCGGTGGCGTGGCATTCCAGCAGCGAAATATCAGCCGGGGTCAGCCCGGCCATGGCATAGGCCGCCTGCATGGCGCGCACTTGGCCGTCGGCGGATGGCGAAAGAAAGCCGCCGGAGTTGCCGTCATTGGACAGCCCCACGCCGCGGATGACGCCCAAAATCTCGTCGCCGTCCGCCACGGCATCGGCCAGCCGTTTGAGCACGACAAACGCTGCGCCCTCGGCGGGCAGCAGGCCGTCGGCGTCGGCGGCAAAGGGGCGGCTCTCGCCGCGCCGGCTCAGCGCCTGCAGCGCCGTGAAGCCGATGTGGATAAAGAGGTCGTCGGTGCGGTTGACGGCGCCCGCCACCATCAGGTCGCAGCGGCGCGCCTGCAGCCGGTCACAGGCCAGCTTGATGGCATAGAGGGAGGAGGCGCAGGCGGCGTCGAGCGCAAAGGCGTCCCCCTGCAAATTGAGCGCCTGCGCCGCCAGATGAGCGGGCAGGCCGGAGGAGAAGCGGTTGGCGGCAGCCGGCGGCGCCTCGCCTGCCGGCGGATGGGGAACGTCTTGCGGCTGACCGTCAAACCAGACCGACTCGGCAAATGCCACCAGCCCCGGCGTCGGATAGGAAAGGTTGCCCAGCACCAGCCCGGTTTTTGGCCCGTCCGCCGGCAGCGGCGTGGCGACGCCGGCGCCGGCCAGCGCCTCGCGCACGCCGTGCAGCACCCACTGCGTGGCGGGGTCGAGCCGGCTGATCTCCTCCGCCGGCAGCAGAAAGCCCTCGGCGTCAAAGCGTTCGGCAAAGCCGCGCACATAGCCGCCCCGATCCGACCAGGTGCGATCCGGCTTTTTGGCGCCGGGCGTCGTGAGCACGCTGCCGGGGTCCAGCCGCCAGCGCCCCTCCGGCACAGACGTCACCAGGTCGCCCCCGGCCAGCACCAGCTCCCAGAGCTGGGCCGGGTCGAGCGCGCCGGGCAGGATGCAGGCCTGGCCGACAATGGCAATCGGTGCGAACTTCATCTAGCGCGCCTCTCCCACCAGCGCCGGCTCGCTGGACAAATACATCTCCAAACCCTCGATCTCCGCCAGCAGTTCCCCCGTTCTCTCATCCCAGAGCCACAGGTCGCTGCGCGTGCCGGATTGGCCGATGGTGGCGCCGCGCACCTGGCAGCGCACCGTTTCCTGTCCCAGCAGGCCGCGCCGCCAGACCGTCAACCGCGCGCAGGCGGTGGGCAGCGTCAAATGTCCCAGCCCGGCGTAACCCCAGACGCGCGCAAGCTGCAGCGCGCCGTCGAGCAGCGCCGGGTCGGAAAGCCACCCCTCATCCGGCCAGCCCAATAGCTCGCTGCCCGCCAGCAGCGCGGCGGCGCCGCCGGTGTCCAGTTGATCGACCCTTTGGATCGCCGCAAAGCGGGGGCCATGAAACAGTTGACCGCCATAGAGCGGCGCACCACTGCGATCGACGGGTGCGCCCGTCAGGAGGGCCGGCGCGGAAGGCGGCTGCAGGCGCGCCTCCGCCACTTCGGCGCTGAAGCGCAGGACGCCCTGCGCATCGCGCAGCAGCAGCCTGACAGGGCCGGGCGCGGAACCGGGTGCGGGCGCTTCCCGCTCCAGCCGCAGCCGGGTGGGGCGGGCGGCGAAATCGGGCAGCGGCAGCCCTTTGTGCACCCGCAGCTTTTGCAGCGTCAGGCCGGGACCGCCACCCCCTGGCAGGGAGTCGCCGTGCAGGAGCGCGGCGCGCAGGAACCACTCCTGGACGAGCACCAGCGGCAGCACCACCACACCGTTGACCTGGTGGTCGGCCAGATAGGGGTGGGTGGCGGCGCTCACGGCCACGTCAAAAATAAAGGGTCGCTCGCCCTGCGCTCGACCGCTGGGGAGCAGCGGGGCCGCCTGCGGCAGCCCACCGATCACGACTTCCACTTCATGGCGCGGGGCCTGCAGTTCGGCCACAAAGGCCGCCGCGCCCGCCGCCTGCGGGATCAGCGCCACTCCCAGTTCGTCGAATTTGGCCTTGAGCAGCGGCGTCACCATCCCGCCCGCCCACGGCCCCCAGCCGATGCTTTTGACCACACAGGTGGGTCGCCGCCTGGCTTCGGACTCGGCCACGCGGTTGAGCAGTTCGTTGGCCATGGCGTAGTCGGCCTGGCCGGCGTTGCCCATGCGCCCGGCCACGGAGGAGAAGAGACAGATCAGGCGCAGCGGGTCGTGCTGCGTGGCGGCCAGCAGCGAGCGCAGACCGGCGACTTTGGCGCCAAAGACATAGGCGAAATCTTGCCGCGTCTTCTCCGCCAGCCGTTTGTCGGCCAGCACCCCGGCCCCATGTACAAAGCCGGTGATCGGCCCCCACTGGGCGCGCACCGTCTCCAGGGCGCGGGCGGTGTCGCCCGCATCGCTCACGTCACAGGCCACATACATGGCCTGTGCGCCGGCCGCGGCCAGCGCCGCCAGCGTGGCGCGGATCTCGCGCCCGGCCTGGATGCGTGCGGCGGCCGCGCCCAGTTCTTTGGGCGACAGCCGCTGCCCCTGCGCCTGGGCGGCGGCCAGCAGCGCCTTTTTGAGCGCGGCGTCGTCATGGCTGCCGGCCAGGGCGGGCGGCTCCGCTTCCAGCGGCGTGCGGCCCAGCAGCGCAATGCGCGGGCGCGCCGCCTGCGCCAGCGCGATCAGGGAGGCCGCCGTCACCCCGCGCCCGCCGCCGGAGACGACCAGCAGCGACTGCTCGTCGACGACCGGCTTGCTACCGGGCGCGCCTGGCTGGGCCGGGGTCTCCACCAGCGCCAACGCCAGCCGTTCGCCGCTAGGCGGCAGCCCGATTTCCAAATCGGCGCCGCCGTGCAGCAGTTCCGCCGCCAGGCGCGCGGCGCTGGCCGCTGCGGATTGGCCGTCAGCGGCGAGATCGATGGCGCGCACCACGGCCAGCGGCCACTCCTGCGCCGCCGTCTTGGCCAGCGCAGACAGCCCGCCCAGCCAGGCGCGGCTGCCGGGGTCGGTACGCAGGCCGAAATCGCCACCGGTGTCCTGCACCGTCACAAAGAGGCCGCCGTGCGCTTCAAAGGCGGCGGCCACCGTCGCGGCTGCGGCAAAAGCCGCGGCATTGGCGGCCAGCGCCGTCTCCCGCGCGGCTTCCCCGGCGCTGTTGGCGTTGTTCTCACTGGCGCCGTTCTCCTGGGCGCCGTCCGGGCCGGAGAGCACCAGACCGGCCAGGCAGACCACGGCGCGCGCATCCGCCGGCGGTGCAGTACAGACGACCGGATCGGCGCCGGCGGCCTGCAGGTGCACAGCCAGGGCGGCGGCCACGCCATGACCATCGTCCGTGATATAGACGGGCGTGCCGTCAATCAAAAAAAGGGGGGCCAGGCCGGGGGGCGCAGCGGTGCGCGGCTGCAGCGTGTAGCGGCCCAGCGCCGCGTGCGCCGGCTGCGCTGATGCGGCTTGCAGGGACGGCGCCGGCGCAACTTGGGCTGCCGCGCCCTGCCCGCCCAGTTGGCTGTCCATGTAGGCGACGATTTCGCCCAGCGTGCGCAGCCCTGCCATTACCGCCGTGTCGAATTCAGGCAGGGCGGGCACCCGCTCGCGCATGGCGGCCAGGATTTCCACGCGTTTGATCGAGTCAATGCCCAAATCCGTGTCCAGCGCCATCCCCGGCTCCAGCATCTCGGTCGGATAGCCGGTTTTTTCCGTCACCACCGCCATCAACTGGCCGTGCAGGTCGTGCTGTTGGCCGGCAGGAGCGGCTGCAGGCATGGGCACAGCTTGGGCCGCCGCCGCGCCTTGCCCGCCTAGCTGGCTGTCCATGTAGGCGACGATCTCGCCCAGCGTGCGCAGACCGGCCATTACGGCCGTGTCGAATTCAGGCAGGGCAGGCACCCGCTCGCGCATGGCCGCCAGAATCTCGACGCGCTTGATCGAGTCGATGCCCAAGTCCGTATCCAGCGCCATCCCCGGCTCCAGCATCTCGGTCGGGTAGCCGGTCTTTTCCGTCACCACCGCCATCAACTGGCCGTGCAGGTCGTGTTGTTGGCCGGCAGAAGCGGCTGCGGGCATGGGCACAGCTTGGGCAGCGGGAACCACCGGCGCAGCTTGGGCTGCCGCGCCTTGCCCGCCCAGTTGGCTGTCCATGTAGGCGACAATCTCGCCCAGCGTGCGCAGACCGGCCATTACCGCCGTGTCGAATTCGGGCAGGGCAGGCACGCGCTCGCGCATGGCCGCCAGAATCTCCACGCGCTTGATCGAGTCGATGCCCAAATCCGTGTCCAGCGCCATCCCCGGCTCCAGCATCTCGGTCGGGTAGCCGGTCTTTTCCGTCACCACCGCCATCAATTGGCCGTGCAGGTCGTGATCGCTGCCGGCTGCTACCGGTGCAGCCGGTGCAGCAGGAACGGGCGGTGCAGCAGGCAGGGCTGGAGCCACTGCCGGCGCGGCGTGCACAGGCGCCGCATAAACCGGCGCCGCAGGCACAGGGGCGGCCACCGACGCAGGCGCCACCTCCATCGGCGGGGCCGGCGGCAGTACAGCCGTGGCCGGCGCGCTGGGCTGTGCGGGCGCGGCGACAGGCTGCGGCTGGATGTAGGCCGCAGGCGCGGGCAGCGCAGCCACGGCTGTCGCATGCGGCGCGGCAGGCGGGCGGGCACCCGCCACGCTGAGGCTGAGCATCGTTTCCAAACCGCGCAGCGACTGCTCGGCCACCTGCAAAAAGGCCATATGCGCGTCGGCGGTCTGGCGCTGCAGTTCCTGGAACAGACCGGCCCAGGCCAGCGCCTCGCCGTTCTCCAACCCAGGCGCAGGCTGGATCGCAGCAGGCTGGATCGGCGCCAATTGGGATGCCGCAGGCGGCGACATGGTCTGTACAGGCATGGTCTGCACCGGCGCAGGCGGCGCAGGCGGCCTGGCCGCGGGCATAACATGGCCGTTGCTGGGGGCTGGGTCGGCAACGGGCGCAGCCGGCTGCTGGTTCGCCGCCGGCTGGTTGACCGGTTGGCTAGCTGGCTGGTTGGTTGACTGGCTGGTGGATGGGTTCATTGGTTGGTTGACAGGTTGCTTTGCGGGCTGGTGGGCCAGCTGAATCATGGACGGATGGGCGTTGGGCTGTGGGCGCGGCCCGGCGGCGCTGCCATTGGCAGGCGCGGCAGCAGGCACAGCAGCCGCTGCGCGGCGCGGCGGGTTGGGCGCGGCCAGACCGGCGCTGCCGCCGGCAGGCGGATAAGGCTTGTTGTAGTTGACCCCGCTCAAGGGTACGGCCAGCTTGGGGACGCGCCGCGCCTGCGGCCCTTCGCCGGCGGCAACGCCCTCCCACAAGGCGGAGAGATCGAACGCAACCCCGGCGGCGGCCAACTGCGCCAGCGCCTGCCACAGGCTGGTCAAGCCATGCTCCCCCTTGCGGTCGAGCGCCACCGCCTGATGCGGCCGCTGCCCCAGACAGCTCTTGACCAGATTGGTCAGCACCGCACTGGGGCCGACTTCGACAAAGATACGCACCCCCGCCGCATACATGGCTTCAATCTGTTCGGAGAAGAGCACCGGCAGCGCGATCTGTTCGGCCAGTGTCTCGCGCACGGCTTCGGGCACAGCCGAATAGAGAGCAGCCGTGCTGTTGGCATAGACCGGCAGGCGCGCAGGGTGGATGGGCACATGGTTCAGGTAGGCGTGGAAGGGCGCGGCGGCAGGGCGCACCACCGGCGAATGAAATGCCGTGGCCACGGGCAGCCGCTGACAGCGGATGCCCGCCTGCTGCAGCCGCTCCTCACACGCCGCGACCGCCGCTTCAACGCCCGAAATCACCACCTGGTCGGGCGTATTGTGGTTGGCCAGCACCACGCCCGTGTCCCAGCTTGCCAGCAGTTCGGCCAGTTGGGCGGTGGGATGCGTAACGGCGATCATCGCGCCGGGGAACATTTCGGCGGCTTCGGCCATCAGCTCGCCGCGCTTGCGCGCCACATGCAGAAAGGATTTCTGGTCGAGCGCGCCGGCGGCGTAGAGGGCGGTGACTTCGCCAAAGCTGTGGCCGCCCAGCACGTCCGGCTGCAGCCCCAACTGCGCCAGCAGCGCCAGTTGGCTGAGGCTGGCGACGCCGATCGCCGGCTGCGCCCAATCGGTGCTGCGCAGCCGGTTCTCCTGTGCGTGGCGTTCATCCTCGTCAAAGACCGGCTGCGGAAAGACCACTTCCTGCAGCCGGCCCCCCTGGTCAAATTCCAGTTCGGCGGCCCGGTCCCATACTTCCTGGCCGGCGGGGAAGGCCAGCGCCAGATCGCTGCCCATGCCCACATACTGGCTGCCCTGACCGGGGAAAAGAAAGGCGACTTTGCCGATTTCCGCCTGAGCGTTGTTGCTGCCGCCGGAATAGTGCCAGCCGGCGGGGGAGCGCTGCGCCGCGCTGGGGTCGGCCTGGATGGCGGCCACAGCGACGGCCAGCTTGGCGCGCAGATCGGCGATCTCTTTGGCCACCAGTGCCAGCCGCAGCGGCTGGGCGGGGACAAAGGCGCGCTGCGTGGCGCGCGCCAGGAATTGAAAATCTTCGGCGGCGTCAAAGCCCTGCGTCATCTGCGCTGCGGCGGCGAGCAGCGCTGTGCTGCTGCCGGCGCTGAGGACGAACAGTTCGCTGGGCGAAGGGCGGAAGCGATCTTTGCGCCCGCCGCTGCCGCTGTACTCTTCCAGCGTGACATGGAAGTTGCTACCGCCAAAGCCAAAGGAGGAGACCGACGCCCGCCGCGGATGCAGGCCGTCACGCACCCAGGGGCGGGCTTGGGTGTTGATGTAAAAGGGGCTGGCGGCGACGTTCAGGCTGGGGTTGGGCCGCTCCACCTTGATCGTGGGCGGCAGCGCCTTGTGATGCAGCGCCAGCACCGCTTTGATCAGCGCAGCCGCGCCGGCGGCGCCTTTGGTGTGGCCGATCTGAGACTTGATCGAGCCGATGGCGCACCACTGTTTTGTCTCGCTGTCCGCCTCCGCAAAGACGCTGCCGGCGCCTTCAAACTCCGCCGCATCGCCGGCTCTGGTGGCGGTGCCGTGCGCCTCCAACAGTTCCACCGTGCGCGGCGAATAGCCTGCCGCGGCATAGGCGCGGCGCAGCGCCTGCGCCTGACCGGATGCTTTGGGGGCATAGACGGCAGTGCCCTTGCCATCGGAGCTGGACCCCAACCCGCGGATGACGGCGTAGATGTGGTCGCCATCGCGCTCGGCATCCTCCAGCCGGCGCAGCGCCACCATGCCCAGCCCCTCACCCAGGATCGTGCCGTCCGCCTGGTCGGAAAAGGGGCGGCAGTCGCCGCTCGGCGAGAGGGCGGGGGTCTTGCTGAAACACATATACATGAGAATGTCGTTGAGCGTATCCACGCCGCCGGCGATCACCAGGTCGGATTGGTGCAGATACAATTCGCTCAGCCCCATCGCCAGCGCCGAGAGCGAACTGGCGCAGGCCGCATCCACCACACAGTTGGTGCCGCCGAGATCAAACTTGTTGGCGATGCGCCCGGCGACGACGTTGCCCAGCAGACCGGGAAAGGAAGCTTCCGTCCACGGCACATAGGAGGCGGCGATGCGGTTGCAGACCGCCTGCGCCTCGTCTTCGGGGATGCCGCTGCGGCGCAGAGCGTCCAGCCAGATGGGGCGCTGCAGCCGCGCGCCCAGATGGACGACCAGCTCCGTTGTGCCGGTGGCGCCTAGAATGACGCTGATGCAGCTTTTGTCGATATGGGCGAAGTCGCCGCCGGCGGCATCTTCCAGCACCTTTTGCGCCACAATCAGCCCCAGCAGTTGGCTGGTGTCGGTCTGCTGGACGACATTGGGCGGCACGCCGTAGGCCAGAGCGTCAAAGGGCGTGGCGTCTAAAAAGGCCCCGCGCTTGCCATAGGTTTTGTCGGGCGCGGCAGGGTCGGGGTCATAATAATCATCGATCAGCCAGTACTGCGGCGGAACCTCGCGAATCTGGTCGCGGCCCTGCATAATATCGCGCCAGAAGCCGCGCACCTCCGTCGAACCGGGGAACAGGGCGCTGACGCCCACAACGGCAACGGCTGGTGACAAAAACTCGCGATCCTCTCTCGTGGTGCTCATCAGTGGTGTGGAATCCTTTTAAGACAGACAGGTATAGACATGTGCAACCGTACGGTTGCAGCCGGACAGATAGCAACAGGCAATGCGGTATGGCTTGCGGCAGACACAGCGCAGGGTGCATGGCGGCCACTGCGGCCTGGTATGGCAAAGTTGCGGCGGGAGACGGGAGTGCGTGGCCCGCCGCGCATAAACAGCTGGATATAAAACCCGCCACTAGGCCAATGGTCGCGGGGCAAAGGCAAAAGCCTGGGGCGGGATGGCGGCCCCGTAGGAGCGAAGCTGCGCGGCGCGCGTGACATACGCCGCTCCTTCCAGCAGATTGAGCGCCACCTGGACGACGGTGCGATTCTGTGGCTCGGCCAGAAAGGAGCCGGCCGTCCAGGCGTTGAACGCGCCCATCGCCGGGCCGCACCAGATCTGGTAATCCAGGCGGCGGTCGCCGTCCCCGTCAATAGGCCAACGGCTGGAGCGGCCCAGATAGGAGCGAAAGACGAGCGCCATCTTGTGTTTGGGGTCGCGTTCGGCGCGCTCGACCTCGTGCGGGTCGCGCTCGGCAAAGAATTGGCGCGTCTGCGCCCATTCCGCCGCCACCGGCTGGCGCAGAAGCTGCTGCTCGACCCGCTGCAGTTCGTCGGCGGGAATGGCTTCCAGCGCCGGGTAGCGTGTGTAGAGGCTGTAGAGGCTGGCGGCGCGCGCGGCGAAGAGCGTGCCGCGCTTGAGCACCTGCACCTTGACGCCCAACTCAAACATGTCGGCGGAGGGCGCCATCGTCATGTCCGCCAGCTCGGCCTGCGCCAGCAGCGCTTTGGCGTCGTCCGATACGCCCGCCTCTACACAGCTTTGGTTGACCGAGCCGGTCAGCACATAGGCGGCGCCGAGCGCAAAGGCGGCGGCGACGGCGGAGGGCGTGCCCAGCCCGCCTGAAGCGCCAACGCGCACCGGGCGCGCATAGCCATAGCGAGCTACCAGTTCATCGCGCAGTTGGGCGATGGTGGGGAAGAGCGAGCCGAGCGGCCGGTTGTCGGTGTGGCCGCCCGAATCCGACTCGACGGTAATGTCTTCGGCCACCGGCAGTGTGCGCGCCAGCGCCGCTTCGTCCGGCGTCAAATCACCGGCAGCAACCAGCGCCGCCAGCATGGCTTGCGGCGGCGGCGCCAAAAAGTGTTGGGCGACTTCGGGGCGCGAAATTTTGGCGAACAGGTGGTTTGGACGCCGGATCGCACCGTTCTCGTCGCGCCGCACCCCGCTGTAGGCGTAACGCACCACGGCGGGGGTAAGCGCCATAAAGGCGGAGGCTTCCACCCGCCGCACCCCGCGCGCCAGCAGCAGCGCAGTCAGGCGTGTTTCCAACTGCGGGTCTTGGGGCGAATGGATCAAATTGACGCCCCAGGGCAGGGCGTCGCCCAGCGCATCCTGCAGTGCAGCGATGGCCGCCTCCACGCGCGGCAGGCTCAAGCCGCCGGCGCCGAAAAAGCCGAGCATCCCGGCGCGGGCCATGGCGATCACCAGCGGCTCGGAGGCAATGCCGCGCGCCATCGCGCCGGTGACGTAGGGAAAGCGCACGCCGTGCGCCTCCAAAAAGCCGCGGTCTCCCAGCCATTCGGGATAGAGCGCGGGCAGAACGCCCAGGCAGCCATAGCAGCTGGGGTGCAGGGCAGCGCCGTTGGCAGCCGGTGAACGCAGTTCGCCCCCCAGCGCGACGCCGACGCGTCCGGCCGCCTCCTCCTGCACCACAAAGGCGGGGGTGCGGAACTCGGCAATCGCCTGGGTTAATTCGTTGGCGGCAAAGTAGGCAGCGCCGGCCGTATTCCACCATGTTCCAATGGCGGGCAGTCCAATAGGCAAGGTTCAGTTCTCCTCGTTAACTGGAAAGAGACGCGGGCGCTGCGGCACGCCGGGCGCGGCAAAGGGCGAGAGCGGAAAGCAAATTAGTATGCCACAGATTGGGCGAAATGGGGAATCAGGCGGGCAGCCACTGGACTTCAACCGTGGGCTGGCCAAAAAAGGCGGCCACGTCCGCAGCTTTGTGCTCGACCGCGCGAATCAGCGGTTTGGCGAGCTTGCGGAACGGCTGCACCAGGATGATGAGGGCGGCGCCTTTGCGTTCATAACGCCAGGTGGCCGCAGCCTGGCCGCGCAGCAGGACAATGCCTTCGATGTGGCCGGCAGGACGCCAGACGCGCTTGTAGTGCGCGGGCGGCACGATCCAGCTTTTGTCCTTGTGCCCCAGCAGCAGCGGGTCAAAGCGATAGAGCAGATGCAGCGGCCAACGCTCATCTTCCAGCGGCGCGGTCAGCGCCGCCAAATCCTCCGCAAAGAGATGCTGCGTCACCCCTGCGACATCCACCGCCACCAATTCCTGTTCCAGCATAGACCACCAGCGCCGCGCCGGCGCGGCGTAGGTCGCCCGCCAGTAGCGGAAATCGGCGGCGGTGGTGGGGCCGTAGCTGTGGATGTAGCGGCGCAGGGCGGTGAGGTTGGCCGTGTCATAGTCGGGCGGCTCCCACGCCAGGTCGGGCAGCCAGCTTTCGCGAGCGACAAAGCGCCCCTCCGCCGCGCGCCCGGCATGGCAGGCATAGCCGCGCAGCACCAGGTCGGCAAAGATGCCGCCCCAGGGCGAGAGATGCTCGGTGTCCAGCTCATAGTCGCCGGCGCGCAGGTCGGAGCGGCCCATCATCGGGCGGTTGCGCAGCGCCGCCGCCACCTGCTCCACCAGCCGGTCATAGGCGTCATAGCGCTCTTCCTTCTCGGCAGTGCGCCCCCACCAGCTCTTGGCCCCTGAAATCATGGCGCAGACCAGCGGCCAATCCTGGCTGGGGTAAAGATGGAGCGTGCCGCGCTGGCCCCAGATTTTGACCAGCGTGCGTTCGTCGTAGAGCAGCCGCTCAAAGCGCTCATGCGTCAGCCCATGGGTGCGGTTCCACAGCGCCACACCGGCGGCGGGCAGAATCTGCGCCTGGATGCCCATCAAGGCCCCGGCGGCGGCTTCGGGCGCGGCAAAAGGCGACTGCAGGCCGGAGCGCAGCAGGCGAAAGCGGCGAATTTGGTCGAGGCTGACAGGGATTGGTGCAGACATAGGCAGCTCTGGACTAGGTGGCAGGGCAACTGGGTTGTTGAATGCGAACAGGCGTGCTAAACTGGCCCACAGTGTACCCGCGGGCGGGCAAAGACGCAAGCGGGACGGGGACGGGTGACGGTGCGATGAGCTTGGAACAGCTTCTGCAGGATTGGCGCGGGGATGCACGCTGGATGGGGAATGTGGCCGCCTGGCGCACGCTGCCCGCGCAGCCGGCGCGCACGGCCCCCCTCCCGGCGGCGCTAGATGCACGGCTGGCCGCGGCGCTGCAGGCGCGCGGCATCGAGTCGCTCTACACACACCAGGCGCAGGCGACGGAGGCGGCACTGGCGGGCTGCCATGTGGCGGTCGTCACCCCCACGGCCAGCGGCAAGACGCTCTGCTACAATCTGCCCATCCTGCACACCCTGCTCAACGACCCGGACGCGCGCGCGCTCTATCTCTTCCCCACCAAGGCGCTGGCGCAGGACCAGCTCAGCGAACTGGGCCAGTGGCAGACGGCGCTGGCAAACGTCTCGCCCAAGCTGGCGCTGAACCCGGCCACCTATGACGGCGACACGCCCAGCGCCGAACGCACCCGCATCCGCAAGCAGACGCGCCTGCTGCTCACCAACCCCGACATGCTGCATCTGGGTATCCTGCCCTACCACACGCAGTGGGCGGCCTTTCTGGGCGGGCTGCGCTGGGTGGTGATTGACGAGATGCACAGCTACCGCGGCGTCTTCGGCAGCCATGTCGCCAATGTGCTGCGCCGGCTGCAGCGGCTCTGCGCCCACTATGGCGGCGACTATGGTAGCCACAGCCAGGCGCGGCCGCAGTTTGTCTGCACCAGCGCCACCATCGCCAATCCGGGCGCGCTGGCGGAACGGCTGGTCGAGCAGCCGGTCACGCTGGTGGACGACAACGGCGCCGCCCGCGGCGAGAAGCATGTGATCCTGCTCAACCCACCGCTGCTGGACCCGGCCAAAGGCATCCGCCGCAGCGCCACGCTGGAGGCCACCGACCTGGCCGCCGCTTCGCTCGACGCCGGGCTGCAGACGATTGTCTTTGGCCGCTCGCGGCTGACCACCGAACTGCTGCTGACCTACATCCGCGAAAAGACGACGCAAACGGTGCGCGGCTACCGCGGCGGCTATCTGCCGCACGAACGGCGGGCGATTGAGGCGGCGCTGCGCAGCGGCGAGGTGCGCGCCGTGGTCGCCACCAATGCGCTGGAACTGGGGATCGACATTGGCCAGCTGCAGCTCTGCGTCATCTGCGGCTATCCCGGCAGCATCGCCTCGACCTGGCAGCAGATGGGCCGCGCCGGGCGCAGCAGCGAGACGGCGCTGGCGCTGCTGGTGGCTACGGCGGGGCCGCTGGACCAGTATGTGGTGCAGCACCCGGAGTATATTTTTGAACGCTCCCCCGAACAGGCGCTGATCAACCCCGACAACTTAATGCTGCTGCTGGATCATCTACGCTGCGCCGCCTTTGAGCTGCCTTTTGGCGAAGGGGAAGCTTTCGGCGGCTGCGCCCTGACCAGCGATGTGCTGCAGCTGCTGGGCGAGCAGGGCGACCTGCACGCTCACGGCGGCCAGTGGTTCTGGAGCGGCGAGAGCTATCCTGCCCGTCGCGTCAGCCTGCGCAGCGCCGGCAGCGATGCGGTGGTGATCCAGACGGAAGCGCCCGCCTGCCGCGTGATTGGCGCGGTGGACTATGCCGGGGCGCCCCGCTTTGTGCATGAAGGCGCGATCTACATGCACGAGGGGCGCAGCTACCAGGTGCGCACGCTTGATCTGGAGGCGCTGCGCGCCGATGTGCAGCCGGTCACGGTGGACTACTACACCGAGGCCGCGGCCGAAACCGAGGTGACGGTGCTGGCCGAGCATGACCGGCGGCAGGACGCGCCGGTCTGGGCCGTGTGGGGCGATGTCGAGGTCACGTCGCAGGTGATCGGCTTCCGGCGCATCATGCGCCACACGCACACGACGCTGGGCGTGCAGCCGCTGGCCTATCCGCCGCAGACGATGGTGACGAACGCCTATTGGCTGGCTTTGCAGCCGGCGGCGCAGGCGGCGCTGGAGCGGGCGGGGCTGTGGCATGATTCGGTCAACCACTATGGCCCCAACTGGGATGCGCAGCGGCGGGCGGTGCGGGAGCGGGACGGGCGGCGCTGCACCCAGTGCGGAACGCCCGAAGGGCGCGGGCAGGAGCATGACGTTCACCACCTGACGCCCTTCCGCGCCTTCGGCTACATTCCCGGCGTCAACGACAACTATCTGCTCGCCAACCGGCTGGAGAATCTGGTGCTGGTCTGCCGGGCGTGTCACCGGCGCATCGAGACGGCGGGGCAGCTGCGCACGGGGATGGATGGGCTGGCCTATGTGCTGGCGAACCTGGCCCCGCTGCATCTGATGTGCGACCGTTCCGACATTGGGCTGTATGTGGCGCGCAGCGAAGGGCACTATGCCGGCAGGTCGTCCGCGGCGGGCATCGCTCCCAGCGTCGCTGCCGGCGTCGATGTGGATTTTATGTCCCCTGCGCCCGTGGCTGTGGCTGGTGCAGCCACAGCTAACGGAGCCGGTCAGTTGGCGACAATCTACTTATACGAACAGATCGCCGCCGGTCTCGGCTTCAGCGCCGCGCTCTTTGACCTGCACGACACGCTGCTGGCTGCGGCCCACGCCCAGGTGCGCGCCTGCAGCTGCCGGCAGGGCTGCCCCGCCTGCGTCGGCCCCATCCTCGACGACCAGTCGCTGCAGCTCGACACCAAACGGCTGACGCTGGGTGTGCTGGACGTGCTGTTAAATGAAAACTCTTAACAATGATAGAGGCGCTTACTTCTGCTGCTCTCGCCACCATTGAATAAACTCCGCCGGCGCGATGACCCAAACGCCGGCTTGCTGGTCGGCGGGAAAGTGCTTCTGGTTGCCTGTTATCAGAGGCGCATGCACACCGGCTGCGACCTCAAGCAACATGTTGTCGTCAGGATCAGGCAGTTGGATTGGCAGCACCGGCGCCGCAATCCCCAAGCCAGTCGTTGTTATATAAGAAAACAAATCGTCTATTGCCTGTACCTCAAAACCGAACTTAGCGCGTCTCAAAACAGCTTGATACTCCGCCAGAAGTCGATCATCATACGCCATTCGAGCACTGCCAGCCAATACAAGATCAAGTACACGTGCGGGGGCGCCAAAGGGCGACAATAAGGCTGACACCAGCACGTTGGTATCGATCACAACATTCACTGTCGCCGCTCATGGCGCGCTTGCGCAACTTCGGCGTCGATAGCTTCATCCGGCAACCTATCCAAACCCTGCGCGGCTGCGCCTGTACGCAGCCGCGATACTGCCATCTGCGCCTTGGCGCGCCGCAGCGCCAACAGCAGTTCTTCGACATCCTCGCCTCCCGTCGCTATCATTAAAGCAAAAGGACGTCCGCTGGAAGTAACAATCAGATCGCCCTCCTCTTGCAGTTGCCGCCACACCTCTCCGGGACGTATACGCATATCACGAACGGATATAAAACTCATTTTGCTTCCTCCTGTAGTCCGAATTGCCTACGGAAAGTATAGCGGGACAAGCTTTGGCTGTCAATGGTCTGTGATAGAATGAGATGTAGAGTGGTTACTAGTGAGAAAGAGCAAGAAATTTTCCTCGGAGGGACTAGATGGCAATCAATTGGCACGAATATATTGCCGCCGACCCGGCAGTCATGTTGGGCAAACCTATCATTCGGGGTACTCGCATCACGGTTGAGTTGATACTGGAGAAACTGGCGGCAGGGGAAAGCGTAGACGATCTGCTCGACGCATATCCGCGCCTTTCGCGCACTGCTATCCAGGCCGCATTGGCATACGCTGCAGAAACGCTGCGCGCTGACACAATCTTCCCCCAGGCAGTTTAGATCGTGCAGTTCGCACCCAGCTCACCTTCCCACCACCAATGGAGCACACGCAATGGCACACGTTCTTGACGGCAAGGTTGTCATTATCACCGGCGCCGGCAGCGGGATCGGCGCGGCAACGGCGCGGGCGCTGGCGGCGCTGGGCTGCAGGCTGACGCTGGCTGCCCGCTCAGCGGATAAACTAGCGGCGCTGGCCGATGAACTGGGGCCGCAGGCGCTGGCCGTGCCCACCGACATGACCGCACCCGCCGACATCACGGCGATGGTGGACAAGACGCTGGCGCACTTTGGCCGCGTGGATGTGCTGTTCGCCAATGCGGGCGTCTATATCCCCGGCCAGGTGGCGGCGGGCGACCCGGACGCCTGGAGCAATCTGCTGGCGGTCAACGTCGATGGGGTGCTGCGCTCGGTGCACGCCGTGCTGCCGTCTATGCAGGCGCAAAAGGGCGGCGACATTCTCGTCACCAGCTCCATCTCCGGCGTTGTGGATATTCATTGGGAGCCGGTCTACAGCGCGTCCAAACACGCCATCCAGAGCTTTGTCCACACCCTGCGCCGCCAGGTCGCGCCCGACGGCATCCGCGTCATGGCGGTGGCCCCCGGCATGGTCGCCAACGAACTGTGGGGCTTTTCCGACCCGGCGGCCATCGCGCAGAAGGTGGCGGCGCGCGCAGCGCTGCGCTCGGAGGATGTGGCGGCGGCGGTCGTTTTTATGCTCTCGCAACCGCCGCACGTCACGATCCGCGATCTGGTGATGCTGCCGCAGGCGCAAGACTTGTGACCGGATTCCCCGCCAGATAAGCGGCCAGATCGGCGCCGGCGCGCTCGGTATAGGTGGCATAGCGGGCGCGCTTGCCGCGCACTTTGCTTTCCAGCGGCGGAAAGAGACCCATCGCTGCCTTCATGGGCTGGAAATTGTCCGCATCGGCGTGGGTGATGTAGTAGAGCAGCGCACCGATCATGGTCGTGCGCGGCAGTTCCAGCAGCGGCTGGCCCGCCAGCAGGCGCACGATGTTCTGCCCGGCAATCAGCCCGCCCATCGTGCTGCCCACATAGCCTTCCGTGCCGGTGATCTGCCCGGCAAAGAAGAGGTCGGGCCGCCCGCGAAACTGGAGCGTGGGCTGCAGCAGGGTGGGGCTGTTGATAAAGGTGTTGCGGTGCATCTGCCCCAGCCGCACAAATTCAGCCTGCGCCAGCCCTGGAATCAGCCGCAGCACCTCTTCCTGCGCGCCCCATTTGATGTTGGTCTGGAAGCCGACCATGTTGTAGAGCGTGCCGGCCACGTTGTCCTGGCGCAGCTGCACGGCGGCATGGGGGCGGCGGCCCGTGCGCGGGTCGCGCAGCCCCACCGGGCGCATGGGGCCAAAGGCCAGCGACTTCTCGCCGCGTGCGCCCAGCGCTTCGATCGGCATACAGCCCTCAAAGTAGCGTTCCAGTTCCTGATCCGCCCCGGCCAGTTCGATCTTGGGCGCGGCCAGCAGCGCCTGCACAAAGCGGGCGTACTCCTCGCGGTCGAGCGGGCAGTTGATATAGTCGCCCTCTTCCTGCCCCTGCCCGCTGTCCTTGTCATAGCGGCTCTGGCGGAAGGCAACGTTCATGTCGATGCTGTCCGCCACCACGATGGGGGCCATGGCATCGTAGAAGTAGAGATACTGCTGCCCCGTCAGCGCCTGAATCTGCTGCGTCAGCGCCGGGCTGGTCAGCGGCCCGGTGGCGATGATGGCCGGGCCCGGCGGGATGGCGCTGATCTCCTCGCGGTGCAGCGTGATGTTGGGGTGGCTGCTGATGATCTCGGTGATCTCCTGCGCAAAGTCGTCGCGGCTGACGGCCAGGGCGGCGCCGGCGGGCAGGGCGTGCTTGAAGGCCGTGCGGATCACCAACGACCCCAACGTCAGCATTTCATTCTTGAGCAGCCCCAGGGCGCGGTCGGGCAGCGTACTGCCCATCGAGTTGCTGCAGACCAGCTCGGCCAGGCGGTCGGTCAGATGTGCCTCCGTGCCGCGCGTGGGGCGCATCTCATACAGGTGCACCTGCACGCCGCGCGCCGCCGCCTGCCACGCCGCCTCCGTCCCCGCCAGCCCACCGCCGATGATGGTGATGGTGGGGTGGGTGTTGGTTGGTTGTGTCATAGTTTGTTTCTCAATTTGTTTCTCATTCCCCATCATCCACATCCACCTCCAGGTGGAAGCGATGCATAAAGCGGTGGAGGATGGGCGCCAGGAGCACGCCTACCGCTACCAGAAAGACGATGCCCGAATAGAGGGCGTAGAAGGAGGCGAACAATTTGCCCGCGGGCGTCTTGACTGTATCCACCGGCCCCATGCCGCCTAAGATCATGGCGGCGTTGAGCAGGGCGTCAAGCCAGCTCAAATGCTCCAACTGGTGGTAGCCCAGAATGCCCAGCCCTAACGAAAAGACAATGATGCCGCCCGCCAGCAGGGCAAAGCGGGCCAGCCGCCGCGCAAACTCCGCGCGCGAGAGCAGGGGCTGGCCACGCGCCTCTAGATGAAACGGCTGCACCGGCGCCGGCTCGCCCACGCCGTCATGGACGGCGGCGGTATGGTGATTGACTGTATTCCCATTTGCCATAGCACGACCAAACACGCTTGTTGCGTCTGAACCCAATATCCCTGCTGCTTTGCAACCATCTTAGGCTGCACCGCCGGCTGCTGCTAATTCTGCGCGCGGAAGATCACGGTGCGGGCGTGGGAGACGCCGCTGCCGCCGCGCTCGCCCTCCTGCACAACGTTGACTATTCGTCACCCATTGATATTGCTCGCCGGCAATCCCGATCCGCCCCTCTCTCCATCTCATCCGGCGCGGCGGCTTTTTGCACGGCAGCGCCGATCCATGCTAGTTTGCAGCTTCACACCAGCTTCACACTGATGGCGGTGACGAGGAGGAATGGGCATGAATCCGGTGGACATTATCGTCAAAAAGCGGGACGGCCATGAGCTTTCCCGCCAGGAGATTGACTTCTTTATTCGGGGCGTGACGGACGCTTCCATCCCCGATTATCAGGTGGCGGCCTGGGCCATGGCGGTCTATTTCCAGGGCATGAGCGACCGCGAGACCACCGATCTGACGCTGGCGATGGCGGCCAGCGGCGACCAGTTCGACCTGCACGACACGCTGCCGCCCGGTACGGTGATTGTCGACAAACATTCGAGCGGCGGCGTGGGCGACAAGACGACGCTGGCAGTGGGGCCGATTGTGGCTGCCTGCGGGCTGCCTGTGGGCAAGATGAGCGGGCGCGGCCTCTCCTTTACCGGCGGCACCATCGACAAGCTGGAGAGCATCCCCGGCTGGTCGGCGGAGATGACCGAGTCCCGCTTTCGCCGCCAGTTGGCCGAAGTGGGGCTGGTGGTGGCGGCGCAGACGGCTAACCTCGCCCCCGCCGACAAGGCGCTCTATGCGCTGCGCGATGTCACAGGTACGGTGCCCAGCCTGCCGCTGATTGCGGCCAGCATCATGAGCAAGAAGCTGGCCGCGGGGGCCGACGCCATTGTGCTGGATGTCAAGTGCGGCCACGGCGCCTTTATGCAGACGCTCGACGACGCCCGCGCCCTCTCACGCATCATGGTCGCCATCGGCGAGCGAGCCGGGCGCAAGACGGTGGCGCTGATCACCCAGATGGAGCAGCCGCTGGGCTGCGCCGTGGGCAACGCGCTCGAAGTGCAGGAGGCCATCGACACGCTGCGCGGGCAAGGGCCGGCGGACTTTCAAGAGCTGGTCACGACGGTGGCCGCCGAGATGCTGTTGATCGCCGGCGCGGCGCAAAGCCACATCCAGGCGGTCGAACAGGTGCGGGCTGCCGTCAGCAGCGGCGCGGCGACGGCCAAGTTTGCCGCCTTTGTGGCCGCGCAGGGCGGCGACGGCCGCGTGGTGGACAATCCCGGCCTGCTGCCGGCCGCGCCCGCGACGGTGGCCGTGCCGGCGGCGGCGAGCGGCTGTGTCCACGCCATCGATGCGCGCGCGGTGGGGCTGGCGGTCGTGGCGCTGGGCGGCGGACGCCAACGCAAAGGCGATGCCATTGACCCATCCGTGGGTGTGATGCTGCACGCCAAGGTGGGCGACCCGGTGGCGGCAGGCGACCCCCTCTGCACCATTCATGCCGCCGATGCCAAGGCCGCGCAGGCGGTGGCGGCGCGGCTGCAGGATGCCTACACACTGCGCGCCGGCTCCATCGCGCCGCCGCCCATTCTGCTCGACCGCATCGCCGGCGCCTAGGAGCGCCCACAGCCATGCATCGTGTACGCGCCTACAGCATTGAAACCCTGCTGATCACCGCCCTGATTGGGGCAGTATTCTTTTTTGGCTATCTCGGCTACGGCCTGCTGCGCCCAGAGGTGATCAACGAGCCATTCTCCGGCGACCGCGCCCTGATCTCGGCGGGCAAGCTGCTCGATTTCGGCCCGCGCATCACGGGAACGGGGGCCAACCTGCAGGCGGGCGACTGGCTGGTCGAGCAGCTTCGCCTGCTGGGCTGGGATGTGGTGATCCAGCCGTTCAACGTGGCGGAAGGGGTGGCCGGGCGCAACATCATCGCCGTGCGCAGTCACAGCCGCCCCGGTTCGCCGGTGATTCTGCTGGCCACACCCTATGACTCGCGTCTGGCCGCCGATGCCGACCCGGATGCGGCCAACCAGCAGCGGGCTGCGCCGGCGGCCAACAGCAGCGCGTCGGGTGTCGCCGTGCTGCTGGAACTAGCGCGCACGCTGGACGTGGAGCAGTCGGGCCACACCCTTTGCCTGGCCTTTTTTGACGCCGAGCAGAACGGCGGGCTGCCGGGCTGGGACCCGCATCTGGGCAGCACCATCTATCAGCGCAGCCAGCCGCGCAGCATACCGCGCTGCGCCGCCCCGCGCTATGTGGTGGCGGTGGAGCAGGCGGGGGCCGCCGACCAGCGCTTCTACCCCAACGACGCCGGCGACCCGGCCTTGCAGGAGGCGCTGTGGCGGACGGCGGCCAATCTGGAATACGCGGAGTGGTTTCCGGCCACCCCTGTGCGCCCGGCGGCGGACGGCGTGCAGATGACCTTTGCCGCCGACAGGGCTACTGCGGCGTTGATGGCGGACGACTATCCACCCCGCAACACCATGCAGGACACGCTGGACAAACTCAGCGCCGAGACCCTGGAGCGGGTGGGCATGACGCTGGAGACGTGGCTGGAAGCGGGGCCGTAGACGGGTGGACGTTTTTATGCAGCTGCGGAATTAAAATTGATCTATCGTTGATGATTTTACGACTTCTAAAAAGTCTTCAGGCGCCTGTTTAAACTGCAATCTTTCAAAATCTTTTTGTAGCATTTGTTCTTTCAAAATGGGTAATGATTCACGCAGTTCATTTTTGCGATACCCGACAATAGGATCGGTCAACAAAGCGAAACCAAAATCAGAATAGAGTTTTATGGCTCTTACGCTGGAAAGTTGTGTATGCAGGAAAACCGGATAATCCTTTTCCGCAATACTGTGCATAACAGCAGAAAGTAATGCTCTACCAATTCCTCTTCCTTCATATTCTTTTACGACTTTAAACCAGTGTATAGAAGCTTTAGTTTCCGGTAAATCAGGGGTCAAGGGCCCGTTTGGTGCGGCGATGGGCATGAATGCCTTTGGGCAAATGGGTGGTGACGGAGTTCTTTTTACGAAGTTCCGGGTCACAAGTGAGTAAGTTTGGAAAATCAGCTTGT
>JBBRBX010000038.1:0-43871 GCA_038205395.1 Caldilineales bacterium
CTCCTGTATAGCCCGCACGGCTGAAGGTGATGGCATCCCCAGTTCGCAGGCGCTGGGCAAAGCGGTGATAGGCGCCGACATACAGATTGGGAAAGGCGTTGGCCAACTCGCTGCCACAGCGGCCATCAGCTGCACAGACATCATGTCCCTGCAGGTGTTCACCGCCGTCCGTCTTAAAGCCATCAACGCCAAGCTGCTCAAGCAGGTAGGCGCGCTGCTCAAGCCACCACTCCGCCGCTTCCGGCTGCGTAAAATCGGGGATTAGTGCATTGTGAAACCAGAAGGCTGGGTTGCGGTAAAAGCTGCCGTCTGATTTGCGCATAACGTAGCTGTGTCTAACAGCGTAGGCTACGTCGGCATCGTGCTGTGCGTGCGCTTCTTCATTTGCTTTGAGCGCTGGTATCTGCCAAAGCACTAGCCGAAGGTCAGCCGCATGCAGCCTATCAACCATGCCCTGCGGGTCGGGCCACGGCCCATCCGCAGGAAATGCGAAATCCTCTAAACGGAAGCTGTCTGTACCGCTTTTGGCTGTATAGCGCGCTCCGTTCCAAATATAGAAGGTTGTCTCGTCGCTCCAAGCCTCGAGCACAAGCACTGTTGCCGGGATAGCCAGGTCGAACGTCGTGGCCACCTCTTGCTCCACGCGCTGTTGGGTGTTCCATTCATTGCTGCTCATCCATGGGCCAAACACCCAGTCAGGTGGCGGTGCATCCGGACGCCCCGTCAACGCTGTAAAGGCGCGTACGATGTGGAGTGGCTTCCCACCAAACCAGTCTACACTTACGCGCTGGCTGCCGCCCGCCTGGGCAAGACAGCGCCAGCGGTCAGGCATGGTGCGGCCCAAGTCGTAATGGACATAGCTTGTGCCTTCCACCAGGCAGCCATACCCGCAGTTGGAGAAGAAAAACGGCATTGGCAGATAGCTGCGGTTGCCTTGATTCTTGTACTGTTCGTAAACTATCGTGTCCAGCGCGCGCCCGCGCTGGTTGACGGCGTCAAAGCGCTCCCCAAAACCAACCAGCGTCTCGTCTTTTTGCAGAGCGCCGCTGAGTTCCACAGCCGCCAGCGTGCCATCTCCTTCTTCCTGCCAACGTATGTGCAGCGGTAAATCCAGCGCATGCTCCGGCCACTGCAGACGCAGCAAGCCGTCTGCCTCCCCAAGCTCTAATTGCAATCCACTGCCGGTGGTTACCAGGGCGGTGTCGGCGGCAACACTGGGGCTGCCGTCCGGCTGCTTGTACTCGACTGTAAACCGGATCATGGTCGGGTGTCCGGCAGGCGTGGCCAGCGACAACAGTGGGCCAGGCTTGCCTTCCTCATCCAGCAGTGTGACGGTGACGGATTCTTCCTGACGGCAAATACCGGTGAGACCACACAGCCGGCGCAGGCGACGGGCCACAAACTGGTAGTGTTCAGATTCCACTTGTGCGCCACCGGCCTCGATTTCCAGCCAGTAGCTTACAGCGTCGCCGGCCTCTACCACGCCTAGTTCAAAAACCCACTGGTCAAACGATGCGCAGCGCCATTGGGCGCGCCCGCCGATGGGCGTCTGGCGGCGCGCGTTGCGCATCCAGTGCAGCGTCACAGCAGTGTCAGGACTGCCGGGAGCCGTAAGAAAGCCCAGCGTGACCATATCGCCGCCCACTGGATTCTGTGGTGTACGTTCGGCCAGTGTGGAGATATAGGGCGACCCCTCCCCATAAGGAGCATGAATAATTGTCGTCGAGTGATTCATAAGGTAGTTGGGTACTGGTCAAAATTAAGCATAGCCCGTTCGGTGGTGGCCTGGCGCTGCACACATGGCAGCAGCAAGCCACCACCGAACAAGCGTAAAGTTACTTCAGCAGCGCGTCAATTTCGGTCTTGGCCTGGTCAAGCGCCTCTTGCGGCGTCAGCGCACCGCTCTTAACCTGTTCGAGCAGAAGGTTTACCGCATCCTGCATCTGGCTCTGCTTTTCGATCACCGGCGGCGTCACCAGGGTATCGAGCGCCTGAAAGACCACTGTGCGCGAGGCCGGCGGCGTGATGGCCAGCCACTGGTCAAACAGCGCCTGATCGTTGAGCGCCGGCAGTTCCCAACTGGCGGCCACGCGAATCTTGGCTGCCTCAGGGCTGCTGGTGAAGAATTTGGCCCAAGCCCAAGCCTCTTGCGGGTGCTCGGTTGTGGCTGCGATGGCGACGCCATTGGCAAAGAAGTGATGCGCCTTCTGCGTGTTGCCCGGTTCGAGAGCGATGTCCCAGGCAAACGGTGCATCTTTAAAGCTGTCGAACATCCAAATGCCTGTGCGCAGCATGGCCAGCTTGCCCTGTTTGAACATATCGCCATCGGACACACCAGCCATGTCGGCGTCGGTCGGCGAAATCTGGTATTTGTTGATCTTGTCCACCATCCAGGTCAGCGCTTCGACACAACTCGGCTCGTTAATGGTCGAAGTCGTGCCGTCGGCGCTCAGCACACTGCAGCCGTTTTGTGCAGCGGTCTTGTAGAACTCCCAAAACTGAATCGGACTGAATTCGCCCCACACACCGTTGGCCGGGTCGGTCAGCTTCTGGGCTGCAGCCAGTTCATCCTGCCAGGTCCATTCCGCCGTTGGATAGTCAACGCCGGCTGCATCAAACAAATCCTTGTTGTAGTACAGCACCACATTGGAGAAGCTGGCGGGCAGCCCATATTGTTTGCCGTCGCGCTGAAACGCCTTGTACGCTAACGGGTAGAAGACGTCAGCAAAGCCGGCGTCGGCGCCGGCCAGCGGCGTCATATCCAGCAGCACATCTTTGCTGGCATAGGACACAAAGTTTTCATAGTTGAGTTCGAATACATCGGGAGCTGTGCCGCCGGCCACCAGCGTCTGCAGCTTGGTAAAATACTGATCAAAAGGCGCCGTCTCCACCTTCACTTTGGTAGTGGGGTTGGCTGCCTCAAACGCAGCCACCATCTGGCCAAGGTCTTCCATGTGGTCGGGGGCAGCCGAGAAGGTAAAATAGGTGATGGTGACAGGTTCTTGACTGGTGGCTTCTCCAGCCGTGGCTGCGCCGGGGGCCGCTGGCGCAACGGCAGTGCAGCCTGCCAGCAGCGCAGCTGTCAGCAGGCTAAGCAGCAGAAAGCGAATTGAAAGACGTGGCATGATCTTTTCTCCTTTACCTTTACTATACATAGATTGCACGGAAAAACGACCTACTTTAAACCACTGAGCGCCACTCCGCGTACAAATGCTCGCTGGGCGGCTAGATACATCAAGATGATGGGGACGACGCTGATCACAGCGCCGGCCATGATCATGCTCCACTCTGTGGTAAACCGGCCGTGCAGCAGCGCCAGGCCCACCGGCAGCGTCATTAAGCGTTCGTCGCGCGTGACAAAGAGCGGCCACAAAAAGCTGTTCCAGGTGCTCATCGTAGCGAAGACGGCCAGAGTGGCAAGCGCAGGACCGATCATCGGCAGTACGACCTGGCGGAAGATTGTCCAATGGTTGGCGCCGTCGAGCACAGCTGCCTCCTCATACTCACGCGGCACGCTGAGCATCGCCTGGCGCAGCAAAAAGGCGCCAAAGGCACTGACGAGGCTTGGTGCAAGCAGCCCCTGGTAGGTGTCCACCCAGCCCAGCCGCTGCATAAGGATAAACAGGGGCGTGATCGTCACCTGTGAAGGCACCATCAACGTCGCCACGTAGAGTAGAAAAACGGCATCACGTGCGCGCCACTGCATGCGCGCAAAGGCATAGGCGGCCATGGCCGAACTGATAAGCTGAGCGCCAACGCTGACGGCTGTCACAATCAAGCTGTTGAGAAACATCTGCCCGATTGGAATCGTCGCCCAGACGCGTTGGTAGCTCTCCAAAGTGGGCTGGCGCGGGAACAGTTCAGGTGTCACTGTCAGCACCGAACCAGGCGGCTTGAGCGATGTCACCAGCATCCACCAGAAGGGAATTACCATTAGCAGACCGCCGGCGCCCAGCACCAGGTAGCGCAAGACTGCCGCTCCCAGATGGCGGTTTTTGCGCTGTGGCTGGCTGCGCACAGCGCTCTGCTGTGGTATGGATTGGCTAGACATCAAACTTCCCCATTCGCTGCACCCGAAACTGTACAATCGTGGCGCCAAAGACGAGAAAGAACAATACCCAAGAAATGGCCGCCGCATAGCCCATCTCGCCATAGCTGAAGGCATGGCGCACAATGCGCTCGACCAGCACTGTGGTGGCTCCGGCGGGGCCGCCTTTTGTCATCACCCACACCTGGTCAAAGACCTGGAAGGAGTTGATCAGCGATATGATCAGTACAAAGAAGGTTGTCGGCGCCAGCAGCGGCAGCGTAATATAGCGGAACTGGGCGATGCGCCCGGCTCCGTCCAGCGCTGCCGCTTCGATGTAATCCAGCGGTATCGCCTGCAGGCCAGCCAAAAAGAGCACCAACACAAAGCCCAAATCCTTCCAGACACTAGTCAGGATCACAGCCGGCATTGCCCATGCCGGGTCAAACAGCCAGCCGGGGCCGGTGATGCCGATCAGGCTGAGCAGATAGTTGATGAGTCCATACTTGGGGTTGAAGAGCCAGCTCCACAACAACGCCACCGCCACCCATGACGATACAACAGGAAAGAAGAAGAGCGTGCGCAGCAAACCAATGCCGCGCACGGCGACATTCATGGCCAGCGCCATGCCCAGCCCCAAGCTAACGACCAGCGGCAGATAGCCGGCAATAAATGTTAATGTGTGCCTCAGCGCTGCCCAGAACTCTTTGTCATAGATGATAGCGGTGAAGTTTTGCAGCCCAACGAACTGCGGCGGCGTCAACAAATCCCAGGCAAAAAAAGCGAGCACAAAAGACGCCAGGATAGGCAGCACTGTAAACAGCAGCAGGCCACCCAGCCCAGGCAGCAGGAATAAGATCAACCAGCCGGTTTTGCTCCATCTGCGTTCGCCGATCATGTTGCCTGCCTCCCTGTACACTTCAAGCCGCAGATCATGCCGCGCGTGCCGTCGTCAATGAAGGCCGCTCTTCATCGCCGCGGTTTAGCGGCGGTTGAAACACTTCGCTAAGCAACAGGCTTGCTGCACCGCGCGCCCAAGCATCGTCACCCCACGGCTCCGCAACCACACGCACATCATTGGCCAGGCTGCCAAAGCTGTGGGCTTGTAAAGCGGCGCGAAAGCTGCTCATGATCAGGCTGCTGGCACGCATTCCTTCGCCGCCAACGATGACCAAGGCAGGGTTCAAAATGTTTACCAGATTTGCCACTGCTATACCTAAAATCTGTGCTGCCTGTTCAAACAGTTCCTTGATCTGGGGTTGCCCTTGCAGACCCAGGCGTACAGCTTCTTCAATATTTAGCGGCCTGCTCAAAAGGGTTGACGCCCGCTGCGCTAACGCGCCGTCACTGATCAGCGCTTCCAGACAGCCGCATTTGCCGCAGGCGCAGCGCGGCCCGTCTGGCTCCACAACCGTATGACCGAATTCGCCGGCGCCGCCGGCGCTGCCCCGGTACAGCCGTCCATTGAGAATCATGCCAAGACCAACGCCGCGGCCAATACTCAGGGCTAAAAAGTCGGCCACACCACGCCCGGCGCCAAACCAATGCTCTGCCACAGCCAGGGCATTGACGTCGTTGTCCAAGATGACGGGCAAGTCCAGCCGCTCCTCCAGCATTTGGGCCAGAGGCAGATTTTCCCAGCCGTAGTAGGTGGCGTAGCGCACTACTTCGCGGCGATAATCCATGACTCCTGCCATGCCCAGACCTACACCGAGGATCGGCTGTTCATCTGCCGCCTGGCGCAAGGTCTGGACGACTTCGCCAATCGTATCGGCGACAGCCGCCGGTGTGTGGTTGGGAATCTGCGCCTGGTGCTGGGCAATCACGCTGGCGTTCAGATCGGTCAAAACGGCGATGGCTGTCTGCTCGGTCAGCTTGACGCCGACGGCATAGGCGGCGCGTTCATTGAAAGCCACATAAATGGGACGGCGACCGCCGGTCGAGACGCCGGTGGACTGTTCATACAGCAGCCCCGCCTCAATCATCTCCCCCACGATGCCCGACACCGTCGGCTGGCTCAAGTTGGTGCGTGCGGCCACCTCGGTGCGCGACAGGGCGCCGTGGGTGCGGACAGCATCCAATACGATGGCCTGGTTGATCTCGCGGATCAGATGTTTGGTGCCGGCGCGTACGGTAAGCATAGTTTTATAACTAAATTAAGTGAGTGAAGTAAGATCGAGTATAAGACGAATTGAGGAGAGTGTCAAGAGGGAAAATTTGTGGGAAGACAACATTTTCCCCGTTATAGGATTTCTACATACCCTTCTGTTCCATGCACGCGAATTCGTTGCCCATCTTTTATCAGTTTGGTAGCATTTTCTACTCCGACAACTGCCGGCAAGCCATATTCACGTGCGATAACTGCGCCATGGGTCATCAGCCCACCGACTTCGGTGACCAGGCCTTTTATGGATAAAAACAATGGTGTCCAGCTAGGGTCAGTAAAGGAGGTGACTAATATATCTCCATCTTCCAGATCAGCATCTTCCATGGTTAAGATGACACGTGCTCGCCCCTCTACAACTCCGGAAGAAACAGGTAGACCTACAATAGCTGTAGTTGGGAGATTTTCTCGTTTGTACACACCTGCAATGATTTCCCCATCAGACGTGATGACACGCGGGGGCGTCAATTTTTCATAGAATTGATACTCTTCTTTTCGTTGGCTGATGGTCGGATAATCCAGTTCACTGCTGCGCACCACTTCGCGAAGTTCTTCAAAAGTGAGATAGTAGATATCTTCTTTTTCACGAATAACGTTGGCTTGTACGAGCTGTTCGGCTTCTTTCAGTAAAGCCTGCTTATAAACAAAGTAGCGGTTAACCTTGCCGTATTTGGGGTATTCACGATACCCAATGAAATTCCGGATGCGGCTGATCATTCGTTTGGTTTCTTCGGCTTTTTCTTCACCATCCGGCAATTGCTTCAAACGATCTAATATCTCCTGTTCTTTTTGCAAAGCTTCCTGTCGCCCTTGCTCAAACTTCCGGTTGCCGGCGCCAGGCGCAGCATTTCTGATGTTGCTGAAAATCATGGGAACAAGTGTCGTTGGTTTTTCGCTCCAACGCGTTTTCGTAATATCGATCTCCCCGGCACACCGCATTCCGTAGCGGTTGAGATATGCGTTGATCGCGTCTTGGGCTTTCTGTCCACCATCAATCTTTACCAGTTCATCCAAAAAATGCTCATCGTTTGTCTGCTGTAAATACGCAATAACTTCCGGATAAGGACGAATTATATCTGCAACATCCAACAGCGCCAGCCCCATTTCTGAAGTAATGTTGTTGGGGACGGATTGCGAAAGCGTGTCCGCTGCGTTTTTTTCACCCAACCACTTCTCCATGTTTTCATTGATCCAGAATGAAGCATTGATAGCAGCCATAATCACACCCAGACTTTGCGGGTCAAATAGGATTTTCTTTAACTGCTGGAGATCTTCCAGAATAAAATCAAACAAATCCGGTCCTGATTTCGTCTGGATGGCATGTTTTAGCGCGTCGATGGATGCCTGGCTGCTCTTGATCATATCCGAAACGACGGACGGATCGGCTTCGATTTCAGGATGAAACCCCGAAGAAGGAGCACCTTTGCTGCTTTTGTCACGACCCTGTTCTTTCTGGTCATCCAGCAGCGATTTTATAAAATCTTCTCGCTCGACGATGGTCATGAGCGCGTCTTTTATGAGCGGATCGGATTGTCCAAAGGTTTTGATTAATTGTTCTCTGCCGGCAGGTGAAGCGAGCTGCTGTGTGACATCGACAAATAACCGTCCGCCGGCTTTCCGCATGGGGGCAGGGGTCGTTAACAGGAAAAAAGACAATCCTAGTGGTTTTATGGCGGCGGTCATCATTTGGTTGTGACCGACCGATATATAGACGCGATTCTCCGGATCATTTGCTTCAGGGATGGGGTATAACGTCGTGATCGGCCGGCTCTGGACCATATAAAATGTATCATCAGCCAAACACCATTCGATGTCTTGAGGGCAGCCGAAATGTTCTTCGATTTTTCTGCCTATGCGCGCAAGCTGCAAAATCTGCTCATCCGTCAGCGCTTGCGTATTCTGCTGGTCAGGCCCAATCTCCTGTTCTTTCGTGCCCCCACCTTTTAAGGCATAAATAGCCAGCTTCTTGGTGGATATCTTCTTATCGATCACCTTGCCGTCACGCACTCTATAGATATCAGGATTTACTAGGCCCGAGACCAAGGCCTCACCAAGTCCGAAGCTAGCGTCAATCGATATCACTTTCCGATTGGAAGTGACGGGATCGGCAGTAAACAAAATTCCTGCCGCCTGCGGGAAGACCATCTTCTGAACAACCACAGCCAGGTAAACTTTACGGTGGTCGAAGCCGTTCTGAATGCGGTAGATTACTGCCCTCTCGGTAAATAGCGATGCCCAGCACTTGCTGATGTGCTTTAGGATTGCCTTCTTTCCGATAATGTTCAAATACGTATCCTGCTGGCCTGCAAAGGAGGCCGTCGCTAAATCCTCTGCAGTTGCGCTGGATCGTACTGCGTAGGCATTTTCTTCTCCAAGCCTGGAGAGAAGGCGGGTGATCTCTTCATATATGTCTTCAGGGATGGCTATCCCTTCGATGACCCTGCGAATCTCACCGCTAAGTTCACCAATTTTATCCCGGTCTTCCACCTGTAGAAGCGATAGCTGATCAAGGTATTCGTTAATCGAAGGCGTTTCCCCAATGATTTTTTGAAAGGCTTCCGTAGAAATACAAAAGCCATCTGGTACGCGTATTCCTTCAATTTTGGAAAGTTCCCCCAGGTTCGCCCCTTTCCCCCCAACCACCATGAGTTTTGTTGTGTCAATGTCCTGAAAACCAAGCACATAAGAACTCATATGTTTACTTCCTTTGTAAATTACTTCTTGATGACACATCTAGCTGCACATCACTTAGCGGCTTGATCGTTAAATGAGTAAACTGTCGAATTTGCGGGAAGGGGAGTATCCGCCAAGAAGGATTTCTAAATGATGGGCCAGCGGTCAGCGGGAAAGAAGGTGACGATTAGCTCCAACAGTTATATATGGGTGGCGCCATCCTTTTTTTTCCTCTCCTTGCTGGTTAGTCTACCAGGATTTATCTCTCTGTCCACCACAAGGGGAAGGTTCAGTGCTGCGCTCGTCAGGGTGGCTGTTGAGTCCCTGATCGAACCCAATCTTCCATGTGCGCAGGACAAAGCCGGCGAGAAGTATGATCAGGAGTAAACTAATTTTGGCCACTTGCTGAGACATAACATTGTGTTCCTTTGCAACCGGCTGGACTGCGCAGCCCAGCCGGTTGCAAGCTCTCAAATCAGCCAAAGCAAGCTGCAAACAATCTACCCGTACAGCGCCCCAAAGTTGGCGCAGGCGCGGAAGTCGGCGCCCATCGGCTCGTTGGCCCCAAACATCGTCCAGGCGCTGGGGCGGAAGAGCTGCTCTTCCGGCAGGTTGTGCATGTAGACAGGGATGCGCAGCATGGCGCACAGGCTGACGATGTCAGCCCCATAATGGCCGTAGCCGATGGCCCCGTGGTTGGCGCCCCAGTTGTTCATGACCGTGTAGACGTCACGGAAGGGGCCGCTGCCTGTGGTGCGCGGCACAAACCACGTCGTCGGCCAGGTCGGGTCAGTGCGCTCATTGAGCTTGGTATGCACCGCATCCGGCAGTTCCACCGTCCAGCCCTCGGCAATCTGCATGGCTGGCCCCATCCCCTGCACCAGGTTGAGACGGCACATGGTCACGGGCATGCCGCCGCGCGTGGTGAAGCGGGTGGACCAACCGCCGCCGCGGAAGTAGCCCAAGCTGCCGGCGTGCCAGGTGGTCGCTTGCAGGCAGGCTTCGGCCTCTTCCGGCGTGACTTCCCAGTAGGGCTTCATCACCGGCTCGCCGTCGCGGCTCATCTGGCCGGTGCCGTCCAGCGTGGCCGGCCCGGAATTGATCAGATGCAGGATGCCGCCCGCCGCCCGCCCTTCCAATTGGTGGCCGGTGACGCGCTGGACGGCAGCCGGGCTCCAGTAGGTGCGCACATCGGCGAAGATCATGGCCGTGTTGGTCAGCAGATGGCCAAACAGCATCGAGGCCCCGTTGAGCGCATCGTTTTCGGTCGCTACGATATATGGCGCGCGGATGCCGTTCCAGTCAAACGACGAGTTGAGAATCGCCTCCAGGAAGTCGCCGTTGGGCAGGAAGTCGGTCCACTGGCGCTGGCCTTGGAAGCCGCTGGCGATGGCGTTGTGGCCGTTGGCCTCTTCGCCGAAACCCAGCGCAGCCAGGCGGGGATTGCCCACCATCAGGTCGCGCGCGATCAGTGCCATCTTGACCGACTTGACCCAATCCTCATCCTTCTGCTCACGGCTGTGCTGTTTCTCCGCTGCATTGTAGTCCTTGCCTTCGGGGCAGTTTTCGCGCACCCAGGCGTAGGCGCGCTCGAACTCTTCGGGGTCATAGATGCCCTGCTCCATGCGGCGCACAAACTCCACCATGTCGATCTGCTCAACGCGCATCCCCAGGAAGCGCTCGTACAGATCGTGGTTGACGATCGAACCGGCGATACCCATGCTGACGCCGCCCATGCCCAGATACGACTTGCCGCGCATGTTGGCGACGGCCAGCCCGGCGCGCGCAAAGCGCAGCAGCTTCTCCTGCACATCATCCGGGATATCGACATCGCTGCCTTCCTGGACATCATGGCCGTAGATGTTGAAGATCGGCAGCCCCTTCTGGTTGTGCGCCGCCGACACCGCCGCCAAATAGACTGCGCCGGGCCGCTCGGTGCCGTTAAAGCCCCAGACCGCCTTAGGCAGGTGCGGGTCCATGTCCATCGTTTCGGAACCGTAGCACCAGCAGGGGGTGACGGTGAGCGACACGCCCACGCCGGCTTTGCGGAACTGCTCGGCGCAGCGCGCTGCTTCAGCCACACCGCCGATGGTGCTCTCCGCGATCACGCATTCGACCGGCAACCCATTGTAGTGGCGCAGATTTTCGCTGAGAAAAGCGGATACGCGGCGAGCCATGCCCATCGTCTGTTCTTCGAGCGACTCGCGCACGCCGCCGAGACGCCCGTCGATGGTGGGGCGGATGCCGATTTTGGGCATGTCGCCCAGCAGACGGTTGTGCGGCTGCGTGACTTGTAACTTTGTGTTTGCCATGGTTTCATCCTCTACTTTTTTGTGAAAGAACGGGGAGCCGTTTGGTTGACAACATACTGTGGGTTAAATATCTATAGATTCTTTAGGGCGCCGGCTCGGCGGCGGCCAGCCGCTGCTGCGCCAGCGCCACATATTCGGCGCTTGTTTCGTACCCGACGTAGCGACGGCCCGCCTGCACTGCCGCCAGCGCTGTCGTGCCGCTGCCCATAAAAGGGTCGAGCACCACGTCGCCCGCATAGGTGTAAAGCTGGAGCAGGCGGGCAGGCAATTCCAGCGGAAAGGGGGCGGGATGGCCTACGCGCCGCGCCGATTCCGGGTTGATGGTCCAGACCGATTTGGTCCATTCCATAAACTGCTCGCGCGTGATCGTGTTCTGCTTGTCGCCTTTGGGGCGGCGGAAATCTCCTTTGCAAAAGACCAGAATATACTCGTGGGTGTCGCGCAGAACAGGATTGCTGGCCGATTGCCAACTGCCCCATGCCATCGAGACGCCCGCCCCCGCCCCTTTGGCCCAGATGATTTCGCCGCGCATCAGAAAGCCGATCTCGATCATCATCTGCGAGATATAGTCGGAGAGCGGGATATACGGCTTGCGTCCCAAGTTGGCGACGTTGATGCAGGCGCGCCCGCCGTTGGCCAGCACGCGATGGCATTCAGCAAACACGCGCCGCAGCAGCCCCAGATACTCCTGCAGCGACAGGTCATCGTCATAGCTCTTGGTGACATTATACGGCGGTGATGTCACCATCAGATGCACGCAGTTGTCGAGTAAATCCGCCATCTGTTCGGAACTGCCCTGCACAATCCGGTCTTGCATGGCCGGCGGCAGTTCGTTGTCCGGGCCGATTTCCCGGCGCGGCCCTTGCAGTCCGGCGTACAGCTTAGACTCATAGTACTGGGCGGCATTGTGGCTGATGCGGCTCTGCGTGCCGAACGAGCTTGTCTGCGAGCGTTTCGGCATCAGGCCCCATCTCCGGATTGTGCAGGATACTGCTTGTCCCACGCATAGAAACGGTCGATCAGCCGGAAGCCGATGCTGCGATAGAGTAGAGCGCTTGCTCCCTCCTCGCCCCATGACAGTACGTGGGCGCGCATGGCGCCCAGCTCGCGCAGACGGCGCAGCCCAGCGCAGATGACGGCGCGCCCCAGCCCGCGGCGCTGGTAGTCAGGGTGGCAGCCCACCGGTTCAAAGAGGGCAACCTTGTTTTCTTCTTCCCACCAGACGATACAGAAGGCAGCCAACTGTCCATCAGGGGCCACCACGACCAAATCCAGGTCAGACCGGTAGGTGGGTGAGGCCATGGCCGCCCGCTGTTTGGCCACAGTCATCTTTGAAGGATGAAACGCAGCGCGATGAACCGCGACACGCGCCTCAACATCGTCCGCTGCGCCGGTGATGGGGCGGATGGTATAGCCGGGCGGCAGTTGCGGCTCCGGCGTTGGTGCATCCAGGGCAAGTACGTTGTTGGCTAGAAAGTCAGAATGGCGGACAAAGCCCTGCGCCCGCAGCAGTTCCTCGCGCTGCACATCCGTCTCCCGGCTCCACTGCCGCAACTGCGCCGGCGCCGCCTCCGCAGCCGGTTTGCGCAAGTGTTCTTCGGCCCACGCCAGCATGGCCGCCTCCGCCGTGCGGTGCTGCGGGTGCAGCATGTTGTCGATGCTGCTCTCTCCCGGCCAGAGGAAACCTATCAGCGCCGCACCGGCAAACCAAAGCGGCACGCCGGCCATAAACTGCTCCGGCTCCGGCAGCAAGGCGTGCCACCAGTCAAGGTCGCCCAGCAGCATATAGGCGTGCGGCCCCTCCAGTTGATAGCTGTCCGCAATCAGCCGGCGCATAGCGGCGTAGTCGGCCTCGTCACGATAAAAGCGCTGTGTGTAGTGCATCTGTTTTGTCTGGATTCATCCTTTAGCTGCACTCGCCTGCCGTTGCGGCATGGCCCTATACGTCAAACGCTGCCGTCAACCGACCAGCGCGGCGATCTTGCGCTCCATCTTGCGCGCTTCCGACTCGGTCAGCACCCCGGCTTCCATCTCGCAGTGGAAGGTTGCGCCAGGCCCCAGCAGCTTGACGTTGCCTTTGGCCTTTTCGGCGCTGTAGCCTTCCGACTCCGCAGTCGCCGGCAGCACCAGGCCCAAGGCGTCTTGATCCGGCGTGCGGCAGATCCAGCGTACCCCTTTTTCAAGCTGCGTCGGCTGATGACGGATATAGTCGGCGCTGGCGTCAGGATGCACCTGCATGGTGTGCGCCCAGCCCTCGTCATCCGCCTGGTAGTTGATAAAAAAGACGACTTCCGGATCAAAGGCCATGCCCGGCTTGAGCACATTGTGCTGCGCGGGATTCTCCGCCAACTCGTCCAAAAACTCGGCAAAACCCGGCGCCGGTTTGACATGCGACGGGATCGAACGCCGCACCCGCACATCTTCCGGCGTGCAGGCGGCGCTGTAGACAAGCCGGCCATTGTCCACCGGGCGGAAGTTGACATGCGCCATGTACATGTATTCCATGGGCGTGCGCTTGAGATTGGTGATGGTCATGGTGATGGTGAACAGCGACGAGTTGGCATAGAGCTTGACCAACGGCTCGGCGCGGTAATTGGTGCTGAAGGCCACGGTGTGCTGATACTCGCCGCCTAGCGCTAAATAGTCCCCATCTTCATCTGTACCCGCTTCGAGCCAGGCCTCGGCATAGGGCGCATTGGGCAGCTCCCCATGCAGCGGGTGGCTGTCGCCGGCGGCAGGCACGCCCATTGCGGTGAAGCCGCAGTGCAGGCAAAAGCCGCCATAGGTTTCCAGATAGTTGCGTGTGGGGTGTGGCGCATCAAACATGGACTTCATGGTGATATTGCGCCCGCGGAAGGCGGCGGACCACACCTGCTGGCCCTGAAAGGGCAGCAGCACCAATTCGCCGACATCATTGCGCAGACGCAAACCGGCGACGCCGGTCTCAAACAGAAAGGCGCTGGCCGTCAGCGCGCCGTGGCTGGCGATTACGCGCTCGCTGCCGGCAAACATAGTAGGGGAAAGATGAAAGGTCGCTGCACTCATTATTACGCTGTTCCTAAGTTTGGTTTTGCTGATTTAGGTAAGGAATCAAGTAGCACCGCTAAAGCATTTGCACCTGGAGTTGTCGATACATGGCCGCCACAGCCGGCTCATCTTGCGGCTGCAGGTCGTCATACATGGCTGTGACGGTGCCGGTTGCCACGCCCCACATCCCCACTTCGCGTGCGGGCAGCCTTTGCAGCAGCGCCCGCACCGCGCCCGCCACCACCGCATCGCCTGCACCCACAGCGGTCTTGACGGCCACAGGCGGCGGCTGGATGTGCAGGAGGCTCCCCTCGGCGGCAACCACAGCCCCTTCTTTGCCCATTGACAAGATTACCATGGCTGCACCGGCCTGACGCATGGCCGCCGCCGCCGCCGCCGCATCCGCAAGTGAATGGATTGTCTGGCCGGTAAATTCCTCGGCTTCGACCACGTTAGGCTTGACCAGTGCCGGCTGGGCGGCGCAGCCCAGCCGCAGCGCAGGGCCGCTGGTGTCGAGGATGACCTGCGCCCCGCGCTGCTGCAGCGCCTTGCTGACCTCGGCATAAAATGAAGCGTCGAGACCGGGCGCCAGGCTGCCGGTCAGCACCCACAAGTCATCCGGCTGTGCGCGCTGCCGCAGCCGTTCCCAGAAGGTCGCCTGGCCTCCCGCCGTCACGGTTGCGCCCGGCTGGTTGGCTTTGATGTGGCGGCGCCCGCCGGGTTCCTGGATTACGATATTGGTGCGCGTCTCGCCCTCGCTGTAGATAAAATCGGTCTGGATGCCGGCTGCGTGCAGCCCGGCCTCCAGCGCCTGACCTGTAAAGCCTGCGGCAAAAGCGATAGCCACACTCTCTGTGCCCAGCGCTTTGAGATAGCGGGCGACATTAAAGCCCTTGCCGCCCAGTGAGCGCCGCACTTCCGAAGCGCGCAGCACCACCTCAAATTCGATGGACGGCACCGTCAGGATCAAGTCCAGCGCGGGGTTGGTCGAGACCGTATAGATCATACAAAATGCCCCTGATTGCGCGCGTAGAGGCTTTGAAAGGCGCCAAAGCGTTCTTGGTAGAAGGAATGCTGTGCGGGGTCAGGCTGTGTCTCGTCTCCCAACTGCGCCCACACTCGGGTCGCGCTGGGAATGTCGAGCAGCCCGACACCGCTGCCCGCCAGCAGCACCGCACCCATCGCCGACTGCTCGCTGGTCAGCAGCGGCTGCACCGGCTTGCCGAAAATGTCGGCCACAATCTGCCGCCACAGCGGGCTTTTGGCGCCGCCCCCCGCCAGAATGACGCGTTCCGAGTGCACACCCAGTTCGGCCAGCACCTGGTAGGCGTCATAGCAGGCAAAAGTGGCCCCTTCCATCACCGCGCGCACCAGGTCGCCCTGGCTGTGGCTCAAGGTAAGACCAAAAAAAGCCCCCCGCGCCGTGGGGTCCATGTGTGGCGTGCGCTCACCTACCAAGTAGGGTAGAAACAGCAGCCCTTGCGCGCCCGGCGGCGTGTTGGCGGCGGCCATACTCATCACATCATAGGCGTCTGGATACCGCCAGGCGAAGACGTTATCGCGCAGCCAGCGCAGCGCCATTCCAGCGTTGAGCGTCGCCCCCATCTGGTACCAACCCGCCTGCTGCGAGCCGGGCGTCAGCGCGCTGCAAAAGGTGTGGATGCGTCCGCGCCGGTCGATCCGCACTTCATCCACCGGCTGGATCAGTTGGCCCCCGGTGCTGATGCTGAGCAGCAGCCGATCTGCGCTCAGCGCGCCGGCGCCTAGCGCGCCGCAGGCCGTGTCGGCGGCGCCTGTCACGATCGGGATGCCGGCGGCCAGCCCCAGCGCGCCGGCAGCATCCGCCGTCAAATGGCCGGCGATCTGGTCAGAGGGCAGTACCGGTGGCAGTTGGCGTTCGTCAATCTGAAGGAACTGCAGCAGTTCCTTTGACCAGGTGCGCTGCCGCTCGTCCAGCAGCAGCGCACCGGCGCCGTCGCTGGGATCGGTGGCGAAGACGCCGGTCATACGCCAGCGCAGATAGTCCTTGGGCAGCAGCAGCATGGCTACCTGCTCCCAAAGCTCCTTCGCCTCCTGCTGGAACCAGCGCACACTCGCCGCCAAGAAACCGGTGGACAGCGGGCTGCCGGTGATGTCGTACAGCCGTTCGGCGCCGATGCCGGCGGTGATCTCCTGCACCTGGGCGCGGCTGCGCTGATCCGGCCAGATTACGGCCGGCGCCAGCAGCCGATTTTGCTGATCCAGCAGTACGACGCCGTGCATCTGGCCGGACAGGCCGATGGCTGCCGGCTGGGCGGCGGGTGCAGCGGCGAGCACACTGCGCACAGCCTGGACGGTCGCTGTCCACCACGCTTCCGGGTCCTGCTCGGCGTACAGCGGCTGTGGCTTGAGGATAGGGTACTCAGCAGAGCCTGTGGCTGCCACGCAGCCCTCCGTGTTCACCAACAGCACCTTGACCGATGATGTGCCCAGGTCAATCCCCAGTAGATACTCCTTATTCATCGGTTTTGCTCTCCATCTTGCGGGCCATACCAGACGGTGGCCTCGCTGTTGCTGCGCCAGCCGTCGAGCCGCAGCGGCTGCGCATGGCGCAGCCAATGCGCACGCAGCCGCGACTGCACGGCATCCCAATGGGGCACGCCGCTGGTGGCGTCGGCGCGTTCGACGCTGCATGCGCCCGTGGCCGCTGCACTGAGCAACACGGCCTCGACGCTCTGCCCATGCAGCAGCCCCGCCAGCAGACCCGCATAGGCGCAGTCGCCGGCGCCGGTAGTGCCGGCGACCTTGACTTGCAGACACGGGCTATACAATTCGCGCCCCACCCAGCCGGTGAGATCCGCCGGCAGCAGACCGGCCAAGGCGGCCAGCCGCCGCGGGCTGCCGGCGGTGCGCAAATACAGCCCGCGATCTCCCAGTTTGAGCGCCACAATGGCTGCACCCATCGCCAGCAACCGCTCGGATAGTGACCGCAGCAGCGCACCATCGGGCAAGCGTGAACCCGCGCCCGCAGCCAGCGCCGTATAGTGCGGGCGGTCGAGCATATAGAGCATCTCTTCCAGATTAGGCGCAAATATATCCACAAAGGGCAGCGTCCGCTCCAGCAGCGCCGGCCAGTCGGTGCGCCCGGCGCTGGAAGCGGGGTCGGGCTGTGACATGTCGAGCGAGGTGATCACGCCTGCGGCTTTGACGTTGGCCATCAACTGCGCCAGTTCGCGCCCATCGTCGATATGCATGAGGCGCAGGAGCGGCGGATAGCCAAAGTGAAAGATGCGCGCCTGGCGCACTTGGTTGAGCGGAATGTCCGCTGCGCCAAAGGTGTCATTGGCGCCGGGGCAGTGGATAAAGATGCGATCCACACCGGGCGGGTTGATCACCAGCGTATACGATGAATCCTCACCAGGGCTGATAATCATGCCTTCGGTCAGAACTGGGCTGTGGCTGCGCAGAACCGCCAGGATCGCTTCACCAAACAGGTCTTGGCCAATCTTGCCCATCAACCGCACAGGGATGCCCAGCCGGTGCAGCGCCAGCCCCGTGTTGGAGACGGCGCCGCCTGTCGAGATGACGGCGGGACCGACTGTTGTGAGATGCCCTGGCCGCAGCAGCGCTTCCAGCGGCATCTGTGCATCGCCGAAGGTGGGAATAATGTCTATGCAGACGTGACCGGCCACAACGACCTGCGGCTGCTCTATAACTCTGCTCATGCTGCGGGCGCCGCCTTCTGCTGCAGGTCAAAGGAGTGATGGTTGATGTGCTGCAAGGCTGGATAGATTTGCTTGTAGATCATCTGAAACGCTTCTTCATAATAGGCGACGTCGGCTGCCAGCGGTTCCACGAGCGTCTCGCTGTGGTGCAGGCTGGCAATGGCATCTTCCACCCCACGGTAGACGCCGGCGCCGATCCCGCCCAGCACTGCTGCCCCCAGCGCAGTGGACTCTTCCACGCGCATGACATGGATCGGTTGGTTGAGCACGCTGGCCTTGATCTGCATCAGCAGCCGGTTGCGGGTGCTGCCGCCGATCGCGTAGATGTTCTTCAGCTTGCCTACGCCCGTGTGCACCAGCAGCGGCTCCAGCCCATTGCGGGTGTCCATGGCAATGCCCTCCAGCACAGCGCGAAATAGCGTCCCGCGCTGTACATCGGTGGACAGCCCCAAAAATGCCCCACGTGCTTTGGGATCATTGTACGGCGGGTTGGCCAGCCGCAGAAATGGGCAGAAGGAAACGCCCAGACTACCGGCAGCCACCTGCTCCGCTTCGGCGGTGAGCGTAGCATGATCGGTCTGGGCGGCAAAGGCCTGGCGAAACCAGTCCAGGCAGGCGCCTGAGGTGTAGGAGCCGCCAAAGACATAGTAGCCGCCTGCCGTGTGCGCGCCCTGGGTATAGCCCTGGCGGCCCGTCTGCGGGTCCGTCATGGGCTGGCGCAGCGGCAGAAAGACCGCTTCCGCCGTGCCCAGCGAGTTGAGCATATTGCCCGGCTCGGTGACCCCCACAGCGAGCGCGCCGCAGACATGGTCGTGACCGCCCACGCTGACCAGGGTGGAAGCGGGCAGACCGGTCAGCGCCGCCGCCTCTGCTGTAATCCGCTGCAGCGGTGTGCCGCTGGGCAGGAGCGGGGCCAGCAGATCAAGCGGGATTCCAACTTCATCCAGCAGTTCGCCGGCCCAGCGCAGTTCGCGCAGGTTGAGCATCATCATGCGGGAGGCGAGCGAATGATCCGTGGCGGCTGCACCGCAGAGCCGGAAGGCAATAAAGTCGGCGGCGTTGAGCCAGCGCACTGTGCGCGCATAAGCGTCCGCAGCGTGGCGGCGCAGCCAGAGAATCTTGCACAGGCTGAAGATCGGCTGCAGCGACAGGCCGGTGACGGCAAAGAGCCGGTCGGCGCCGATCTGCTCATCCAGCCACAGCGCCTCGGCTTTGGTGCGCCCGTCGAACCAGGCAATGGAATCGTAGGTGGCGTCGCCGTGCTCATCAATCGGAAAGCCGGTTTCGCCTGTGCTGGTTACGGCAATCGAGACAATCCGCTGCGGCTTCTCGACTTGTGCGACGGCCTGGCGGATCGCTTGCGCCGTCTGTTCCCAAAAGGCGGCGGGGTCATGGTAAGCCCAAGTGGGCCGCGGGTAGATGGTTGGGGTGGGGGTGCTGGCGGCGGCTACGACCGCGCCTGTCGGGTCAAAAACAATGGCTTTGATGTTGGTCGTGCCTAGATCGATGCCGACCAGCAGTGCGTCCTGAACCATGAGTAGAGTACGGCTCTCGTGTGAGGTGCATGTTGAGAATGCTGTTTGCGTGTGCGTGCGCGCCACACTGTTTGCGCAAGTTCAGCTAAATATCAATCACGATCTTATTGACCTGGTCAGCATAGGCCACATTGAGCGCAAATGCTTCCGGCGTCTTCTCCAGCGGGAAGTGGTGCGACGCGATCCCGGCCAGATCGATGCTGCCGTTTTCCACCAGCTTGATGGCGCGCGGATAGACATGCTTCATGCGCCGTGAGATGCGGATCGTCAGCCCCTTGCGCCGCGCAGTGGAATGTTTCATCTCCAGCTTGTCCGGGCCGGGGATGCCTACCAGCACAAGGCGGCCCCCCATGCGCGCCATGTCGGCGGCCTGCTGCACCGAGTGGTCAGCCCAGGCGGCTTCAATGCCTACATCCACGCCGGCCCCGCCGGTAGCCTGCATAACAGCCTGCACGGGGTCCTCTTGCGTAAAATTGATGGGGATGGCCCCATACTGGGCAGCCAGCTCCAGCCGCCACGCAAACTGGTCCACCACATAAACGGGCGCAGCGCCGGCTAAGCGGGCCACCTGGAGACACAACAATCCTATCGGGCCAGCGCCCAGGATCACCACACTGTCAGCTACATGCAGCTTGGCGAGATCGACAGCGTGCAGGGCGATGCCCAGCGGCTCCAGCAAGGCGGCTGCGGCATCGTCAATGCTGTCGGGCACCGGAAAACAGCAGTGCGCCGGCATGACAATATATTCGCACAGGCTGCCGTCATCGGGGTAGAGGCCACAGAAGTGCATACGGTGGCAGAGATTCGGGTGACCCTGCTCGCACATGGTGCAGCGGCCACAGGGCTGCGCCGGGTCCACCGCCACGCGCGTGCCGGGCAGCAGTTCCTCAAAATTGCCGTCGTGGCTGTCCGGCCCAACCGCCACCACCCGGCCGCTGAACTCATGGCCCAGCACCAGCGGCGTTTGCACAACCCAATCCCCAATGCGTCCATCCACATATGTGTGCAAATCGCTGCCGCACACCCCGACGGCGCTTACGCGCAGCAGCGCCATGCCGCGTCCCGGCGCTTGCGGCTGCGCCACTTGTTCGACCCGCAGATCGCGCGGCCCATACAGCCGCACTGCCATCATGTTTTCGCCCATGCCCACACCTATTCCAGATTTGTATGCCTTGCACGCATTTCCTGTATGCTCTGCCCCAGCCGCACCTGCAGCATGGGCACAAGCGCATCGAACAGGATCCACAGCGATTGTTCATAGGCTGAACCCATTGCCTGGCCGCTGCCGTCTTCGCTCTTTGCCATTGTCTGCGCCGGCAGCAGCAGAAGCTGGTCGGCGCGCCGCGGCAGTTCGGCTGCGTCTTGTGCGGTAATCATGGCCACGCGCGCACCAGCGCGCTGGGCTACGTCCACCAGCGCATCCACGGTAGATAAATAGCCTGGCCCGCAGCTTACGAGCAGCAGATCGCCGAGGCGCGCCGGCGGCGCCGTCACCTCGCCGACGACAGCCGTGGGCACGCCCAGGTGCATCAGCCGCATGGCGAAGCTTTTCATCACCAGCCCTTCGCGGCCCAGTCCATAGATAAGCACCTTGTTGGCTGCGACAATGGCATTGAGCAGCCCATCCACCTGCTGCGGCTCGACTGCACTCAAGACACGGTCGATTTCCGCCAGGATTTGCTTGGCAGTCATATACATAACGTTACTCGCTCACCTCACTGGGCAACAACGTGCACCTTCATCGTCTCGCCGGCGGCAAAGCGCTGAAAGACGTCGCTAAAGCCGGCCAGTGGCGCCGTGTCGCTGACCAGCGGTGCAACGTCTACCACGCCGTTGACCAACATGGCGATGGCAGGCAAAAAGGTATAGCAAAGCGCAAAACTGCCCAAGATCGTCCAGTCATTGCGAAAAAGATCGTAGGGGCTGATCTGGATTTTGGCATGGTTGGGTGCGACGCCAAACTGCAGAAATTGACCGCGCGGGCGCAGATAGCTGAAGGCGTGCTCAATTACGGCTGGAATGCCGGTTGCATCAACCACAACGCCAAAGCCGTGCGGCGCCATTTCCTTGAGCTGCATATCCTGCTGCGGTCCAACCGGCACTACAGCGGATGCACCCAGCCGGCGCGCCAGTTCCATGCGCGCCGGCTGCTTCTCGACAACCACCACCTGTGCTGCGCCATTGTGGCGCAGCGCCTGCAGGAGCAGCATCCCCATCGGCCCGCCCCCCAAGATGAGCAGCGACTCGCCCGGCAGGATGCGGAAGCGCTTCATGGCGTGCACCACACAGGCCAGCGGCTCGATGAAAGCCGCCTGCAGGTCGCTCATACCTTCCGGCAGCCGGTAGCAGGCCTTGGCCGGCACGTTGACGTATTCGGCGAAACCGCCCGCACGCGTCACCCCTACTCCTTGCCAGTTGGCGCAGTGGTTGGCCTGCTCGTTGCGGCAGAAATCACAGTGCCCGCAGTAGAGATTGGGATCAACCGCCACCCGCTCGCCCACGCGCACATCGCTCACATCACTTCCCACCTCGACGACCACGCCGCCAAATTCGTGGCCCGGAATCAAGGGAAAGTCGGACATATATTCGTTGCGGTAGATGTGCACATCCGTACCGCAGATGCCGCAGCGGGCCACCTGTACAATGACTTCGTCATGCCCGCAGGCAGGGTCAGGCATGCGCTCGACCGCAATGGTCTCCGCTTGTGGAAAGATAACTGCTTGCATATGCTGCTCCGTTCAAAAGCAAAAACAACCCGGTGGCCTGGCTGCTGGACGACTACCAGGCGCAGTAGCCGCCGTCGATAATAATATCATTGCCGGTCATATAGTCCGACGCCGGCGCCGCCAGATAGACAACCGCCCCTTGCAGGTCGGTGACTTCGGCCATGCGCCCCATCGGGGTCATGCCCATCCACACCGGCAGCATGGTCTGGCCAACCGGGGTGGCGAGCAGGTCATCCACCAACTTAGTGCGTGTATAGCCGGGGCTGATGCTGTTGACGCACACGCCGCGTTTGGCCCATTCGGCGGCCAGGCTGCGTGTCAGGTGCAGCACACCGGCTTTGGCGGTGTTGTAGGCGGCCTGGTTTTGCGGCGTATTGGAAATGTGCGCAGACATGGAGGCCGTGTTGATGATCTTGCCGTAGCCTGCCTCCAGCATCACCCGCCCTTCGCTCCGGCTGCATAAAAAGACGGAGTTGAGATCCACATCGATCATGTGCAGCCAGTCGCTGTAGTTCATGCTTTCCGCGTCAGCCCATTGGCCGATGCCGGCGTTGTTGACGGCGATAGTGAGTCCGCCCAGTTTGGCGGTGACGGCCTCCACCATTGCCTGCACATCATCCGGCTTGGTTACGTCGGCCTTGACTGCCAGGCTGGAAATTTGTTTTTGTGCCAGCTCCTGCGCCACTTCCTCGGCCAGTTCCAGACGCATATCGACGACGGCGACCGCTGCACCCGCTTCGCCCAGCGCATGAGCAAAGGCGCGCCCGATACCCTGACCCGCGCCGGTGACCAGCGCCACACGTCCATCGAGACGAAAGCGGTCGAGAATGGGTTTTGCTGTGAGAACCGGATCGGACATAGTGGCGCTCCTGCTTTCTTGGTTCTGGCTGCTTATTCGTCAAAAACAATACAGACTTTGCCGCTTTGCCCCTCGTCTGCAACCTTATAGGCTTCAGCGGCAGCCGAAAGCGGGAAGCGGTGCGAGACAATCACCTCAGGCTTGAGGTTCCACGTCACCAGCTTCTCCACCAAATCTTCCATGTGACCCAAGCTGGTGACCCAAGAGCCGTAGATGGTGATTTGGTTATGGATGATCGTCTGACTGACGTCGAACTCGACATTGTTGCCTTCACCCACCATCGCGCAGCGACCCCAGCGGCGTGTGCCTTGCAGCGCCAGCAGCCGCCCCTGCGGAGAACCGGAACAGTCTACGGACACTTCACAGCCGTTGCCGCTTGTAAGCACCTTGATGGCCTTCAGCGCATCGGGAAAATCGGCGCGCACGGCGTGGTCTACTGCGCCGCATTTGACTGAGAAATCGAGGCGGCTCTGCGAGACGTCGGTGCCAATCACCATGGTGGCGCCCATCTTTTTGGCGATCAGCCCGGCTGCCATCCCGACCGGCCCCATGCCTGTGATGAGCACGCGGTCCTGGCCCGACACTTGGACACGGTTGAGTGCTTCGTAGACGGTGCCGAAACCACAGGCGATCAGCGCGCCGTCGATATAGCTCAGCTTGTCGGGCAGCGCCACGCAGGTGTTTTCTTCCGCCAGCAGATAATCAGCGTGGCCGCCGTCGCGCTGCCAGCCATAGGCGGCGCGATAGTCGGAGGTGCAGCTAATCATGTAGCCTTCGCGGCAGTCGTTGCAGACGCCGCAGCCGCTGATGTGGTAAAGGATCACACGGTCGCCTTCGTGGAAGCGTTTGCAGCCCGGCCCCACCTTGACGATCTGTCCGGCAGGCTCATGGCCGGCGATCACGTTCTGGTAGCCTTCCGGCCCGTGGCCCAGATGCTCACGATAGATGGCGCGGATGTCCGAACCGCAAATCGAGGATGCCTTCATTTTGATCAGCACCTGGCCATGACCCGGCTCCGGCACATCGAATTCTTTAATTTCTACTCGCCGCTGTCCAGGCAGCAGCACGCCCTGCATTTTCATTGCCGAACTCTCCCAACTGCTGATTTTGTTTTTATAATTCAATCTGCGCCTTGACTGACGTGGGCGGCATTTTGACGGCAAAGTCAAAGGCTTCCACGCTATCTTGGAAGCGAAACTTGTCGGTGATCAATGGCTTTACATCCAGCTTGCCGCTTGCCATCAAGGCAATGGCGCGTGGGTAGACATGGGCATAGCGGAACACATGCTCGACATGCGCCTCTTTGACCATGGCGGCGGCCACGTCATACGCAATGGGCTGCAGCGGAATGCCGACAAACACGACGGTTCCGCCTGGGCAGAGCGGTGCAAAGACGCCGGCAGCGGCGCGCTCGTTGCCGCTGCACTCAAACACAATGTTGGCGCCCCAGCCGTCCGTAACCTCATCCACCACCTCGCGCAGATTTTGCTGGGCGATGTTCACCGGCGTGATTGGCCCTAAGCGGGCGGCTAGATCCAGCTTTGGCTGCTGGACGTCGGTCAGCAGAATGCGGCTGCAGCCGCCTGCCAGCGCTGCCAGCGCCGTGACCATGCCGATGGGGCCGGCGCCCATCACGATGGCTACATCGCCGGGCTTGATCTTGGCTTTGGTTGCGGCATGCATGCCCACCGCCACCGGCTCAACCATCGCGCCTTCCGCAAAGCTGACGTTGTCCGGCAGCTTAAAGGTAAAGGCTGCCGGATGAACGACTGTCGGGCGCAGCACACCGTGGATGGGGGGCGTGGCCCAAAAGCGCACCGCTGGGTCCAAATTGTACATGCCCAGCAAGGTGGCTTTGCTGTTGGGGTCGGGAATGCCCGGCTCCATGCAGACGCGGTCGCCTACCGCCAGGTTCTTCACCTCACTGCCTACTTCAATAATCCGCCCGGATGCTTCGTGGCCCAGCACCATCGGCTCGCGCACAACAAACTGGCCAATTGCGCCGTGGGTGTAGTAATGCACATCGCTGCCGCAGATGCCGACGGTGTGGATGGCAATGCGCACGTCGTGCGGCCCCAGTGCTTCCGGGATCTCGATCTGGCGTAAATTTAATTCATCTTTTCTTTCCAGGACAAGCGCTTCCATTGTATTCCCCTCCAATACAAATGAATCCAACGCTACTGCAGCAGTTCAACATATCAGTTCAACATATCAGTTCAACAGATCAGTTCAACTGAGCATCGTTGTAAAAATCACCCCTTGCGCACGATCCAGATGGCCAGCAGCAGGCAGCCCAGCGTAGAAATCCAAAGCGGCCCCCCCAGCGGTTCAAGAAAGCGCATCCATAGGAGGCTGACGGCAATAAAGATGACGATGCTGATAAAACAGCGGTCGAACGTGTTTGTCTCGATCGGCAAAAAGCCCTGTCGCGTTTTGTGCTGCACCGGCGCTTGAATTGGTGTTTGTTGTGTCATTGTCGCGCTACTCCTTTACAGCGCCAAAGGTGAGGCCGGTTACGATATAGCGCTGGACAAAGACCAGGAAGACCAGCGCCGGCAGAATCGAAACCATGGACACAGCCGCCATTTCGCCCCAGTTGGTGCCTGTCACCGATACAAACTCAGCTAGGCCGGTCGTGATTGTGCGCGCCGTGACGCTGGTGAGATTGGCGGCAAAGAGATACTCGTTCCAGGCAAAAATCCAACTGAGGATAAAGGTGATTGCCATGCCCGGCGCAACCAGCGGTGCAATGATGCGCATAAGCACTGTCCAGCGGTTGGCTCCATCGACGAAGGCGGCCTCGTCCAGTTCCAGTGGGACGCCGTCCATAATGCCTTTCATCAGCCAGACCGCAAAGGGCAGGTTGAAGACGCAGTACAGCAGGATCAACCCTATATGCGTATCAAACATCTGCCAGTTGCCAATGCGGAAGACACTGGTAAACAGCAGGAAAAGCGGCAGAACAAAGGCGGCGGGGGGCGCCATGCGCTGCGTGATCGTCCAGAAAAAGATGCTGTCGGAGCCGGGCAGCTTCCAGCGCGAGAGTGCGTAGGTAGCCAGCAGCGATAGAATGACGACCAGCACGGCGTTGCTGGTGGCTATGATGAGCGAATTGATCAAGTAGCGTTGAAAAACCGGGTTTGTCAGAGGCTTTACATAATTTGGGGCGAAGAAAGACTTGATGATTACCGTAGGGGTATCGAACAGTTCCACACGGCTGCGCGCCGACACCACAAACATCCAGTAAATCGGCAGAATGGTCAACAACACCATCACGATCCACAAGGTATACAACCCAATGTAGCGCAGTACTTTGCGCATGGAGAGTGTCTTCATGGCGAGGTCTATTCCTTTTGCTTCCCGGACTGCGTCAGGGCGATAAAGAGCAGCCAGCACAGCACAATCGTAAAGTAGAGCACCAAGAGCGACATAGCCGACCCATATCCGTAATCGGTCTTGGGCACCACCACGCGATAGATGTGGATGCCGATAAACTGTGTTGCCGCGCCTGGCCCGCCGCTGGTGAGCATAAAGACTTCATCGACGACACGCAGCGCATCCATGAGGCGAATAAAGACGGTGGTGAGCAGGATCGGCATCATCATTGGGATCGTCAGATGGCGAAAAATTTGCCAGCGGCTGGCCCCGTCCACCTGCGCCTGCTCCTGCGGTTCTTTGGGCATGGCTGTCAAACCCGCCAACAGTGTCAGAGTCACAAATGGCGTCCAGTGCCAGATGTCCATCAGGATCACGGTGATAAACGCCTGGCCGGCATAGGTGGCGATGCGATAATCAACCCCAAACCACTTATCCAGAAAATAAGGAATTGGCCCAAAGCCAGGGATCGTCAACAGGCGCCAAGTGGCGCCGACGGCTATGGGCGCCATCACCAGCGGCAGCGTGAAGAGTGTGCGGAACACCGTGCGTCCAGGAAAACTTTTGACCAGCGTTTGCGCCAGCAAAAAGCCTAGAATCAGCTCGATTGTGACGGAAGTAAAGGCAAAAAGTGCGGTGCGTCCCAGTGAATCCAGAAAGGCGTCATCAAAGACGAGACGGCGATAATTGTTGACCCCCGTCCACTGCATCCCCAACTGGTTGGAGAAGGCGTTCCAGTTGAAAAAGCCGACATAGATGACATAAAAAAAGGGCAGGACGCCTACGATGAACAGAATGATGATGGTCGGCGCAAGCAGACCCCAGCCCATTCGATTTGAGCGCATGCTGTGTTGTCCCTGTGTGAACAGCACCCGGACGGGCGCAGGCAGGCTTGCGGTTGGGACGGGGCCGGCAGCCCCGTCCCAGTGAACGCTATTGAGCTACTTGCCGTAACCCAGGTTTACCAGCTCGGCATCAGCGGCGGCAGCAGCCTGATCCAGTGCGTCCGACGGCGAAAGTTCACCGGTCAGCGCCTTCCAGATGTAAGGCTCGACCACCGCGCGTATGGCGGCATGGAAGGGGAAGGGCGGGGCGCCGCGGAAGAGCGGTCCTTCTTCTTTCATCAGCATGTAATAGTTGCCGGTCTTGGCATTGACTTCCTGCACCTTTGGATCATCGTAGGTGGAATTCATGACGATGCGCGAGCCGGCAACGGCCCAATCCGCCTGCACGCTTTCTTGGCCGATGTACTGCAGCCACAGCAGCGAGCATTTCGGGTTCTTCGACGAAACCGGCATGCCAAAGGCGCCGCCATCGTAGTAACCGATATAGCCCTTGCCGGACTTGGCGTCGTCCATCACACCTTCGGCAACCGGCGGCAGCGCCACGCCGACATTGCCTACGACCTTGGATTTGTCCGGATTGGTGGCGATCCAAGCGGCGTTTTCGCCGTAGACCCAGCCTTGTGCGGCACGACCGGCGGCAAAGGAGGCGGCAACTTCATCCCAAGTGCTGGCGGTGGCTTCCGGTGGGGCGTCCTTCAGCAGACCGACCCAGAAAGCCAATGCCTCTTTGGCCGTATCGCTGTTCATCTCGCCACCCTGGGAGACTTCCGCTTTCCAATTGTCCTCGTTGATGCCCCAGTTGTAAACGCCAAAGGTGGGCGCAATCGTTTCGACAAACTCATAGAATGAAGACGAATGGCCGGTGTTGCCCTGAACGGTAGTGCCCCACAAATCCATACCGTTGTCTTTACCATACTGCGTAAAGAAGTCAGCAATATCCTGGTACTGTTGGTGTGTGGTGGCAGGCGCTAGATCATAGCCATACTGTGCCTTGAAGGCTTCTTGAATCGCCGGATCATCGAAGAGGTCCGTGCGATAGAGATAGACCTTGATAAAGGCTTCCATCGGTACACCGAAGACATTGCCGTCGGCATCCTTGAAGTTGTCGATAAACGAGGTGAACTTGCTGAAATCGAAATCCGGTGAGGCCAGGTCAGGGTTGTCCGCCAGCATCTGGGTCAGGTTGGTCAGATAGCTGTTGGCCAGGTAGCTGTAAATGATGTCCTGCTCAATATAGACGAAGTCATAGATGCCCGTATTGGCCTGCATGTCGTTGATGGCTTTGGAGTACATCTGATCCCAGGAGGTCGGCTCCAGTTCCACCTTGATGCCTGACAGTGCCGTGAACTCGGGCGCAAGCACTTCGGCGGCATAGTTGGAGGCCGGTGTGCTCTCCGAAATGCCGCGGATAGTGACATCCTTGCAGCCGGCGGCCTCGGCAGCGGTGGCCCACCAGTTGTCACCGGCAGGGGCTGCGGCTTCACTGCCTGCCGCAGCAGGCGCCGCTGGTGCGGCGGGGGCCACTGTGGTGCAGGCACTGAGCAGCATGGCTGTAATCATCAAAACACTGAGGACGCTGTACAGCCGTCGCGAAGTTAGACGCATAGAAATTCTCCTTTTGAGATCTTGTCTGTCGCACACGGAACGCATTAAAAATGGGAAGCAAACACAAAAAGCTGTCTTACAACGAAAAACCCACCTGAGAACGGTACTGCGCAATCGATATGGTGATGATCTCCTTTCCCTAGAGGCTGGAAGGCGCCAGCCGTCTGCTGCTGGACTCGCGTATGTGCAGCGTGGCGGGCAGCACGACTTCTTGATAAGGGCGGTCGGGGTCTTCCATGCGTTGCAGCAGGAGTTCCATCGCTGTCCTTCCCACATCATAGGTCGGCTGCGCCACCACGGTTAACGCCGGTCTGACAAAGTACATCCAATCCATTTCATCGAACGCCCCCACCGCAATATCTTCCGGTACGCGCAGCCCACGTTCGTAAATGGCGCTCAGCGCACCAAGCGTCAGCAGATTGTTGCCGACGAACAGGGCTGTCGGCGGCTGCGGCAGCCCCAACAACTCATTGGTGAATTCACGGCCATTGAGGGTGCGCGGCATACCGGCGCGGATCAAACCCGGCTGCACCTCAATCCCGTACATTTGCAGCGCCTCAACATAGCCGCGCAGCCGTTCCTCGCCTGTACTCGATACCGGTGTGCCGACGACGGCGCCGATGCGGCGGTGGCCCATCTCCAGCAAGTGCAGCACCATCCGCCGTGCGGCGCTTACGTTGTCCACCAACACGGAGTCGATGTCTACATTGGTCACGCGGCGGTCGATAGCCACCGCCGGCACCCCCACTTCGGCCAGATGGCGGTAGATGTCGTTCTGGCCCAATGTCGGCGATAAAATGACGCCCGCCACATGCTCGGCCACCATCAGCTCCAAATACATCGTTTCCTTGGCGCTGTTTTCATCCGAGTTGCACAAAAACAGCGAGAACTTGTGCTGATAAGCTGTGTCTTCCACCGCACGCACCACCGCGGTAAAGAATGGATTTTGAATGTCGGAGACAATCAGCCCAATAATGCTGGACCGCTGCACGCGCAGGCTGCGCGCCACGCGGCTGGGCCGGTAGTTCAACTCCTGCACGGCGTCCATCACGCGCTCGCGCAGATCGTTACTGACATACGGTTTGCCGGACAGAACCCGCGAGACGGTTGCCGTAGAAACGCCGGCCTGCCGGGCTACATCTTCGATTTTTGCTGGCATAACCAATAGGGGACATAAAAATGCGCGATTGGAATCTAGCTTGCATTGTAATCGATTGCAGAAGCGCTGTCAAGTGAAAATTTGCGCGCTTTCTGCACATTTGTGAAGGCGTGGCTGTCGTTGCCTAGTCAATTGGCCAGGAGTACAACCCGTCCCTCGGCGGTGCTGCATTGGCTGTAAAATGGCTAGACTAAAAGACGCTCGACTTTCGCACTGAAGGTCAGTCTGTTTTGGATTGCAAGGAGGTCCGCTATGGTGCAGCGCGTACTCATCTTGGGCGCAGCCGGCCGCGATTTTCACAACTTCAACGTTTTCTTCCGTGATAACCCAGATTACACAGTAGTTGCCTTCACCGCTACCCAGATTCCTTATATTGACAACCGCCGCTATCCGCCGGAACTGGCCGGAAAGCAATACCCTGGCGGTATTCCCATCGTCAGCGAAGACGAGTTGGACAGACTGATTGCAGACGAACAAATTGATGTAGCTGTCTTCAGCTACAGCGATGTCACTTACGATCATGTGATGCATCTTGGCGCACAGGCGATGGCTGCCGGCGCCAATTATATGCTGCTTGGCCCGCGCCAGACCATGCTCCCCTCTTCCAAGCCGGTGATCGCCGTTTGCGCCTCGCGCACGGGCGCCGGCAAAAGCCAGACCAGCCGCGCTGTCGTGCGCACGCTGCGCGCACTGGGCCGGCGTGTGGTTTCCGTACGCCACCCGATGCCCTATGGCAACCTGGCCGCCCAGGCTGTGCAGCGCTTTGCCAGCATGGAGGACATGGATCGTCATCAGGTGACGATTGAAGAGCGTGAGGAGTACGAGCCGCATGTGGAGGCCGGCGGCGTTATCTACGCCGGCGTCGACTATGAGCGTATCCTGCGCCAGGCCGAGGACGAGGCCGACATCGTCATCTGGGATGGCGGCAACAATGATTTGCCCTTCTATAAGCCGGATTTGTGGATCACCGTGGTTGACCCGCACCGCGCTGAGCACGCGCTGCATTACTACCCAGGCGAAGTCAACGTGCGCCGAGCCGATGTAATCATCATTAACAAGGTGGAGACGGCTACCATCGACCAGGTGGAACGTACGCGGGCAATTGCCATTGATCTAAATCCCGATGCGGTCATTATCGATGCCGCCAGCCCGATCTTTGTGGAAGAGAGCGCAACGATCCGCGGCAAGCGTGCGCTGGTGATTGAAGACGGCCCCACGCTCACACATGGCGAAATGAAGTACGGCGCCGGCTGGGTGGCTGCCCGCCGCTTTGGCGCCAGTGAGATCATAGACCCCAAACCCTACGCCGTCGGCACACTGGCCGAGACCTTTCGCAAGTATCCCAACACCGGGCCAATCCTGCCGGCGATGGGCTACAGCGACCAGCAGGTGGCGGATCTGCAGGCGACAATCAACAGTACACCCGCCGATGTGGTGCTGATTGCCACCCCGATCGACTTGCGTCGTCTGGTGCAGATTGACAAGCCCGCTTTGCGCGTGCGCTATGAACTGCAGGAGATCGGCGAACCGACGCTCCAGCAGGTGCTGACCCGTTTTGTGGAGCAGCACAAATAGGCAAAGGCGCGACAGCGGCAGGTGAGTGAGGCTGCTTTCACTCACCTGCCGCTGCGCTTTACCCTCTCTGAACCCTGCACGCCAATTCCGTTTTCGCTTTCGTATGCATTATTATACTGCTTCGTGAACAGACAGCAGCGCTTGGGGGTAGATGCACTTTGGTCACGCGCAGTGGCGGCGGCCACACACGCACAGGCCGTGGGTGCACTGCAGCCGATCGCGACAATGCAGCATATCGTCGAAGATCAGGGAATTCCTTTTCTGGTGCGCGAGTTGACCGGCAGGCGGCAGCGCGCTGCTGCAGCGCCGGGGGATCCGTTCTTGCCCTATGAACCGGCTATGTTTGTAGCGGACATCTCCGCCACGCACGTCTGTCTGCTCAATAAGTTTAATGTGATTGGCCACCACCTGCTGGTCGTCACGCGCGATTTTGAAGAGCAGACGAGTGCCCTGAACCACGCTGATTTTGCCGCTCTCTGGGCCTGTATGGCGGAAGTGGATGCGCTGGCATTTTACAATGCCGGCAAAGTGGCAGGGGCCAGCCAACGCCACAAACATTTGCAGTTGGCGCCGCTGCCATTGGGGCCGGACACCCTGCGGCTGCCTGTTGAGCAAGCGCTGGCGGTGCAGGAATTGGATGATGTTGTGCACCTGCGCACCTGGCCTTATCCGCACGCGCTGATGCGGCTGGACCCGCTCTGGCTGGATACACCGGCGGACGCTGCCGGACAACTGCTTGGCCGCTATCAGGCGCTGCTGGCTGCGCTCGCTCTCGACCGCTTGGATGCTGCGGGCTTGCTGCCGCCCTATAATTTGCTGGCGACGCGCACGTGGATGCTGCTGGTCCCGCGTACACAGGAAGAATCCGATGGTATCCCTGTCAATGCATTGGGCTTTGCCGGCAGCCTGCTGGTGCGTTCAGCAGCCCAGTTGGCACAACTAAAGGCGTCTGGCCCTTTGGCGATTTTGCGTCACGTCGGGCGGATGCCATAACTCTTTTTGGATTAGGTGGATTGGTATGAGCACACAAGCGGGCACACAACGGATCGGATGGCGGCAGTCATTCGTGCGCCGCCTATTGGAGTTGGACAAGCCTGTGCCCGATCACAGCGAGGAAGAGTTGGATGCGCAGGCGGCTGCCAACTATCGCTGGAATTTTCTTTGGAATGTGGGCGACGGTGCTTTTTTCTGGTTTGGCCTCAGCTTTATTTCCGCTACGACCATCCTGCCGCTCTTTGTCAGCAAGTTGAGCAGCGCCCCCTTTTGGATTGCGCTGCTGGGCGTGCTCAGCTCCGCCGCCTGGTATCTGCCGCAGCTTCTGACGGCTGGGGGCACCGAGCGGCTGGCGCGCAAGAAGCCAATCGTAATCAACCTGGGCTTTTTTGCGGAACGGTTTCCGCTTTGGTTTCTGCCTCTCGCGGCGCTGCTTGCGACCTACAGTTCGACCCTGGCCTTGATAGTTTTCTTTTTCTTTTATGCCTGGCATGGGTTGGGCGCCGGCGCCATTGCGCCGGCCTGGTCAGACATGATCGCTCGCTGTTTTCCCGTCAACAAACGCGCCTGGTTTTTTGGCTTTACGGCCTTTATCGGCACCGGCATCGGAATTTTGGGAGCGGTCTTCAGCAGTTGGCTGTTGGTCGCCTACCCCTTCCCCTACAATTTTGCCTATTCCTTTGCGTTGGCTGCGCTGGCCGTCACCATCAGTTGGTTTTCGCTGGCGTTTACGCGCGAGCCGGTGAAGCGGCCCGCTGCCAACGTCGCCAAGAATTCGGGCGCGTCCTGGCAAAAAATCCTGCTGATCGTGCGCGGCGACCACAACTATCGCAAATTTCTGATTGCCCGTTTTCTGATCAACGTCGGGCGCATGGGCGCAGGCTTCCTAACTGTTGCCGCTATCGCACAATGGGATGTTTCGGATGCAATCGTCGGCTGGTTTACGGCGGCGCTCTTCTTGGGACAGACGATAGGCAACCTGGTCGCTGGTGTGCTCGCCGACCGCTGGGGTCACAAGTTGACACTGGAACTGGGCCAGTGGATGTCGTTGATTGCTTTCGGCATGGCCTGGCTGGCGCCCTCGCCCGATTGGTATTACCCCATCTTTTTCTTTATGGGTCTGGCAGCGGGCATTACTACGGTGTCCTCCGTGCTGAGCTGCATGGAGTTCTCGCATCGTGACCATCTTCCCACCTATGTCGGCGTCGGCAACACCGTTTCCGGCTTGGGCAGCGCCGTGGCGCCGATTATTGGCGGGCTGCTGGCCCTCTACAGCTACAACGCCTTGTTTGCCGTCTCGACCATCGTCAGCGCAGCAGCGCTCTTTTTGCTGATTTTTACGGTAAATGAACCGCGCCGGCTGAAATCGCTCTTTAGCCTGAATCCTGATGAGCAAGCTTTGCTGGCGACGACCCCCGAAAGCACAGCCGCTGAGCATCCTTCCTGAGCAGACCTGAACTGGAGACGGCTGGGCCAGAGCAAAGTATAGCAATATGGAGATCGTGCCAATGAATTCTCTTGAACTGGATTTTCGCATCATGCGTCTTGGCGCGCCGCGCTACCCGTCACCCATGAAAGCCGTGCAATTTGTCGGCGATGACGAGCAGGTTCTCTATCATGGTGACTGGGCGGACGTGCGCGCCTATGTGCAACAGGACAAGCGGCCGCCCGTGTTTGAGAAGGCCGGCCCGCGCGAGCAGGTTTATTTCGATCCCACCAGCTTGCGCTGTGGCATCGTCACCTGCGGCGGTCTCTGCCCTGGCATCAACGATGTCCTGCGCGCAGTAGTGTTGAGCCTGCACTATCATTATGGCGTCACCACCGTATTCGGCTTTCGCTACGGCTATGAAGGGCTGAATCCCGTTCTAGGCCATGAACCGCTGCTTCTGACCCCTGATGTTGTCGAGACGGTCAGCACGTTGGGCGGTACGATTCTGGGCACATCGCGCGGTGAGCAGCCGGTAAATATCATGGTGGATGAGCTTGAGCGCCGGCAAGTCAGTATTTTGTTTACAATTGGCGGCGACGGCACCTTGCGCGGGGCGCAGGCCATCGCTACAGAAGTGAGCCGCCGCGGGGGCAGTATTGCCGTGGTGGGCATCCCGAAGACGATTGACAACGATATCTCCTACATATACCAATCTTTTGGTTTCCAGACCGCGGCGTCCGAGGCGCAAATGGCTGTCGAGGCTGCCCACACCGAGGCGGTTGCCGCCCGCAATGGCATTGGGCTTGTGAAACTGATGGGCCGCGACTCCGGCTTTATCGCCGCCTACACCGCTTTGGCCGACAGCCGCGTCAACTACTGCCTGGTGCCTGAATCACCCTTCACGGTGCAGGCGCTGATGCTCTCCCTGCGCAAGCGGCTGGAGGAACGAGGCCATGCCGTGATCGCTGTGGCCGAAGGGGCCGGCCAGGATCTGCTGCAAAGCCAGGCGGAGCGCGATGCTTCAGGCAACCTGAAGTATGCCGACATCGGCCTGTATCTGCGCGACGAACTCAGAAGCTGCTGTTGGGCCGATGGGTTGCAGGTCAATCTCAAATACATCGACCCCAGCTACATCATCCGCAGTGTGCCCGCCAATACGTTTGACTCGGCTTTCAGCTTGCTGCTGGGGCACAACGCCGTACATGCTGGCATGAGCGGGCGCACCAACCTCGTGATGGGCAACTGGCGCGACCAGTTCACGCACGTGCCGATCGCCATGGCTGTTTCGCAGCGCAAAAAGATCGATCTCAATGGTTGGCTGTGGAACGCTGTATTGGCATCTACCGGCCAGCCGGCGCTGCTGCGCTAGTCGCTCAGCGCCTGCTTTGCGCTGATCAGCCGGCAGCAATCCTTTTTATATGTTGAGGTGGCAGCGATGAACATCATCTTTTTGGGTGGCGCTGACGAAGTTGGCGCCTCCTGTATTTTGATCGAAATCGGCGGACGGCGGCTGCTGATCGACGCCGGCATCCGACCAACGCCGCGCGCACGCTGGGGGTTGGCCGGCGATCAACTTCCCGATCTGGGCCAGATTGACCGCAGCGGCGGATTGGATGCTGTTCTCGTCACCCATGCCCACACCGACCACACCGGTGCGCTTGAATTAGTCTGCGAACGCTACCCTGATGCACCGGTTTACGCTACCGGGGTGACGGTGGAGCTGACACGCGTTCTGCATCAAGATGCACGGCGCATCATGCGTTCACGCCTGGAAGAAGAAGGCGAACTGCCGCTGTTTGACGAAGTGGCGACCAGTAAGCTGCTGGCGGCGTTCGTGCCCGTTGAGTTTCACCAGCCGTTTCCAGTCCTGCCCGGTGTGACCGCCACCTATTTCCCTTCCGGCCATATTGCCGGCGCAGCCATGATTGGCCTTGCCAGCAGTGAGGGGCGCATCCTGATCAGCGGCGATGTTTCCGTTTCGCCTCAACGCACGGTGGATGGCGCGCGCCCGCCTGCTTTTACGCCCGATATCCTGATCTTGGAAAGCACCTATGGCGGGCGATTGCACGCCAATCGACATGTAGAAGAGCGGCGGCTGGTTGACTCTGTCGCTGAAGTGACTGCCAACGGCGGCAAGGTGTTGATTCCTGCCTTTGCCCTGGGCCGCGCGCAAGAGGTGCTGCTGACGTTGGCGGAGTTTCAGCGCAGCGGCGAACTGCCCTCTTTGCCCGTGTGGGCCGACGGCATGGTGCGCTCCATCTGCAGCGCCTATAGCGCCTTCCCAACGGCGTTGCCGCTGGCTTTGCAGGAACAAGGCGCCAACTTTTTCACTGGTGCTGTCCGGCCCATCCAGAACGCTGCACACCGTTCAGCCCTGCTTTGGGATGAGGCCCCTGCGGTGATCGTCTCCAGCTCCGGTATGCTGTCTGGCGGCCCGGCTGTCGCTTATGCGCGCAGCCTGGCCGGCCAGCCGCAGCACGCCATTCTTCTGACTGGCTATCAGGACGAGGAAAGCCCTGGCCGTCGCTTGCAGGAAATGGCCAATCGCGGGCGCGGCATCCTGCGCCTGGGCAAGGAAAAAGTAGACGTACAGTGCCGTCTGGCTACGTACTCCCTTTCGGCTCATGCCGACGAGGGCCAACTTGTGAGTTTGGTGGAGACGCTGGATCCTGCGCAGATTTTCTTGGTGCACGGCGATGGTGACGCGCGCGCCAGCCTGGCCAAGGCGTTGCAAGCCCGTGGGCGGGCGGTGCGGCTGCCGCGGGCGGGGCAGTCATATGCGTTTAATTTCACCCGGCGAGCGCCGGCGCCTGTGGCACAAGGAATCGGCCGCGGCAGGCCGCTTGATCTGCATCGTTTATGGGAAGCGCTGCTTGCTGCTGTTGGGCAGGAGCGGGATGAGGCGCCGGCAGTCACAGTGACACTGGCTGAACTTGCCGATCTTTGGTGGCGACAATTTGCCCCGCCCGGTGACCCGCTGGCCACGCTTGCGGCTGCATTGGCTGCTGACGACCTCTACTTTGTCGCTGACCGCAGCCGCCTTGATCTGTATCGGGTGCGCACACGCCCACAGGTGGAACTGGCGACACGCCGCCGGGCGCAGCTTGCTGACTGGGGCAACCTGCAAGGGCGCTGGTTGCTGGCACGAATCGACGGTGAGATAGTGGCGGCGCAAACCGTGACAGTTGCCGCCGGCCATCTCCTGGTGCAGGTGGCGGGCAGTGATGCGCTGCCTGCCGACCTATGGCCGGAGGATATTCTGAGCTTGCTCGACAGTGACGCCGGTTCCAGCCAGGCAACTGCGGCGCTTACCGCTACGCTTGCTGCTGCGCTGTCCTCCGAGCACGTGGTGATGGAACCCAATCAGGCGCTGGCACTGGCCAACCGCAGCTTTCCCGCCGAGGCGCGGCTGCGGCGCAGCGGCTACCGCCTGGCCGAGCACGTGCTGGTGCTGACTTTTGACTTTCCTGATGTAGCAGGGATGCGTTATGCCGATACCATTGAAGCGCTGGCTGTCGAAAGTGGCTGGCGAATCGAGGTGACGCCGGAAGCGAATAATGCCGCGCTGGCGGCGCTGGTCACCGAGCTGCTGCCACCCAGCTGGCAGAGCCTGCGCGAACCATCCATTTTCCGCAGTGAGCAACGTGTGGCCGTCACGCTTGCATCTCCCGCCGGCGCGGCAGCCGGCGCAGCGCTGGAACAACTGTGCCGTGAATATAAGCATGCCAGCGGTTATGCGCTGGATGTTGTCTTGCAGCCGCTGCCTGTTCCTCTGTCCGCGCCGCCACGCGCAGTGCCTGGCCGGCGTATGGAGATCAATGCCGCCTATGCGCATATCAAAGCCTCTTTGGCCGGCACATCTTTGTACCGCACCAGTCTCAAAGGCGATGCCATTGTTCTTTCGTTTGTCTCGGCTGCGGTGGGAGAACGCCAGCGCAGCCGGCTTGACGAACTGGAAGCGGAGACAGGCTACCCTTTGCACATCAACCCACAGCCCAATCAGGGCGCCATCCTCAGCACGCTGCGTGTGCTGCTTCAGCGGCAGGGCTGGACAATCGCTAAAGGACCGAGTGTCTACCTGGAGCGCAGTGAGGTCGCTGTCACTGTGGCCGGCGCGGTGGAGGCCGCCAGTCTGGCTGTGCTGGAGGCCACTTTTGTGCAGGAAACCGGATTTGCCTTAGCATTGACCTGGGCTGCACCGGCCGGCATGCTGCCAAGTGATTTGCCTGCCCCAACCAATGATCCCTCTCCTGCGCCTGCTGTCCAGCCCGCAGTGCAAATTGCTATAGAGCAGGTGCGGGTTCCCAACCACTTGTTAAGCAGGCCACTCGATCCGCAAAAGTTGGAGAAGGTTGTTGAACGCGCCCGGCGCAGCGGCGAGATTGTACCGCCGATTGGCGTGCGCCGTTTGCGCGATGGCTATTTGCTGCAGGACGGCCTGTATCGTCTGCGGGCGGCGCAAGCATTAGGCATGAGCCGGATTGGCGCTATTATCAGCTAGCGTCCCCCGTCAATCGCCAGCACCTGCCCCGTGATCCAGCCGGCATAAGTGGAGGCAAAGAAGAGCACGCCGTGCGCAATGTCGTCGGCTGCGCCCAGCCGCTGCAAGGCGATGCTTTCGATCAGCGCCGCCTGGCCTTCGGCTCCATACGACTGCCACTGGCGTTCGGTGGTGGGATTGGAGCGTACAAACCCCGGCGCAATGTTGTTGACGGTGATGCCCCACGGCCCCAGTTCGTGCGCCAGTTGGCGTGTCAGCCCGATCTGCGCCGCTTTGGCTGCGGTATAGGCCTGGATGCCGGTCAGGCTGATGCCCAAGCCGGCCCCGCTGGAGATGTTGATGATGCGGCCAAAGCGGGCTTCCTTCATGGCGGGGGCGACGGCCTGGGCAAAGGTAAAGGCGGCGGTGACATTGACGTCAAAGATCGCCTGCCACTCCTGCGCACTGACCTGTTCCAGCGGTTGGCCCACCTGGTTGAGCACGCCGCCGGCATTGTTGACCAGCACATGCACTTGTCCGCGCGCCCGCTGCGCCTCGGCCACAAACGCCATCACGATGGCGCGGTCGGTCACATCCACCCGCCGCACCTCACAGACGCCGCCAATGTCTTGGCAAAGCTGCTGAGTCTCCGCCAGTTCCTCCGCCGCCACATCGCAGCCCCACACGGTCGCGCCGCGCTGGGCAAAGGCCAAGGCAATGGCGTGGCCAAAGCCGTGTGCTGCGCCTGTTACAATTACCGTCTTACCGCCAAACTGGATGTTCATTGCTCGTATCCACCTGCTGCTGTCGTGCGGTCGGATCAACGGCTGCACGATAGCATATAACTTTGCCAGGCGCTGCAGCGTTTTATCAGTTCGTTTCTATGCTTTCCCTACTGCATTCAAAAACTGTGTGAAATCTACTTCTCCCGGCGATGCCCCGTAGGTAGTCAGCAAGGCTGCGGCTTCGGCGCGGTGCTGCGTGCCGTGGTTGACGACGTGCAGCAGACAGTGCCACAAGATGCGCCGCCGGTCACCCTCGTCAGTGGTGTAGGCTAGAATGTTTTCCAGATCGGCGTCCGTGAGGCGGGCCAGAAAGGCGCGCATGGACGCTTCTTCGACATCCCACGCCGTCCGCAACCGGGCCAGCGTGGGGAAATCGGCTTCACCCAGTTCCGCCATCCATTCGCTCCGCTCGAAAAAAGTGCGCCAACTGATTTCCGCGTCCAAAATGTGCACCAGCGTGCCGCGCAGACCCCCAAACGGGAAGGTGGCCGGCATGATGTACTGTTCTTCAGTAACGCGTTCGGCTGCACGCAAGATGCGGTCGCGCGCCCAGTAGTTGTAGTCGTAGATAAGGTGGATATCCTGGATGTTCATGCGTTGCTTTCCCTTGTCTCTGCTTCTGTATGCTGCTGACCGGCAAAGTACTGCGTGTAAAATGGTTCCAGCCGGCTGCGAATGCGCTGCTCCAGATAGCCGCTCGCCAGCGCTCGTTCGGCGAGCGGCGCGACCACGACCATTGCTTCCGGCAGGACAGCTTCTTCGCTCAGCCCCATCTGTTCCAGCAGCGCACGCATGTCCTGTTTGCCGTAGCGTAAAAAGAAACTGCGCACAACTGCCTGCACAATGTCGTGCATCAGTTCCGTCTGGCGCAGATGCAGCCAGCTTTGCTCCACCACATCCACCCAAGCCACCAGCGCCTCTTTGTCGAGCGACCGGCTGAAGTGCGCCAGCGTCTCATCGGCAGCCGAATCCCACAACTCTTCGCCTACTTTGTGCAGCAGTTCTTCATTCAGCGAACGGTTGAGAAAGGCTTCGCTGTCTGTAATTGTCTGCTGGATATTGTCGTCGATAAAAGCCACCAACTGCTTGTCGACATTTTTCTCCATCTGCGGTGCTGTGGCGTTCAACGCGTTCTGGCTGAGGCGCAGCAGCGCACTAGCTCCTGGGATCGAGCGCGCCATGCCGTTCTCCGTCACCAGAAATGTCTTGATGCCGTGATAGAGCACGTTGGCCAGCAGCCGCGAGTAGAGCGAACTGGTCACCACCTGGTGGACGATCTGCTCGCGCAGCGCCTGCATCGATGCAATGCTGTCCACCGCCCTGTCAAAGACAGCCTTCGGCAGCAGATCCTGCACGCGGCTCTGGTCGTCCTGCACGAGTTCCAGCGCGACGATAATGTTCTCTTTGAGAAAGTCGATGACCTCCGCCGGCAGCGGCCGCTCCAGCACATTGCGCTGAATCCACGCCGTCACTATGTCCGGCTGCAGCAGTTCGCTGACATTGACCGTCCCCAGCCACGCGTAGAGAGCGACCATTTCCTCCCGCAGCACCGGCTCCAGACGGTCAGGGGCGTACTGTTGCAGTTCGTATTGGATGTGCGCCGCCAGCAGCGCGTCTTTGCTGATCATGCGTTGATTCCTTTGCTGAGCAATTTCGGGTGGCACTCTGAAGGCTGGCGCTTGTGCGCAACCTGCCGCCAGTATACCGCAGAACAAAGTAGTTGCCATTCTGCTGCCAGTGCGAGTACGCTACGTGGGTGATTGCCGATTCTTTACGCGCCTGCGAGCGCAGCTATCTTGGCTATATGCGTGCACGCTATGCTGCGCCCTCCAGTTCTGCGCCCGCGGATGATCCAGTTGATGGCCAGCTCCTGCCGCTGCCGCCACCGCACCCGCTGCAGGGCAGCGACCGGAGCGGCGCCGGCCCTGTCCCGCTGCGCCTGGACGCCATGCGGGCAGCCGCTGTGGACGAAGAGCGGGCACTGAGCGTAGCGCTGCCGCTGCGGCTGACTGCCGCCTTAGCCCGCCATCCCCACCTGCTGCTGCATGGATCGCAGCCGCAGTTGCAGCCGCTGCTGCCGTGGCTGGCCGGCAACTGTGCCCGCTGCGGCTGGGGCTATGTGCATCTTGGTCTGGTCGCGCAGCCCGTGCCACTCCTGCTGCGCTTGCTGCCGGACGCACATATCGCTGGCCTGGAGGAAAGGCTGGTCGCTCACCTTGCCAGTGAACTGGAGCGGACTGGTCAGCCGCCGGCGAATGCAGCTGCGCTGCTGGATGTTTGGGGCCGGCAGCGCCGTCTGCTCCTGCTGCTCGATCTGCTTGAGACGGCAGACGGCGATTCACCTCTGCTCTACCGGCAGGTGGAATGGTTTGCCTATCGGCATGGGCATCGCTGTCGTATTGTGGCCGCCGGCCCCGATCCACTGCCGCGCGGCGCCACGCTCGCCTACAGCTTTGTCTCTGCCCGCCTTTTGCCTGCCATAAGCGTATCCACCAGTCCCGACCCGGTGGATACGGCACCACCTGGCCAACAGCCGGCGCTTGCCGGCCCAGACCCCGACATGCGTCTGGCGGCGGTGGAGGCGTTTGGCCACGCTGGAGAGAGTGCCAGCAACGACGCTCTGCGCCAGTCACTGCGCGATCTGTGGCATGAGGTGCGGGGCGCCGCGGCCGTGGCGTTGGGTGTGGTGGGGGATGAAGCGGTGCTGCCGGCGCTGGCGATGGCATTGGGCGATCCGTCCGCCGCTGTGCGCACAGCGGCGGCGGCTGCCATTGGGCAGATCGGCGGCGTCTTTGCGGTGGATCTCCTGCTGCGTGGATTAGACAGCTATTATGCGGATGTGCGGGCGGCGTCGGCGCAGGCGTTGGGCGCGCTGCAGGCGCAAGTGGCCATGCCGCGCCTGGGGCTGCTGTTGGAGGATCGCGCCGCAGCGGTGCGCCTGGCTGCAGCTGAGTCGCTCGCTGCAATCGGCGGCGTCACCCTCGCAAGATTGGCTGCTTCTCTAACGGCGCCGGCTGCTGCCACGCGCAGGCTGGCGGCTTGTGCCTTGGGGTTTGCTGCTCCCCAGGACGCCTGGCCCGCTTTGGCCTGCGCCTTGCATGATCCGGCGTTGGGGGTACGCACAGAAGCCGTCTGTGCACTTGGCAAATTAGGTGTAGTGGAAGGCTGGCCCGCTTTGGTCGAAGCCGCTGCGGACAGTGAGCCGGCTGTACAGATAGCCGCCGCCGAAGCTTTGGGATGGGCAGGTGGCACACCAGCCGCGCCGGAGGCAGCATATGCCCTCGTGCGTCTGCTCAGCGCCGCAGAGCCGGGGGTGCGCACTGCCGCCATACCGGCGCTGCTGCGTCTGGGGCCTGCCGCTGCTCCCGCTCTGCTATCGGCTTTGGCCGCTCCTGACCCAGCGTTGCGCTGGCTGGCGATCCACATCCTGGGCGTGCGCGGTGGTGAAGGCGTCGTGCCGCTGCTGGCGGCGGCGCTGGCCGATCCGTACTCAGCCGTGCGCTGGCGGGCAGCCGAGACTCTGGGTGCATTGGGGCAAGAGGCTGCGCGGCCGCTGCTGCTGGCCGTGCAGCAAGACCGCAACCCGCTGGTGCGGGCTGCGGTCCAAGAGGCGCTGCGGCAGATCAGCTCTTTGCCGGGTGGCGTTGGGCAAACAGCGACAAGTACTCGCCGTAGCCCTCTTCTTCCAGTTTATTCACCGGAATAAAGCGCAGAGAGGCTGAATTCATGCAGAAGCGCTGACCCGTGGGTGCGGGGCCGTCTTCAAACAGATGGCCGAGGTGAGAATCGCCGTGCTGTGAGCGGACTTCTGTGCGCGCCATGCCCAGTTTGCGGTCAGTTTTTGTCGTCACGTTAGCCGGTTCGAGCGGCTTGGTAAAGGAGGGCCAGCCCGTGCCGGAATCAAATTTGTCCAGCGAACTGAAAAGCGGTTCGCCCGACGCCACATCGACATAAATACCGTCGTTGTGGTTGTCCCAATATTCGTTGCTGAAGGCGCGCTCGGTGCCCTCCTGCTGCGTCACCTTGTACTGTTCAGTGGTCAGCTTCTGCTTTAGTTCGGCATCGCTGGGTTTGGTGTAGGTTTGTGCCATTGTCGTTTTGTCTCCTTTGCAAATGCGGCAGGGGAGATCGCAATCCAATCTCGCACCGCTGCCATCCTGGTCTCACGCCGCCATTATAGGCGGAGGCGCGGTTGGAGACAGCGAGCGTGCATCCAAACTCCGGCTACTGTTTGGTCATTTCTCTCATTCACCCATGAGAACTATGTGATCCAATATTTATTTATTCGCCCTACTTCATCTCTTTAGTTTCCGGTAAATCAGAGGTCAAGAGCCCGTTTGGTGCGGCGATGGGCATGAATGCCTTTGGGCAAATGGGTGGTGACGGAGTTCTTTTTACGAAGTTCCGGGTCGCAAGTGAGTAAGTTCGGAAAATCAGCTTGTGCCAAGACTCGACGGAGGCGACCGGGGGTGGGTTTGGGTGCTCTGTCCCAGAAAGCAGTTGGCACAGGGGGTAAAACGGCAGCCACATAGGTCAAGATCGCACCTGCGACAAGGCCAAGTTCCGGCAAGCGGAAGCAGATTTCGGGGGCAAAGACA